>NZ_CAIFFF010000013.1:0-52765 GCF_903789625.1 uncultured Pseudoramibacter sp. | reverse complement strand
GCAGCAGGATGAAAGAATTTCTTCTCTGTCTTGCTACACTTTTATGGTACTAAAAACAGAGCGATTTGAAAATTTCAAATTGCTCTGTTTTTTATTGAGCCGGATTATTTTTCGATGTTCTTGATCAGGTTGACCATTTCGATCGCGGAGCAGGCCACGTCGTAGCCCTTGTTGCCCGCCTTGGTCCCCGCACGTTCGACGGCCTGTTCGATATTTTCAGTCGTCAGAACACCAAAGAGCACCGGAATGCCTGTGTTCAGGCTGACCTGCGCGATGCCCTTGCTGGCTTCGTTGCAGACGTAATCGTAATGGCTGGTTGCGCCGCGAATGACTGCCCCGAGGCAGATCACCGCGTCGTATTTGCCGGACTGAGCGAATTTCTGGGCGATCAGCGGAATTTCAAAGGCGCCGGGCACCCAGGCGATGTCGATGTCGTCGTCGTTGACGCCGTGGCGGATCAGCGCGTCCTGCGCGCCGGAGACCAGCTTCGACACGATGAATTCGTTAAAACGCGCCGCTACGATGGCGACCTTAATCTGTTGTGCAACAACCTTACCTTCTAATTTGTTCATGATTTTGCCTTCTTTCTCAATTCTTTTTATTCTTTAAATTATCGTTCTTTTTCGCTTTTTCCGCCTTGCTGTAGCTGATTGGATAAGCGTGCACGTGACGGTCGTGTTCGTAATGGGTCATGTGGTTCATTCGATTCTGCTTCGTCATCAAGTAGTTGTAATCGTAAGGCTGAGCCTCGATTTCAATCGGCACCCGTTCTTCGATCGTAATACCGTAGCCGGAAAGCCCTGTGATTTTCTGCGGGTTGTTCGTCAACAGGCGCAGCCGCTTCGCACCGATGTCCCGGAGAATCTGCGCGCCGACGCCGTAATCCCTCAGATCTGGTGGAAAGCCCAGCTTGATATTGGCTTCAACCGTGTCGTAACCCTGTTCCTGAAGGGCGTAGGCCTTGATTTTGTTGATCAGCCCGATGCCGCGGCCTTCCTGTCTCAAATAGATCAGCACGCCCCGGCCTTCTCTGGCGATCTGGCGCATGGCTTGGTGCAGCTGATCGCCGCAGTCACAGCGTGAGGAACCGAAGACGTCCCCAGTCAAGCATTCAGAATGCACGCGGCAGAGCACCGGCTCGCCGTTGGCCACGTCGCCCATCGTCAATGCGACGTGGTGTTCCCCGTTGATTTTATTGCGGTAGCCGTAGATTTTAAAATTGCCGTAGGCTGTCGGCAGATTGGCTTCGGCTTCCCGGACCATGATCGTGTCGTTCTTGACGCGGTATTTAATCAAATCGTCGATAGTCACTACAGTGAAATCGTGTTTTTCAGCTAATTCCAACAATTCGGAGGTGCGCATCATCGTGCCGTCGTCCCGCATCACTTCGCAGCACAGCCCCACAGGTTTCAAGCCGGCAATGTTCATCAGGTCGACCGTCGCTTCGGTGTGGCCGCCGCGGGTCAAAACCCCGCCGCGTCTGGCCTGAAGCGGAAACATATGGCCCGGCCGTCTAAAGGCTTCGGGCTTCACGTCATCGGCGACGGTTTTCATCGCCGTGTACGACCGTTCGTAAGCTGAAATGCCGGTCGTCGTGTCGACATGGTCGATGGAAACGGTAAAGGCTGTGCTGTGGTTGTCCGAATTTTCGTCGACCATCTGCGGCAGATCCAGCTTCTGACACCACGCTTCGCTCATCGGCATGCAGATCAGCCCCTTGGCCTCACTGGCCATCATATTCACGTTTTCCGGTGTTGCGAATTCCGCCGCGCAGATCATGTCCCCTTCGTTTTCACGGTCCGGGTCGTCGATGCACAGGATGATCTTGCCATCTCTTAAATCCTGCGCTGCCTGTTCGATTGTACCTATTGATTTTGCCATTTGTTGTCTCTTTTCTATCCTTCTATACTCTGTATGATTAAAAGCCGTATTTCTTTAAAAATTCAAGGCTTAAGCCGCTGTCTTTTTGATTGTTTTCATCTCCCGTCAGCATCCGGTCACACCATTTTTCGATGTACTTCCCAACCATATCGCATTCGAGATTGACCGCGTCGCCGACGTCCTTCTGTCCCAGCGCCGTCACCTCCAGCGTGTGCGGGATGATCGACACTTTAAAAGATGTGTCGTCTACGTCCGCTACCGTCAGGCTGATGCCGGACATCGCGATGGACCCCTTTTCGACGATGTAATTCAAAATATCCTTCGGCGTCTTAACCGTGAACCACACCGCGTTGTCGTCCCGCCGCCTGTCGGTAATGATGCCGACGCCGTCGATGTGACCTGCGACCATGTGGCCGTTGAAGCGGCCGTCCGCGGGCATCGCCCGTTCGAGATTGACGCCGTCTCCAACTTTAAGTTTCGCCAGCGCGCTGCGGTTGAGGGTTTCGGCCATGACGTCCGCCGTAAAGTACCGGCTGCCAACCGTCGTCGCCGTCAGACAGACGCCGTCGGTCATGATGCTGTCGCCGATCTGCGTGCCGTCGAGTACCGTGCTGCAGCCGACGGTCAAAATGCAGGAGCGCGCGCCCTTTTTAATGCCCTGAATCGTGCCGATTTCTTCCACAATGCCTGTAAACATTCGTACTCCTCTCTTTTATTCCGTGTAGACCGGATAACCGGTGATGCAGAGATCGCGGTCGTAAGAGGCGACTGCGACGCCGTTCAACTGCACCGCCTGACTCATTTTATCGACGCCGACGCCGCCGACCGGCGAGGGCGCACCGACACCGCCGACGATTTTTGGCGCGACAAAGGCGTGAACCTTGTTGATCAGCCGGGCTTTCAACATCGATCCCATCAGCGTCCCGCCGCCTTCGAGAAGGATGCCGTCGATTTCGCGTTCAGCCAAGACCACTAACGCCTTTTTAAGATCGATCTCTCCCGATGTGTCTAACTCAGAGGAGATGACCTGAACGCCCTGCGCTTTCAGCGCCGCCCGCTTGTCCGCATCTGCCTCCGCTCCGGTGAGCACCCACGTCGGGATGTCCTTTGCCGTCTTCACGAGGGCCGCGTCCAGCGGCATGCGCAGATGGGTGTCGCAGACGATGCGGACGGGATCGACGCCGTCTGCGATGCGGCAGTTGAGCATCGGATCGTCACTGAGCACAGTGCCGATGCCACATATGATTCCCTTGTAATGCCGGCGAAGCTGGTGAACCGCTCTGCGCGAGGCCTCACCGCTGACCCATTTGGAGTCGCCAGACGCTGTCGCGATCTTGCCGTCTAATGTCATCGCGTATTTCGCGTCGACAAAGGGCAGATGCGCCGTCATGTAATATTCAAAGACCTCATTGAGTTTTCGGCAGTCGTCCTCAAGTATACCGGTTGTGACTTCAATGCCGGCGTCTCTTAAAATCTGAACCCCTTTGCCGGCAACGATCGGATTGACATCCATCGCCCCGACAAAGACCCGGGCGATTTTCTTTTCGATGATGATGTCGGTGCACGGCGGCGTGCGGCCAGTGTGGCAGCACGGTTCAAGGGTGACGTACAAATCTGCGCCTGCCGGATCCTCATGGCAGTGAAGCAGGGCGTTGCGCTCTGCGTGATAACCGCCGATGTACTCGTGAAAGCCCTCGGAGATGATCCGTCCGTCTTTGACGACCACGCAGCCCACCATCGGGTTGGGCGACGTGCGGCCGTCTGCCTGCCGCGCCAGAGCCAAGGCTCTTCGCATGTAGGCTTCTCTGTCTGCTGTTTCTTTTTCTGTCATGCAGCTTCCTTTCTACCAGGACGCCAATAAAAAAACGCCCTGAAAAATCAGGGCGTCGAGCTCAACAAAAAGGGTTCGATCTTCTTCCATCCGGACTATAACCGTCGGTCCCGGAATTGCACCGGATCATGCCAAATGGCTCGCGGACTTTACCGCCGATAGGGAATTTCACCCAACCCTGAAGATTGAAATATTTATTTTTTACATAAAACAGTATAGAGAAAACGCCGTCATCTGTCAAGACGGACGCAAAAAAATTTTCAGATACGCCGGCGGCACCACCCTCGTCATCCAAATGCCGTTGGCCGAAAGGTAAAAGACCAGACCGTCCTTGGCCATCCGCCTGGCGTCGATCTGGAAGACGACCGGCCTGCCGTGGCGGCTGCCGACTTTTTTCGCCGTCTCGGGATCCTTTGACAGGTGCACGTAAAGCCGGCCCATCGGCAGAAGCCCCTCTCTTAAAATGGCCGCCACCGATTTTTCGCCGGTGCCGTGCCACAAAATATCGGGCGGCGTCAGCTGCTCGGGCTCCACGTCTACAGGGATCGAATGCCCCTGATTCGCCCGGATTTTGGTGTGATCGGCGTTGAACGCGTAGCGCTGCTTCGCGTCGGTGCGGACAATTTTTTCAAGATAAGGCCGATCAAAAGTGCGGGTTCTGGCCATACCGGCGATCAGCGCGTCCACATCCGCCCAACCGTGGCGGTCCAAGGTGATGCCGATTTTTTCCGGATGGTGCCGGAGGACGAGACTTAAAAATTTGCTGTCGCGGGTCATCCGTTTAGCCGGGGTGTCCGGCTTCCTCCGCCAGGTCCGGCCGCGGTCGTCGACGGTGAAAATGTCGGTATAGCGCGGACCATGGGTCCCCAGCTCAGACTGAATCAGGGCGACGCGCGTCACCACGCCGTCAGACCGGTCCAGATGCACGTCGAAGGCCCCCGCGCTTTTCGCTTTGCGCAGCATCGTGATGTGCGGCCTGAAGGGCTTACGATCGTAGGCAATGCCCGCTCGGTCGAGGGCCTGTCTGAGGTGATCGGCCAATTCGGCAAGCTTTGGCTGACTGTCCGGGGCCGCCCAGATCGTGTCGCCAAAACGCCCGCTCTGGGAAAGCTTGAGATGAAAAGGCGCAAAACGCATCTTTTTCAGCACGCGCACTGCGGTATCACGCTGATTTGGATCACACTCACCCAAAAACGCCAGCGTCAGATGCAGGTTTTCCTCCGGTGTAAAACGGCCAGTCACCCCCTGACGTTTTAAATCCGCCTGTGCCCGGGCAATGGCCCGACGCTGTGATTTTGACAAATGGATACCGATAAAAAGCCGCATGTCCGCCTCCGCTGATTCAAAAAATTAAAAGGGATAAGTCCCGTCCAAATAGCCGATTAAAAAATCCTTGGCCAGGCTGTTGGGACGGATGGCCTCTCTGGCCTCGTCAACAGTGAACCATTTCCACTTGTCGACTTCCCAGTTCGGCTCAGGCTTGCCCTTCACAATCGCCGTAAAATTGAGCATCAAGGTATTCGTGGGCTTAAAGTAATGGGACCGGTTGAACTTCAGCTTTTGAACCTCTAAATGCATCTCTTCATTCACTTCTCGACGCACCGCGTGCTCGGCGTCCTCGCCTCGGTTGACGTAGCCCGCCACCAAAATGTAGCTCGGCCGACCATACTGCTGGATCAGCAGAATATGGTCCTGATCCTCATTCATCACAATGGTGCTGATGGCCGTGTTAAACACCGGAAAACGGTATTCCTCGCAGACGGGGCAGTAAGGCACGATGCCCTCGTCTTTCAGATAACGGTGCAGCAGCGGTGAGCCGCAAAACATACAGTGGGTCATTTCGGGTGTAGACATTTTAAATTCCTTTTCTATTTTTTATTTCTGCGCTGCGATGTGATCGCCTCGGTCGACCGCGACGTGATAGCCGGTCCGTTCGATCCGCAGCGCCATGCACCGCCTGCATTCGGCCGCCTCGTCGCCAGTGCAGATCTTCCCATCGTAGAGCAGGTATTTGCCGCGGACGCTGGTCGGCGAAAGATTGGGCATGACGACGTTGGCGCCGGCCAGTATGCCCTTTTCCCGTCCGGTCGGGTCAATGGTCCCAAGGGCCGTTGTCGCCGGCAGCAGCACGTCCGGCTGCATCAGCCGGATGATCGCCAGCAGGTGCAGCGTCATCTCGAGGCTCCCCTGCGCTTGAGTGCCAAAGGGCGTGTCCTTCTGGGGAATGAACGGGCCAATGCCGATCATTTCCGGCTGAAGCTCGCGCATGAATATGAGGTCGTCGACCAGATAATCCAGAGTCTGGCCGGGTGAACCGACCATCATGCCGGCGCCGACCTGATAGCCAATGGTCTTCAGCGTTTTGAGACAGCGCTTTCGATTTTCGCCGGACAGCTCCGGCGGATGCAGCACCCTGTAATGCTCGGGATTGGCCGTCTCATGGCGCAGCAAATACCGGTCGGCGCCAGCTTCGAAATAGGCGCGGTAGCTGGCCTCGGATTTCTCCCCGATCGACAGCGTCACCGCACAGTCCGGGTGGCGTGCCTTGATCTCGCGGACTAAATTGCAGATCCGCGTGTCGGAATAGGCCGGATCCTCTCCGCCCTGAAGCACGAAAGTTCTGAAATCGAGATCGTAGCCCCGATCGCAGCAGTCTAAAATTGTCTCGTCGTCTAAACGGTAACGGGAAATACGCGCATTGTCCCGCCGGATGCCGCAGTAATAGCAGTTGTTTTTGCAGACGTTGGTAAATTCGATGAGGCCGCGGAGGTAGACGGCCTTGCCGTACACCGCTTCCCGGACACGGCGGGCCGCGGCGTAAAGTATTTCAGCCTCTGCGTCGGTGAGTGTGCTCAGCAGCTGCTTAAAATCCTCCCGCGGAAGATTGTGGGTCTCGGTCAGCCGTTTGATGCGTTCCTCATTTTTCGTGGCCATCCAGCACCTCGAGGCTGCGGTCTAAAATGCCGTTGATTTCGGCGATGACCGTGCCGTAATTCGTAAAGGGCACGTGCTGGCGCACCGCCCTTGCCATTCTCGATTTGATTTCCGTCCCGCTCTGCATGCACCCGCCACAGTGCACCACCATCGCGTATGGACTTAAATCCGCCGGAAAACTCTTGCCCGACGATGTTTCAAAAACGAGCTGCTTCCCCGTCTGCTTCTGAATCCAATGAGGCAGCTTGACCGTCCCGATATCGTAGCACTGTCTGTGATGGGTACAGCCTTCCGCCATCAAAATCCTGTCCCCGTCCTGCAGATGATCCAGCGCGTGCACGCCATCGACGGCCGTCTTTAAAAAGCCCTTGTGCCGCGCCATTAAAATCGAGAAGGACGTCAGCAGCACCGACCGCGGCACGACCGAAGCCACCTTCTTAAAGGCCTGGGAGTCCGTCACGACCAGTGCCGGCGGGTTTTGCAGAGAGGCCAGTGTTTCAGGCAGCTCCGTTTCCCGGCAGCAGATGCCCATCGCCCCGATGTCAAGCAGTTCGCGGAGGACCTGCTGCTGCGGCAGAATCAGCCGCCCCTTCGGCGCCGATTCGTCGATTGGAATCACGAGTACCACCACGTCGCCCATGGCGACCAAATCGCTGATAATCGGCTTGTCCTCAGATTTCGGCTGCATCGCCGCGATTTTTTCCTTGAGTTCGTCGATATGCCAGCCGGTTTTCGCCGACACGTCGATTTCGTTGTCACCGCGATCAGGCAGATTTTCTCTGAGGTCAGCCTTATTGTACACCACCAGATAGGGCAGATCTTTTTCTTTAAAGCGGCTGATCAGCGCCTTGTCTTCTTCGGACAGGCCCTTTCCGCCGTCGACGACCAGAACCGCGATATCCGTGCGTTCCATTTCCCGGTAGCTTCTCGCGACGCGTTTAGCGCCGAGCTCGCCGACGTCATCGGTTCCTGGAGTATCCACAATCAACACCGGACCCAGCGGCAGAATTTCCATCGTTTTTTCCACCGGGTCGGTCGTCGTTCCCGCTTTTTCCGACACTACCGCCAGATCCTGTCCTGTCACCGCGTTGACGACGCTGGATTTTCCAGCGTTGCGCTTTCCGAAAAAGGTAATGTGGAGCCGTTCACCTGCCGGTGTTTCATTGAGTGTTGCCATTTTTGATCTCCTTCGCTAAATTGCTGAATTCACCGTTGTCAAAAAAATTCACCGCGCGGTCATAGCCGATCCTCCCAGAAAAAGCAAAATGATGCAGGGGGATCAGCTTCGCCTGATCCGGCACCAGCGGAGCGTAAAGCCGATCTGCCATCACGGCTTCCGCGCCGCCAACCGCTGTCTTAACTGCCGCCTCCCCATTCACGGAAATAACCTGGCCCGCGCACAGCGCCTTCGAGCATTCTGTCGGTACTACTGCGCGGACCGGTCCGCGCTGTTCAGCCGCGCACGCCGCGGCAATGGAACCGGCCTGAACGGCTTCGCCGATGACGGCGGTCTGCACTTCGTCAGATGGTTGACCTTGAATCCCGTCCAAATAAGGAAGCCGCGTCCGGCCGTCTCTGGCGCTGCGTTCAAGGGCGTCAAAGAGCGTTTCTGAAAAACTGCCGACTGGACAGCCCGCCACTGCCGGCGTTCCAAACCGTGCCTTAAGCACCTTGGCTGCGCGCCATCCAGTCGAGGACACCACGAGGTTAACCGCTGCGCGGCCTGCTCCGCAAATTGCCTCGGGATCGCTGTCCAGCGCCCAGTTGGATTGAATCTGCCATCCGGCATCGACGAGCTTCTGCTCAAGAGAGACGGCACTGCCAGGCGCGTCGAAATCGAGGGGCGTCAGGCCGAGAATATTCACGCTGTGGGGCCGCTTCGCCTCGCCCAAATCGTCGACCAGCATCTCGGCCACAGCTTCAAAGGCCCGGCCCGCGCCGTCGACGTAGTCGTGCAATCCATTGGTCGGAATGTAGAATACTGGCACGCCGGTTTGATCCGCGATCATCTCGGAAAGGCCTTCAAAATCCGTCCCAATAATGTACGGGATCGGCGAATTGCACAGCGCAATGAACCGTGGATGCAGGTTTTGAGCCGCCTCGACCACGTCGTCGACCAATTTTTCGTCGTTGCCGACAATCGCGTCCATGTCGTTGAGCCCCGAGATGAAAATCAGGCTTTCTTTATCGTACCAGCGGGTTTCGTCGTGGGTATTGTAAGTCGAATTGCATCCAGAAGGATCGTGAATCACGACCATGCCGCCAAGCTCGTAGAGCGCAGAGGCCGCGCCGGACACGTCTCCGGCGTAACAAGGCACTTGGGTATATACTTGTCTCATAGTACGCAGGTACACCCCCATCCCTTCTGTCCGATCACAGGCTTCGGATCCTTCGGACAATCCAGTGCGCTGCACATTTCCTGCATTAAGGCCGCTTGGCCGCCGTAGCCCCAGAGACCGCCGTTGGCGACCATCTGAACAAAATAGCGGCTCTTTTCAAACCATGCCGCTCTCGGGCCGATGGCCAAAACCTTTTCGTCAGGCGCCGGCCACCGCCGCATTTCAGGACGCAGCGTCGAACAGACGATGACACTCGGCGCGTGGGAGCGCAGCCAGTCAAAATCTGTTTTTTCTTCGTCTAAAAAACCGTCCGCGTAGAGGCGCACCACGTTGAATCCCGCTTCGATTAAGAACCGCGCCAAGCTCAAGGGTCTGAAGACGCCGACGGTATCAATGGCGATCGGCATCCGGCCGACACGTGTTTTCGCTGCCGCCACTGCCTTTTCTGCAGCCGTCTTTCGCGTTTTAAGGAAGTCGGACACGTCCCAGCCGTAATGGGCCGCGACGGGCGCCAGCGCTGCCTCGATCTCTGCGTCCCGCCAGCCCGCGCTCAAATAAAAACTCGGGCGGTTCAACCGCGCGGCCACCCCTTCTGCCGCCAGCCTCGCCATGGGCGACACATAAACTTCCACAGCGGCCGCACCGGTCTTTCGGTACGCTTCAAAATCCGGGCAGGCGCCTGTGGTGTTGACCTGAACGCCGTGCCGCGCGAACAATGCGGCAAAATCGTTGGTCTGTTCTGAACCCAGCGGCGTATCCGCGCCGATTAAATTCACTTGAGCGGGATCCGCCGGCAGATCGTACAGCGGCCGCGTCATTTCCAGGCGCTCCCGCTCGTCCGGCGTCGTACCGCGTTTCTGCATGATCGGGTCCATCCAGCACCTCAGCCAGAAAATATCCGGGTATTTGGCCTCGAGCACCTCGTAAACCCGATCCATGTCGGTCCCCATAAAATGGTGCAGACAAACGGGAAAAACCAACACCGCCTTCGGGCGCCTCTGCCATTTTTCGATGCAGCCGATGATACCCTGCAGCGTCACCTCAGTCAGGTCGCTGTCCATCAAGTCCTTGTCCTCGAGCAGCACCATGCCGAAGCGGTCGCCCGCGTCCATTTCGTCCGCGGTCATCACGACGCCGCGCATGCAGTTGTCGCCGCAGATGTAAATCTGCCGGCTCTCGGGCAGCTGCATCCCAATGTGCACAATATTCCAGTGGCTGTGCTCCGGCGTGTTAAATTCCAAACCGGCCGCAAAGGGCGCGGGAAAATGCGCCTGAGAAATTGGAAGGCTGGCCTCTGAAAAATCAGCTCTCACGCGCTTTAACATGGCGCACCTCCCGTCTCGCGGGCGTAAATCGTCTCAGCCAGCCGCCGGTAGGCTGCCGCCATTTCCGAATCGGCCGCCGTCTCGAGCACAATGCGGTGAGCATTATCCGCGGCCCTGACCATCTCGGAATCAGCCAAAGTGCCGACGATGGTGCTGTGAAAATCTTGAGCCAGCTGCTCAACGCGCTGGGTTTCATCCGCGTTCTGTCTGCGGTTTAAGATAAAGCCGCCGAGCCTTGCGTAATGCCGCGCCTTAAAATGATCGACCGCCATCGCGATGTTGGCTGCCGCATAAATCGGCATGGCCTCGCCGGAGGTCAGAATGTAAACCGACTGAGCGTATTTTTTCCGCATCGGCATCGCGAATCCGCCGCAGACCACATCCCCCAGCACGTCGTAAAGCACGACGTCCGGCGCGAGCTTTTCGTAAAGGCCTTTTTCGGTCAGCTTTTCGAGAGCCGTGATCACACCCCGCCCGGCGCAGCCGACACCGGGCAGCGGCCCCCCGGTCTCGGCACAGTATACGCCGCTTGCGCTCTGTACGACCACATCCTCTAAATCGAAGGCGTCGTTGACTTTCCGGCACATGTCCATCACTGTCGGAATTTTCTGACCGTGGCACAGGTTCATCGTCGAATCCGCCTTCGGGTCGCAGCCGATCTGGACGACGCGCAGGCCACGCTCAGCCAGCGCCGCCGCGATATTGGACACCGTCGTCGATTTGCCGATGCCGCCCTTTCCGTAAAACACCAGCTGGATCATGGGGTTTCCGTGATGACGTCTGAATAAGCGGTCTTCACCGTGACGCCAGGGAGCTGGCCGATGCTGCCGGACAGCGCCGAAATCACGCCTTCCGGCGCGTCCACCGCGACGCTGATCAGATTGATGTTTTTCTGACGATAGGGAATGCCCATGCGCCCGATGATATAGTCTGACGCTTCGTGAAGCATTTCGTTAATTTTTTCTACTTCGTTTTTATCTCGAATGATGATCGAAATCACCGCAACTCTCGTTTTCATAAATTGACTCCTTAACAAATCCTCGGCAGCAGCTCGGTCCCCGGTTCCGGCAGGAAGGTCTGAGCGCCGATCGCCGTTTCCATCACGACCCGTTCCGGATTGTCCTCGGTGACCACGCCGATTTTGCAGATACCCTGGGTGTCCGGATAAGCCGACAGCGCGTCGATCACCGCATCAGCGCGTTCCTGGGGCATGATCATCACCATGCGCCCTTCACAGGCCAGATACAGCGGTTCCAGACCGAGCATTCCGCAGACGCCGGCGACAGCCGGGTCCACCGGGATATCTTCGGCGTTTAACTGAATGCCCACGTGGCTCTGGTGGGCAATTTCGTACAATACGGTGCCGACGCCGCCTCGGGTCGCGTCTCGGATCACGTGGATATCCGGCGCCGCCTCGAGGGCCGCCGAAATCGGATGCCACAGCGGCGCACAGTCGCTGGTCACGTGAGCGTCGATGCCGTATTCATCTCTGGCGAGCAGCACCGCACAGCCGTGCCGGCCCACATCGCCGGTGACCAAAACGGCATCCCCTGGCTTGGCGTCCGCGCCGGCCAGATGAACCCCAGGCATCAGCTCGCCGACCCCCGTCGTCGTGATAAAGACCTGGTCCGCCTGACCCTTGCCGACGACCTTCGTATCCCCAGCCACGAGGGCCACACCGACTTTTTCAGCGGTCTGCGCCATCGACTGGGCAATCTGGTCGAGTTTCACCGTTTCGAGGCCTTCCTCGATGATAAAGGAGCAGGTCAAATACAGCGGCTTCGCGCCCATGCAGGACAAATCGTTGACCGTTCCGCAGACCGACAGCTCGCCGATGTTGCCGCCCGGGAAAAAGGCCGGCGATACGACGAAACCGTCGGTCGACATCGCGATCTTCCGGTCGGGCCGCGGCAGCACCGCCGCGTCGTCCGCCGTCAGAAAGGGATTGTCAAAATATTTCTTGAAAATATCGTGAATCAGCGCTGAAGTCTGCTTGCCGCCGGCCCCGTGGGCCAGCGTAATCTGATCCGGCAGTGTTTCTCTCATTTTATACCTCCATACAAATAATAAGCCGAGCACGTGCCCTCACTGGACACCATACAAGCGCCCGTCGGATGTTCCGGCGTGCACACCTTGCCAAACAGCGGACAGTCCACCGGCCGGCAGTTCCCCTGAAGGACGTCGCCGCAGCGGCAACCGGGGTGATCTTTCCCGACAGTTTCAGGCAGATCGAAGCGCACCGCCGCGTCGTAATGGTCGTAGGCTTCCCGCAGCTTCATCCCTGAATTTGGAATTTTGCCGATGCCCCGCCACCAAGCGTCACAGGGTTCCATGTACTTTTTGACGAGCTGCTGAGCCTCCGGGCTCCCCGATTCCGTCACGACCCGGGGATAAGCGTTGACGCAGAAGGTCTCGCCCGCTTCAAACTTTTTGACGGCGATGGTCAGCGCGCTGATTAACTCGCCGGCCGTAAACCCGGCTACAACGCCGCTGACGCCTTCTGCTTCCATTTTACGGCAGTCCGCCATTCCAGTAATCGCGTGCACGTGACCGGGATACAAAAACAAATCCGTGCTGTCTTTCATCGCCTCGTAGGCGGCGGGCATCGTTTTGTTGGCCGTCAGAATCGAAAAATTGTCCGCGCCGTCCGCGATCGCGTGATCGACCGCGAGACAGGCCGACGGAGTCGTCGTTTCAAAGCCCACCGCGAGAAAGACCACCTGTCGATCCGGATTGTCCACCGCGATTTTTTCTGCGTCGTCCGGTGCGTACACAATCCGAACGTCGGCGCCGTCGGCTCGGGCCTGGCTTAAGCTTTTATCCGTCCCCGGCACCCGCATCAAATCGCCGAAGGTACAGACGGTCGCGCCGCGGTCCTCCGCTAAGGCGACGGCCCGATCGATATACCCGCCTGGCGTGACACAAACCGGACAGCCCGGCCCAGAAATCAGCGTGATGTTTGGCGACAGAATCTGGCGGATGCCCTGTCTGA
The DNA here is from genome assembly GCF_903789625.1 of uncultured Pseudoramibacter sp. NCBI lineage: Bacteria > Bacillati > Bacillota > Clostridia > Eubacteriales > Eubacteriaceae > Pseudoramibacter > uncultured Pseudoramibacter sp. The sequence continues at coordinate 39,463 of NZ_CAIFFF010000013.1, read as the reverse complement.
AAATTTCGTGGGTGTGGGTGCCGCAGACCTCCATGATGCGCACTGGCGGTCCATCGTATGTTTTGAGATATTGGATCGCTTTTTTAAGCGGCTCCGAAAGCGTGTGTCTTGCCTTTGTCATAGCAGATGATCCAGCAGATTTTCCGTTTCGTGACCGTCGTCGTCGGTAATTTTAGCGATCGCCGTCCCAGCGTGAACCATGACGTAATCGCCCGGTTCCAACCCGTCGAGCAACTTCGCCGAGATTTCCCGCTTGGCGCCCGACGCGTCGACGACCGCCGTCCCCTTATCGGTTAATTTGACAACTCTTGCTGATAATCCTACACACATATTGATTCCTTTCTCTTCTTTCTATTGATGTTTTTATTGAATATTTGTATCTTGCAGCCGGCTCATCGCCGCCACAGCCTGTCCCAGCGCGATGCCGCCGTCGTTGGGCGGCACCAGCCTGTGAAGCAGCACCTCAAAGCCGCGGGCCTTTAAGCCCTCGGCGGTCAGCCGCGTCAACAGCTTGTTTTGGAACACGCCGCCGCTCAGCGCGACCGTGTTGATTTGAACCTTATCTCTAATCTGACAGCATGCGGAAATCATCATCTCCGACAATTCCCGGTGGAAAATGTAAGCCAGCTGCCCCGCTTCTTCTCCCGCAAGCCTCCTGGCCATTAGGTCGTTAAACCAAGCAGTCGTCGGCAGCACCAGCTGCCCGTCTGCGTTTTCCGTCACGGCCGGCGCCCTGCGGCACGTGGCGTCAGGATGGGCGGCCTCGTAGCTTTCAGCGGCCGTCTCTAACGCCATCGCCGCCTCGCCCTCAAAGGTCGATTCCCGGCAGATGCCAAAGCCCGCCGCCGCGCCGTCAAACAGCCGTCCGGCACTGGTCGAGCGCACTGCGTTGATTTTTCTGTCGGCCATCATCCTGAGCACCCGAGCCTGTTTGGCGCTGCACAGCCCGAGGGACAACACCAGCGTTTCCCACTTTTGGGGATCTGGCTGCTGCGCCATCAGTAAGGCCGCGGCAATCCGCCAGCCCTCTTTTGACGCGGCGTCGCCGCCCAGCTGCCAGAAGGGCTCGATGTGGCCGACCCTTTCATAATGCTGCCAGTCTGCGATTAAAATCTCGCCGCCCCAGATCGTGCCGTCGTCCCCGTAACCCGTCCCGTCAAAGGACAGGCCGATAACCGGGCGGTCCACATCGTTCTCTGCGGTGCAGGACACGATGTGCGCGTAATGGTGCTGAATGGGAATGAGCGGCAGTCCCAGCGTCTCAGCGAACTGCGTCGATTGATACCGCGGGTGCAGGTCGCAGGCCACAGCCTCAGGCTTCACCTTTAAGAGGGTCAGCATCCGGGCCGTGCTCTCCTTGAGCGCCTGAAGCGTCCGCACGTCCGCCAAATCGCCGACGTAGGCCGAGGGGTAGAAAAGCTGATCATGCCCAATGCAGAACGTGTTCTTGAGTTCGCCGCCGGCGGCCAAAACCTGCCCACGCATCGGCGCAGAGACGATATACGGCATCGGCGCGTACCCGCGGGAGCGCCGAATCATGTAGGGCGCCCGCTGACCGTCGACAGTGATAAAATCCATCACCGAGTCGTCGGCACGGGTGACAATCGGCCGGTCGTTGGAGAGGATCACGTCGGCGAAATGGGCCAGTTCCTGCCGCGCCTCCGCGTCGTTGTGGCAGATGGCCGCCCCCGCCGCATTGCCGCTGGTCATCACCAGGCTGTCTGGCATGTCGATGCCGTCGTCGTAGTCAAAAAGCAGACACTGCACCGGCGCGTAGGGCAGCATGACGCCGACGGTGGCCTGACCCGGCGCGATACCCTCGCACAAGCGGCCGCCCGGTTTTTTCTCGAGCAGCAGAATCGGCTTTTGATGTCCCGTTAAAATGCGCGTCTGGTCTGCGTCGATGACACATTCCCGGCGCACGGCCGCTTCGTCCCGCATCATCACAGCCAAAGGCTTGTGGGGCCGATTTTTCAGCCGCCGCAATCGGGTGACTGCTGCCGCGTTCTCCGCGTCACAGCACAGGTGAAAGCCGCCGATCCCCTTGACCGCCGCGATGCCGCCACCGGCGATCGTTCTGCGGGTTGCGGTCATCGCAGCGCGGCCCCGTTCCGGGCGGTCGAGCAGATAAAGCTCGGGCCCGCAGTCTGGACAGCAGACCGGCTGGGCGTCGTAGCGCCGGGACGCCGGATTCGTGTACTCCTCAGCGCATTCCGGACACATCGGAAAATCCTTCATGCTCGTCCGCTCTCTGTCGTAGGGCAGCTCGTCGAGAATCGTCAGCCTCGGGCCGCAGTCCGTACAGTTGATAAACGGGTGCAGATAACGCCGATTGTCCGGATCGAAAAGCTCCGCCTTGCATTGGTCGCAAATGGCGATGTCCGGCGAGACAAAAATCGCGCCCTTCACTTTTTCGCTGTCGACAATCTGAAAATCGTCGAACTGAGCAGGGGCGTCCACCGATTTGATTTCGGTCTTCAGCACGACGGCCCGCTCTGGTGGGGCGTTCTCAATCTGATTTTCAAAAGCCGCAACCTGTTCCGGGGTGCCCTGAGCGAGAATTTCCACCCAGGCGCCGCGGTTGCTCACCTGTCCGCAGATTCCGAAGGCTTCAGCATATCGGCTGACCGTCGGCCTGAACCCGACGCCCTGAACGATGCCGTACAGTCGGATGCGGTGTGTAATTTGCACATCATTCATGGGGATTCAACCGCTTTCCTGAAATCGCAAAGTGGGGCCAGTCGATCCACTGTCCCGCAAAACGCTTGGCCAAGGGCTTGAGCGTCGGGTCCGCCGCGATGATGTCGTAGCCCCCCTCAGCAGCTGCCCGTTCAAAATCGTCTTCTTCTTTTAATTTGAGATCACCGGACTGCGCCAGCTCCTTGAGGCTCATGAACCAGGTCGCGCCTGTCACAGAAGCCGCACCGCGGGCGAGCCAGACCTGTCTGGCTGAATCCACCGCCACCTGCTGGTGCACAGCTAAGATGCGCTTGCCCGAAACGTCAGGAACCGACTCGGCAAATCGCGCCGCCATCGGATCGTAAAGTTTGTACGGCACGCCGAAATGCCGGTCCAGCCATTTTGCCGCCTTGAGCCCGTCCGGCGCCACAACAAGATTGCGTTCGGCCGACGCCCCATCGGCAAAGGTGTCCAGCCCCTCGTCCTGCGACCAGCCGTAGGCCGTGCACGCCGGATGCGCCTCTAGGAAAGCGTCCAGCGCGTCCAAATCGCAGTCAAAGGGCGTCGCGCCCAATACGCCGATGCCCTTTCGAGAGGTCTGGGATCGATCGGTGCAAAATTTCTTAAACAGCGTCCAAAAGGCCTGCTCGCAGCCGGCGTCGTAGAGCTTGAAGCCGTTCGTTGCCACGGCGAAGGCCGGCACGCCGCTTTTTTTCTCAATTAAACGGCACAGCGATTTCAAATCGGTGCCGATTACAGCCGGCACCGGCGTGCCGACGAGGGCCACGAATTTCGGATGAAGGGCCTCGGCGATTTCGACCGCCTTGTCGACCAAAAGCTGGTCGCGCCCGAGAATCGCGTCCATATCCCGAAGGCCTGCGCTGAAAACCGCCGCAGCCTGGGTTTCAAATCGGGGCTCGTCAAATCCGCAGATATTGCCCGTACAGCCGCCAGCGTCGACAATAATCACCGCGCCGCCCAAAGCGTAGAGTACTGAAACCGCGCCCGACTGATCCGGCGCGAAGGGTGTCAGCACTTTTCTGAGTCCTTTCATCGCGTGCTTCCTTTCTGTTCGGCCCGGTCGACCGCCTCGCAGACCGCCTGCGACAGCTTGATCACGCCGTCAAATCCAAAGGGCTGGGTCTTCCCACGCCACGGCACCAGTGCGGCTTTTTGATATCCACTGTAATAATACACGGCGTCCTCACCGATGGCGACCACCGGCCCGTTCTCATCCGGGTGGTAATGCACCATCTGTGGATCGGCGTTGTCGTAAATTTCGAGCTCCGGCTTTAGGGCCGCGAGCTTTTCGAGCCACGGCCAATATTCCGCGGCGGTCGTGCCGTAAACCGCCTGGACTTCACAGCCCGCTCTGAGCAGCGCCAGCGCCAGCTCGAAAGGATTGGCGTCGGCGACTTCCCCAACCGCAAAGGACCAGCCTGCCGTCCGCTGTACGAGTCTGTCTACAGCTGCCTCGGCGTTTTGCCGAAGCGCGTCGGTTTCAAAGGTGACGCCGAGCACCTGTCCGAAAGCCCGGTACTGCGCCGCGATCTTGTCGGTCTGATACAGCCGCTGCATTTGAATGAGCGGAATGCCCAAGCGTTTGTGCAGGTCCTCAGCCGCTGGCAGCGCCTCTGGGTTCAGTACCAGATTGAAATTCGCCGCCGCCATCTCCTGAAAATCTGCCATATTCTGACACTCGGCGATCTGCCGAATCTGATGGACGCCCACCGCTTTCAACAAATCGAAAATTTCGCTGCTGCGGTCCACGCCGCCGAAATAGCCGAGCAGATTGACGCAGTCGACCTGGCGCTGCCGTTTTTCAAGCAGCGAATACAGCGACTGCCGGACGTGCACCATCGGCGGCCGCCTGCCTTCTCGGGTCAGCGCGTACATGTAGCACGGCCGGACGGGAATGCCGACGACCTTCTCCGCCTTCCGGCAGACCCGTTCCATATCTGTCCCAAGCAGCGCATCGACGCAGGTGATGCAGATCATCACCACCGACGGTTGTGTCGGAAGAAAATCCACGACCTCCTGCACCGCCTCTGGAATTTTCGTCAAATGGCGGCCGGTGATCAAATCGGTCTCGTCCATCGTCAGATAAAAGAAGCGGTTATGGTATGCCGGCCGTTCCGAGAGCGCCGAGGTATTGCGTCCGCAGCACCCGGGCGATACGATGAGCATGATCGAGTCTGGAATAGCCAGCCCCGCCCGCTTGACGCCGTAGCCCTCTGCCCCCGGCGAATTGTAGGCCAGTGTCGCCGGCGAAGAATAAATCAACTGCCTCGTGTCGGCGATCTGTGACTGAAGGGCGTCCTTTCCCGCGTCGACGATCGATTGAACTGTGCGTCCGGCGCTCATGCTTCCGCCTCCAGCCGTTCGGAGAGGGCGATGAATTTCTGAGAGATGTCGAGAGCCGGATCGCCTTCGACGACGGTCATGCCTTGATCCTCGCAGCGGTTGATCGCGTCGCTTCGCGGCAGGTCTGCCACAATTGGCAGGCCGCAGCTTTCGGCAAAGGCCTCAACCTTCTGCCGCTCGTCCGGTACGTTGCGCCGGTTGAGAATCAGTCCCTCCACCGACGCGTAGCCGCGGTCTTCAAAATTGTCGACCGCCGTGTTGATGTTGTTCGCCGCGTACAGCGCCATCTTCTCGCCGGAGGTTACGATCAACACCTTTTCGGCGTAGCCCTCACGGATCGGGGCGGCAAATCCGCCACAGACCACGTCGCCGAGCACGTCGTACAAAATGACGTCGGGTTTCACAGTTTCGATGAGTTCGAGATCTTCGAGGAGCTGAAAGGTCGCGATAATCCCCCGGCCGGCGCAGCCCAGCCCCGGCGTCGGGCCGCCCGTTTCGATACAGACGACGCCGCCGTAGCCGATCGCCGACAAGTCTTCGAGGCGCTCCGGCTCTTTACCTTCCCGCAGCAGCGTCATCACCGGCGTCACCGAATGATTGTGCAGCAGGTTGATCGTCGAGTCCGCCTTCGGATCGCAGCCGATTTGTATGACCTTTTTTCCTCTCGTGGCAAAGGCAGCGGCCAAATTGCTGGTCACTGTCGATTTGCCAATGCCTCCCTTTCCATATACGGCTATCTTTAACATAAACGCTCCTTCTAAAATAAAAAAGACTTTTATTTTAATTTCTCAACTAAAATAAAAGTCAGTGCAATGCCATTTGTGCTGACTTCCCTGTCAAGAAAACGGATTCTTTTCACGTTAGTCAGTTTAATTATAAATGGCCTGGACGATTCCGTCAATCCAGCGCCGTTTATTTTTCGCCTTGGCTTGACAATCCTTAAAGGATTGAGATATTATAATGAATATTTATATTTGGTTGATCTAGACTTTACAAATTAGATAAAAACATCATATTTTAAAGGATGCGCGTATGAATCATTCGTTCAAGTCTTTTTTACAAAGGCATTGGAAAAATCTTGTCGTGATCGCAGCCTTCGCCGTTTTTATCTGGACGATTTATATCGCGTTCGGCAATGCCGCAAAATCCTTCCCGATGCTGGTTAAACTGCTGCAAAAGGGAGATGAAAAAGAAATCGCCGCCTATCTCTCGAAGCAGGGCCGGTGGCGCGGATACCTCACGATTATTCTCTTCTCAATTATCCAGGTGATCAGCATCGTTTTCCCTGGTATGGCCATTCAGGTCGCCGCGGGACTGATTTATAAATGGTGGGTTGCTTTTATTTTGTGCTACGTCGGTTTCGTCGCCGGCAACTGCATGGTCTTCGTCTTCGCCAGACGAGTCGGCAGCCGTCTCTCGGAAAAAACGGCCGTGAGCCGCAAATTTTCGGGATGGTTTCAAAAAAAGGCCGAAAGCAGCTGGATTATGAGCAAAATCAATTCAGCTAATCCCGAATTTGTGTTCGGTATGGCCTGTCTCATTCCCGGCATTCCCAATGGCATCATCCCGTACATCGCCTCGTCGACGACCATTTCCGCCATCGGATTTGGCGCAGCCGTCGCCGCGACCAGCTGGATTCAAATTATCTTAAACTGTCTGGCCGGATCCTTTTTAATCCGCGGGCAATTCGGATTCGTCGTCCTTTCCTTTGCCGCCCAGATCGCATTGATTCTCTTCATGCTCTGGAAACGGGACTGGTTTTTATCGAAAATGTAATAAGGAAATATTAAAAAAGAGCTTTCCCAAGGCGTCAAACCGACACCTTTCGGAAAGCTCTTATTTTTTTATGCGGATTTTATTTTTCAATCTTCTTCGATGGTCTTCAGCGACACCGCAAAGGTGTTGTCCGAAAAGTCGCGGTCTAAATCGTCGAAGCACGCGTCGTAAAACTGCTTCATAACCCAAATTTCCGGCACCTTCTGAACGACATCAGACAGATCTTCTTTTTCAGTCAGCATCAGCTTGCTCGAATCGCCCTGAGCGAAATCCGCCAGCGCGTTCTGCGTCGCAATCCGCATGACAGTCGCCATGAACACCTGGGCGCTGTTCCAGTCGACCACGTGATAATCCGGAGCATCCCCTAAATTTTCCAGCGTCTGCATCACGCCGGTGATGTCGTATTCAAGGTTTGGATCCACGCCCACTTCGAGAGTGTAGCGATTTTGATTCATGCTGCTGTAATGTTTGTCGAGGGGTGACGCTTCGAGGGTCTTGGGATCGACCTGCCCCTTGCTTTCCAATTCCTCTTTTTCTTCGTCAGATTTCGCAATGACACACATTTTCAAAAGTGCGTCTGCCGATGGTCCAATCATTTTCATTATCTATGCCTCCCTTTTTCTTTATTTAAAATTTTCATAAGCGATGGTTTCCTTGCCCGTCCGTTTCGCGGCCAGGTGGTCGATGAAGATAAAGAACTTCGTCAAAACCTGCATACACGGCACCGTTGCGACCGCAAAGAGCACGAACAGCATCACACATTTAACCGAAACGAACTGAATATCAAACAGCGAATTCATTGTCACTGCCAAAACGACGAGTCCGGCAATACAGCCTGCGATGACGATGCCGCGGAACGGATTGAGCGGCTTCGAGATATTGTACAGGATGATGAAGCCGACAATGGCCAGCAGAAATGTCGAAGCCACCGAAATATCTCTGGTGGCGACACCAAAGGTCTGTCCGAAAACAACCATCGCGGCGATCATGAAGAAGTCCGTCAGCGCGGCCGGCATGGCCCGGAGCATGACCCGCTGGATGAAATGCCCCTCGATGCGCCGATTGTTGGGTTCCATCGCGAGGAAGAACGCCGGGATACCGATGTTGAACATCGACACCAGCGAGATCTGCGACGGCGTCAGCGGGTATTTGATAATACTGACGATCGTGAAGATCGAAAGTAAAAACGAAAAGATGTTCTTCACCAAAAACAGCGTCGCGGAGCGCTCGATGTTGTTGATGACCCGCCGCCCTTCCGAGACTATCTGGGGCATATGGGAAAAATCAGAGTCAAGCAATGCGACCTGTGCCGCCTGAACAGCCGCCTCTGAGCCAGACGCCATCGCGATGGAACAGTCCGAATCCTTCATCGCGAGGATATCGTTGACGCCGTCGCCCGTCATCGCCACGGTGTGGCCCTGAGCCTGCAGTGCGTGGACGATCTCGCGCTTTTGTTCCGGCGTCACCCGGCCAAACACCGTCGTAGTTTTAACGGCGTCGTCAATATCCTGTTTAGAATTCAGCGTCTGGGCGTTGACGTAGTGATCCGCGCCGGCAATGCCCGCCCGTTTGGCGACCTCCGACACCGTCACCGGGTTGTCCCCGGAAATCACCTTGACTGCCACGCCCTGGCTCGCAAAGTATTTAAAGGTTTCTGCCGCGTTTTCTCGGATCGGATTCTGGAGCATCACGAAAAATATCGGATCGACATCGCATTGATCCAGACCATTTTCCGGAATGGTGCCCGCGTTTTCAATTTGTCCGAACACAACGACGCGATACCCTTTAGCCGCGTAATGGTTGACTTCATCCTGATACAGATTGAAATGGCGCTTCAGTACGATTTCGGGCGCGCCGAGCACAAAAACGCCTTCTCTGAAACGCACGGCCGAATATTTGTAGCGCGACGAAAAGGGCAGCGTCTCAATCGCGTCTGCACCTTTTGTTTCGCCGAAATAATCGATCATCGCCTCGGAGGTCGCGTTGCTGTCGTCGAGGGCGCCTAAATATCGGCTTACCAAATCCCCCGCGCGCTCCATCTGCGCCCGGTTCATCTGCCGCACCGGCACGGCGTCGGCGACGAGCATTGCGTTGTCCGTAATCGTTCCGGTCTTGTCGACGCAGACCACGTCGACCCGCGCCAGCGACTCGATGCTCTTCATATCGTGAAGCATGACCTGCTTGCGGGCCAGGCGCATCGCTGACACCGCCAGCGTCACCGAAAGCAAGAGGTAGAGCCCTTCCGGAATCATGCCGATGACTGCGGCGACCATCGACGGTACCGCACTGGTGAAGGAGCTGCCCGCCGTGCCAATGCTCTGGTAAAGCAGCAGGATCCCGATGGGAATGATCACAATCCCAGCGAGTTTGACGATCCCGTCGATGGCGCGCACCATTTCGGAGCGGTCGTCGGTTTCGACGGCCTTGGCCTTTAGCGTCAGCTTGTTGATGTAGGCGTCGGCGCCGACGTGGGTCAGCCGCGCCGCGCATTTCCCCGACACCACGAACGAGCCGGACATCAGCTCATCGCCGGGCTGTTTTGTGATTTCGTCGGCTTCCCCGGTCAATAACGCTTCGTTTACCGCGATCTCGCCGGAGATCACTTCGGCGTCCGCCGGAATCTGTGTGCCGCCTTCCAGCACCACCACATCACCCAGCACCAATTGTTCCGTGCGCATTTTCTTCGGCCTGCCGTCGCGGTACACGACCGACACCGGGGCGTTCATAATCGTCAGCTTGTCCAGCACCTTTTTCGCTTGAATCTCCTGAATGATCCCAATTAACGTATTCGCAATGATCACTGGCAGAAAAGTCAGCGAATTCCAGGCGCCGCTCACAATTAAAAGCAAAGCCAATACGACGAAAATCAAGTTGAAGTAGGTCAGCGTATTTTCCTTGACGATCTGTTTGACGGTTTTAGCTGACTTGGCAACCTGCGTATTGCCCTTGCCGTCAGCCATTAATTGCGCAGCCTGCTTCGACGATAAACCTGTCATTTGACTTGCCTCCTCCCGCGCTGTACGTGATGCTTGTAAATTCGTTTTTATTATAGCACAACTTGAAAATTTAACCGATGAAGCGTAAACTTAAATTATGAAATCTTTAAGTCAATCCTTTATTTTAGAGCCTTATACTTTCGCGCTCTGTATCCCAATCGGTCCCACTCAGAAAGACGCACTGTCCGATTACGCCGAACAGGCCGCGGCTTTAAAGCCCGATCTGATCGAATGGCGCCGGGACGCCCTCGGCATGATGACAGACGACGAACAGGCCGCGTGTCTCGACGCACTGGCCGAAAAACAAGTTCCGATTCTCTACACCTTCCGGAGCTTTGAAGAAGGCGGCGCCTGTGCCGAGGCCGACGAAGCCGTCCGCAGCCACGCGGCATTGAAGGCGCTCGCACACCAGGCCGTCGCCTACATCGACGCTGAAGCCGGCAATTCTGAAAAAGTCATCAAAACCCTTCGCAAGGAAGCTCACAAACAGGATAAACGGCTGATTCTGTCCTACCACAATTTCAAGAAAACGCTGAAGCCCAAGGCTTTTAAGCAAAAGCTCTACGACATCGCTGAGCTGGGCCCCGACGTCATCAAAGTCGCCATGTGGGCCGAAGATAAAAGCGACATTCTGCAGTCGGCCTCTGTTCTGCTCCGCTTTCTCCAGAAAGGACATTGGAAAAAGCCGATCATTTTCATCATGATGGGCGAACCCGGCAAGCTGCTGCGCATCGCACCGGAATACTTCGGCGGCAGCCTGACCTACGCGGCATTATCTGAATCCGACGCCACAGCGCCTGGACAGCTTACGCCCGACGCGATCCGTCATTTCAGAAAAGACTTGCACCTTTAAGCCTTCTTCGGTATTATCAATAGAAAACTTATCAAAATAGGAGGCTACTCAATCATGACCATGCCAAAAAATATTGCTTTGATCGGCTACATGGGTGTCGGCAAAACCACGGTCGGACGGGCGTTATCCCACGAGCTCCACTACGGCTTCTACGACACCGACGCGATCATCGCTCAAACCGCCGGCAAAACCATTGAAAACATTTTTAAAGAAGACGGCGAACCGGCTTTCCGAAAAATGGAAACCCAGACTTTAAAGGACATTTTGGACACGTCCAACCCGAAGGGCTGTGTCATCGCCTGCGGCGGCGGCCTGCCCCTTTCTGAAGAAAACCAGAAGCTGTTAAAGGACAACTGCTTCACCGTTGAGCTGATCTGCGCCGACGACGTCCTCGCAGACCGTCTCGAAAAAGACGAAAATAACGTGCGCCCACTGCTCGCTGACGCGCCGACCCACGAAGAACTTCTCAAAAAAATCGGCGTTATGAAACTCAAACGCAAAGCGTATTACGACGCCGCGTCAGACATTAAAACCGAAACCGACGTGCTTTCCCTTGAAGATGTGATCGATTCGATTTCCATATTCGCCGAAATGTGGCAGGACCGCCAGGAACGCATCGCGCAGTCGTAAATTTTTACAACAAAAAAAGTGCTTTTGAAAATTTCAGAAGCACTTTTATTTTTTAATCTGGTGCCGAAGGTGGGATTCGAACCCACACGGTATCGCTACCAACGGATTTTGAGTCCGCCAAGTCTGCCAATTCCATCACTTCGGCACTGCTGACTAGATTATAATAACAAAGAACCATCAAAAAAGCAAGGGTTTTTTTAAACCTCGTCAAAAAACTCCGACTACAGAGCCGGAGTTTTTGACGTTAACGATCTTAATTTTCTTTGTCTGAATCCTTGGCATCGTCTGGAAGACCATTTCCGCTTTCCTGCATCGCATTGATGTTTTCGTAGGTTCGCGCCAGATTGTTTTCCACATCTATATGATCTACATCGACTGCTGCAGCCTGCGCAGCCAGTCCCTGGGGCGTGTATTTCATCGTTCGGGCAAATACAGATTTAAGCATGATCGGCGTGACGATTGTCGTAATGATGACAACCAGAATAACCGGTCCGATAAAGGCATTAGAAATCAGTCCAAGGGACTGGCCCTTGCTTGCAACGATCAAAGCCACTTCTCCTCTGGAAATCATCCCGACGCCGATGCGCAGACTTTGATATTTTTTGTAATGGCAAACCAGCGCGCCAGCGCCGCAGCCGATGATTTTCGTCACAATGGCGACCACCACAAGAATGACCGAGAACATAACCACCGTTGCGTTCATTGACGGCAGATCCACTTCCAAACCGATACTCGCGAAGAAAATCGGTGAGAGGTAGAGATAAGAGAGCGTGCTGAATCGATTGGCCACGTATTCGCGTTTGGGCGTCATTGAGATGACTAACCCCGCAATAAAAGCCCCTGTAATATCGGCTACGCCAAAGAATTTTTCAGCGCAGTAGGAAATCAGCAGGCAAAAAACGAAAGCGATGATCGTGTGGCGTCTCAGGCCCTTTTCCGATTTCTGCGTCCACCAGCGGAAAAATTTCAGGAAGAAGAAACCCGCTACACCGGCAAAGACGAAAAAGCCGACGATCTTGAGCAGCACCATCACAATCGACACCGACGTATCCGCCATAGACGTCACAATCGTCAATGCAATAATGCCGAGCACGTCGTCGATGATCGCAGCGCCGAGAATTGCATTGCCCGAATGGGTGTTGAGTTTGCCGATTTCCTTAAGGGTTTCGACGGTGATGGAAACCGAAGTCGCCGTCAGAATGACCCCGATGAACAGGTTCTGCAGGTACAACGGCGCCGACAGACCCGAGCTCATCATTCCCGGCCGGTTGAAGTACTTCGCAACGAAATACCCGCCGATCAGCGGCACAATGACACCGATCAGCGCAATGACAAAAGATGCTTTCCCCGTTCGCTTCAATTCTTGAACATCCGTTTCAAGCCCTGCGGTGAACATCAGTACAATCACACCGATTTCCGCTGAATCTTTAATAAACTGCGTTTCGGAAATGACATTGAGCATTGCCGGTCCTAAAATCAGTCCAGCCAAAAGCGCGCCAACCACCTGCGGCATTTGGACCCGCTTAGTTAAAAGGCCCAATACCTTTGTCGACAATAGTATGAGTGCCAAATCTAAGAGAAACTTATAGCCTTGCATCACTTACCTCCATTTGTCTTTCTTGAATTGTCTTTATTCGCTGATGATGTGATGCTGAATCAGCAAATTCTGCATCCCAGCTTCGTACATGGGTTCTGTTTTCATCATCGACGAGACGACCTCGGCTACGGTGACAACAATACCGAAATAAATTAAATGACTGAAACTGCCGGTCAATTCACACGCCAGTGCAACAGCCGTCAGCGGCGTTCTCACAATCGCCGCAAAGTATCCGGCCATGGCGAGGATGACAAAGTTATTAATCAACATGGCGTCCAGGCCGAGAACGCGCACAGCCAAATGGCCGTACAGCCCGCCGACGAAAGCGCCTAACACGATCATCGGCGCCAGTGACCCGCCTGGCGATTTTGAAGTGAAGCACAGCATCGAATATGCAAATTTCACGACCAGCAGCAGCGCGATCATCCGCACCGCGATCTGGCCCTGAACCAGCTGTTCCAAAATCAAATGGCCGTCACCGAGCACGCCTGGAAGCGTCAGCCCGAGCACCCCCGCCAATAAAAAGGGGACGATCGGTTCGGTGTTTTCAGGAAGGGGCAGCTTGTCGTAGAATTTCTGCGCGAGCTGCATCGACCGATAAAAGATCTGACCCGTCACACCGCAGATCACGCCGAGGGCAATCACGAAGCCCACCGTCGAAAGGGGCAGAAACAGATCGAGGGGCACAGAGAATACCGGACTCATTCCGAAAAAGACCTTCGACACAAAATCCGCCGTGACCGACGCGATCAGCGCAGTGAACAGCAGATTCACCGAATATTCCGCGTTGAAGGTTTCAAGGGCGAACATCACGCCAGTCAGCGGACAGTTAAAAGCCGCGGACAGCCCAGCGCTCGCACCGCAGGTGATCAGATAATGTTCCGCCTTCTTGCCGCGATGAGTCAGTCTGGAAAGGCCCTTCCCAGCCATTGCGCCGAGCTGTACCGACGGTCCTTCCCGGCCAAGAGACAGCCCGCCGGCCATCGACAGAAGGCAGCCGACAAATTTGCCGACGAGCACCTTGACCCAGTTCATGTCGAAATAGCCCTGCACCTCGCCGCGCACCTCCGCAATGCCGGAACCGGCCGTGAAGGGCTCCCAGGTGATTACCTTTCGCACGAGAAAGGCCAGCGCCGCGAGCATGATGAAATACATCACAATGAGCGGAACGTTCGTGACGTGGGCCAGAATATAGGCCTGGCCGCCCTGGAACAATGTGCTCGCGAACCGATAGATGATCGATACGCCGCCTGCCACCAGTCCGACGAGAAGGCCGCCTGCCGTGCTTTTCAGGATCAGTCCTCTGCGATAGCGCCCTTTAGGCGGCACCAATGTGGGTTTTCTTCTTCCCGTCGGCATTGCTTCACCTCCGTTTTTTCACTTTTCATAGTTTACCACAATTCACAATAATTGTTTATTCTTTATCAAAAATTCACTGCATTTTCTCTGAATATTGTACCCTTATGCTGTAAAAAAACAAGCCCCAAAACTGGAGCTTGTGACAATTTTTGCGATGTTGACCCCGCGCTTAGGCCCTGTCATTTTGAAGCAGCTCGTCGTTAAACTGCTTCATCACTTCGGAAATCTTGATATTCTGCGGGCAGACTTTTTCACAGCTGTGGCAGGCGATGCAGTCGCAGGGCAGGTGCCCTTCGCCCATCGTCGACAGGCGCATCGGCGCAATGAAGCCACCGCCTGTAAAATGCTGTTCGTTGTAGAGTTCGATGAGCTTCGGAATGTCGAGCCCCTTCGGGCAGTGGTCGACGCAGTAATGGCATGCCGTGCAGGGAACCTCTTCCTTTTCGATCATTTCCCGCGCGATTTGCTGAAGAGTCTGCCATTCTTCTTCGTTTAACGGTTTTTCGTCGGAAAAAATCGCGCAGTTGCGTTCCAGCTGACCCAGGGTGCTCATCCCGGAGAGGACGATGTCGACTTCAGGAATGGTCTGCAGAAAACGGAATCCCCATTCTGCCGCCGAAACGCCTGGGCGCAGCGCGTCAAGCTTAGACATGGCTTCGTCTGACAGCTGAGCCAGCTTGCCGCCGCGCAGCGGTTCCATGACCCAAATCGGCAGGTCGTATTCCCGGGCCAGTTCAACCTTTTTCTTCGCGCCCTGGAAGGTCCAGTCGATCCAGTTCAGCTGAATCTGCATGAATTCCATGTCGTCCCCGTACGCTTCGAGGAAGCGTTTCAGCGTCGGCAGCTCGCCGTGAGCCGAAAAGCCCAAATGGCGGATCCGGCCGATGCGGCGCTGTTCCACCAAATAATCCCGGATGCCGTATTGAGGATCTAAATAATAATCAATATTGCTTTCGTTGACGTTGTGGAATAAATAAAAATCGAAGTATTTCGTCTGGCATTTTTTCAGCTGTTCTTCAAAAATTTCGCGGACCTTCGGAAAATTGCTCGTGTCGTATCCTGGAAATTTCGACGCCAGAAAATAGCTGTCTCTGGGATAGTTGATCAGCACATTGCCAAAAAATTTTTCGGATTTTCCGTGATGGTAGCCCCAGGCCGTGTCGAAATAATTGATGCCCGAGCGAATCGCGGAGTCGACCATTTCGGCTCCCTTCAGGCCATCGATCCGGGCGTCATCGCCGTCAATGACCGGCAGGCGCATGCCGCCGAATCCCAATGCCGATAAGGAAACATTTTGAAAATTTCGATATAACATATTCTTCCTCTTCTTTCAGTATCTCATTTTCATTTTCGCGTAGTCAAACAGGCCGCAAGCGAGTTCAGTGCCCTTTTCGTCGTAAATGCTGATATCCACGACGACAATACGCTTGCCTGCCTTCTTTTCTTTCGCGACAGCCTTCAATTTTTTGCAGTTGATGGCCGGGCGCATGAACTGCAGATCGCCGCTCAACGTGCTCACCCGGTGCCCGTGGGACGACGCGCAGGCGCCGCCAGCATTGTCTGCCAAGGTGTAGAGGCAGCCGCCGTGCACGGAATGATTCAAGTTTAAGTGCTTCGGCTCAATGACGAGCTCGGTTTCCGCGTAACCTTCTTCGATGACGGTGCCCTGAATTCCCATTTGGACGGAAAATAAATTCTCCTTATTTCGAATTTCGAGAATTCTCCTCAATTCATTGATATCGGGTTTATTTTCTTCAAGTGTTTTCATGATGGTAACCTACTCTATTGTGTTTTTTTCTGATAAACTGTATGTGTATACCTTACCGCAAAAGTTCAAGAAAAAAAAGGAAATCATGAAAAAGAAAATAAATTTAAACTGTTTCACCGGCGCGATTCTGGACGTGGACGGCACGCTCCTCGACTCGATGCCCATTTGGTACGACGCCGGTGCCCGTGTGCTGACCGCCCTTGGCGTCACACCGGAGCCCGGTCTTGGAGATCTTTTGTTTAATATGACCCTCGATCAGAGCAGCGCCTATTTGAAGACGCACTACCACTTAACGCTATCTATCGAAGAAATTCAGCAGGCGATTTTAGATGAAATCGCGGCCTTTTACCGCAACACCGCGCCGCTCAAGCCCGGGGCTCTGGCTTTTGTGCGCACCCTTTCCGCGCAGATGCCCCTCGCGGTGGCTTCCGTCGGCGACCGCGCGCTGATCCGCGCCGCCTTTTCCCGGCTGAATATTTTAGACTGCTTTTCGGCGGTTCTCACCGACCAAGACCCGGAAATCCGCGCCGGCAAATCCTCACCGAAAATTTTTCTCACCGCTGCCGACGTCCTTCATTCAAAGCCGGCTTCGACCCTTGTCGTCGAGGACAACCTGACGGCGGTCACGACGGCCCACACCGCGGGCTTTCCGACGCTTGCGGTCTACGACCCGGCCAATCGAGAGGACTGGCCGGAAATTGCGCGCATCGCGGACACCGCTGTCCCCTCATTTGAGGCACTCACTCTTGCTTAAATCCACGCCAAGGCATCCTGAGCCATCGCCTGCCCCAGCTGCCGCTGGCTTTCCTCGGTCAGATGGATATAATCGACCTGGCCCGCCTCTGCCACTTCGCCCGCGTCGAAAAAGCGGACGTTTTTCTTTTCAGCCAGCTCGCGGTACGCCGCTCTGAGCTTCCGGCTTTTCTTCGCAAAGCCGTCGAGGGTCGTCTCACCAAGCGTTGCGCAGTAACCGCTTAAAAAGGTGTCGGCCGGCACGTCCAGCTCTCTGCCGATCTGCGGCGGCGCCATCAAAAGAATTTGCGGCGCCTCCGCCCACCAATTGGAGTCGGCAGCTTCGTCGATCAAATCCGCCATTCGGCCGACCACGCGTTCAATCGAATCCGGTCTCAGGCAGTCGTTGCTGCCCAGCATGACGAACAGCCAGTCGAAGGGCGCGTACCCGCGCATAGACGTCGTGAACAAATCTACGCCGTGGCCGTAATAATCCGGGTAAAGCACCGTCGAGAGCGTCCGCCCAGGAAAACCGGCGTTGACGACGTCCACATCCTTCCCCGCGGCGGTAAGTGCCTCCGCCATCACCTCAGGCCACCGGTGCGCCTCGTCGTAGCGGCCGCTGCCGCCCATTCTCGGATCGTACCCGTAGGTATTTGAATCCCCATAACAGATGATTTTCGTCATTGTTCTGTCCTTTATCTCAATACGGATGATCCATTAAATACTGCCAATAGGCTTCGTAGACGACTGGGATAATGCCGATGACAAACACGATAATCGAATAATCCGGATTGAGCTTGAGCCAGCCTCGAATAGTTTCAATGGCCAATGGCGCCGCCTTTTCAATCGGGAAATCCCCGCCGCCGCAGCTGATGGCCGGAATGACCACCTGATGGATGTCTTTTTCCTTGACCAGCTCGAGAATGTTGATATAGCATGCGGCCAAATCCTTGAGGTCCTGAGGCTTACCCGTATACTGCGGGCCGACCGTAAAGATGATATGTTCCGCATCGCTTTGATAGCCGTCGGTCATCGCGACCTCGCCCACGTCCAGATGCCCGATTTTGCGGCAGGCCTCGACGAGCTTTCTCCCGCCGGCTTTCTGCACCGCCTGGTCGGTCAGGCCCTTGCCCGAAAGTTCAGGGTCAGTGGGATCAACGATGCAGGGCACGGCCAATTCCGCCACGCTGCCGCGGCGGACGACGATTCTGCCAATAGGATTCTTTTTCATTTCTACCGCCACCTTTCCATTTCAATTCTTCATCTTCATTATATTTAATTCTTCATCTTCATTATACGAGAATCGGCTGCGGCTTTCTGCTAAAGTCTTTGCCAATTCCCGTATTATTTCATCATATTGCGCTTTTTCAGCGCTTCCGCCACCATATCGAACTCGTCGACGTAGATGCAGTTGGGAATGCGGCCGTCCCGGATGCCGGCTGCCGCTTCGTCGAAATCGAACCATTTGACCGATGCCACCTCTGACGCCTGAAGTTTGAGATCTTCGATATCGAAAGGCTTCGTGCACAGATACACGGTGCTCAGTTCCTGGTCGACAAAGGGCTTGCCGTGAAAATGCGCCGAAAACCCAGCGCGGTGTCGGCCGATTTCCACAAGATCGGACGCCGTGATCTTCAGGCCGAGCTCCTCGCCAACCTCGCGCAGCGCCGAGGACAGCGGCGTGTCGCCGGCCGAAATGTGTCCAGCCGAGGAAATATCGTAGCAGCCCGGGTTGGAATCCTTGCAGGCCGCCCGCTTCTGGAGGAGCACCTGCCATTTGCCGTGATGGCGGCGCAGCATCCAGATGTGCACCGTCCCGTGGAGGCTGCCATCCCGATGGCAGACGCCCCGTTCCCGGACGACACCCGTCGGCCGGCCATCTTCGTCCAGCACGTCGAACAATTCGAGGGGATGACCGTCCTGAACCGCTTCGACAAGTCCGCCATTGCCGTCGTACACCAGCTTGAGCGAAAAAAATGCCGGATCCTCTAAAATCAATCGGAAAAAGATCCGGTCGCCTTCCCAGAGATTGAGCTTCAAGACCTGATCCTTGTCGACCCATTCGAGCACCCCTTCATCGCAGGGATGGGGCGTCCCGGTAAATGCGTCCGAGGTGAACAGGTGCATGTATTCCGTTACGCCGTCGCCGGAGACAAAGGTCACAATGCCTTGAAAGCGCCAGCGCTTCAACGTCAGGCCCGTTTCCTCCCACACCTCGCGCAGCAAGCATTCTTCAGGGCTTTCGTCGGCCTCGAAATGACCGCCGACGCCAATCCACTTGCCGTGGTTGACGTCGTGGTCTTTTTTCACGCGGTGGAGCATCAGAATTTTATGTGTCGCAGGGTCCTCAATGTAAACGAGGGTCGACAGACTTGTGCGGATGTCTTTTGTCATCGCCGCCTCCGATCAATGGGTTTGGACGCGGCCGTCGAGCTTGGTAATCGCGTCGATGGTACCACCGCCGAGGCAGATCTCGCCGTCGTAGAGCACCACTTCCTGGCCCGGCGTCACAGCGCGCTGAGGCTTGTCGAAGCGGACCTCGATGTGGGTCGCGTCGACGACATTGACCTCGACACCTTGGTCCGGCTGACGGTATCTGAACTTCGCCTGGCATTTGAACTGTTTAGCCTCCGGCGGCACGTCGGCGACCCAGCTCATTTTCGACGCGGTCAGTGCCTTCGAGTAGAGTGCTGGGTGATCGTCGCCCTGCACGACGTAGAGCGTATTGGTCGCTAAATCCTTTTCGACAACGAACCAGGGCTCACCCGTCCCCTGTCCGCCGATGCCGAGGCCGCGGCGCTGCCCCAGTGTGTAATACATCAGCCCGTTATGATGGCCCTTGACGTTGCCGTCCAAGTCCTTGATCTCGCCGGGCTCGTTGGCCATGTACTGGTGGAGGAACTGGCCGAAATTGCGTTCGCCGATGAAACAGATCCCGGTGGAATCCTTTTTCCCGGCTGTCGACAAATCGTATTCTTCCGCGAGGCGGCGCACCTCCCGTTTGTCGAGATCGCCGATTGGGAACAGCGTCTTCGACAGCTGCGCCTGCCCGAGCTGGCAGAGAAAATAAGTCTGATCCTTGTTGCCGTCCGCCCCCTTGAGCATTTCGTAGCGGCCGGTCGCTTCGTTTTTCCGAATCTGCGCGTAATGTCCAGTTGCGAGCTTGTCCGCGCCCGCCACCTTCATCGCGTAGTCGAGAAAGGCCTTGAACTTGATTTCCTTGTTGCACAAAACGTCTGGATTCGGCGTCCGGCCGCGCTTGTATTCCTCTAAGAAATCCTGAAAGACCCGCTCCTGATATTCCTTTTCGAAATTTACCGTATAATAGGGAATACCAATTTTTTCACAGACGCGGCGCACATCCTCGTAATCCTCGGTCGCAGTGCAGACACCGTTTTCGTCCGTTTCGTCCCAATTTTTCATAAAAATACCGATCACGTCGTGTCCGGCCTGCTTCAGCAGCAGCGCCGCGACAGACGAATCGACTCCGCCGGACATCCCGACTACTATTTTCATAATACACTCACTCCTGTCTTATTCAATCGTGTAATCGTCGTAGCCCTTTTCTTCTTCGGCAATTTTCTTTTCAGTTTTGTGCATTTCACTGGAACGATTCAGCAGGTAACCGCCGAAAATGATGATCATCACGGCGAACACCAGCACGAGCGCGTCAGCGGTGTGCCCCGGACTGATCCCGGCGAAAAGCCCGAAGGCGATCAGCAGAATTCCAACGACGGTGCGGCTCGTCAGGTGCTGCGGACCGCGGTTTTGAACGAGCATGCCGATCCCGGAAATAAACGCCCAAATCGCAACCAAAAAAATGAAGATACTTAAGAAGAAGCCCGGCATCAGTGCCAGGAAAAAGCCGAGAATCAAATTTACAAAGGCCTGCCCTGAAATCAGCACGCCGGCAATCGGATCGCGCAGGCTTAAAATCAGATAGAAAAAGCCGACGATCAGCCGTTCAATCCCGACGATCCGGATGAGGATGGTCAGCGTCCGAAAGCCTGGTACCGCCGCGATCACGATCCCGACGACGATCATCAAAATCCCTTCGATGAGCATCATCCACCAATGACCAAACAAACGGTCAAAAAAGCTTAAGTTCTGCTTTTGATCTTTATTTTTTGAAAACATTGAATTTCTCCCATAAATTAAATTTCCTTTATTATATGAAAAATATGGGGTAAAAGCAAGCGGACGCCTGCCGCATTTGATATAATGGCCGCAATGACTTGAAGGGAGGGATCAACATGTCTGATCCACTTAAAAATTTACAGCCTGAACATTTATTTAAGCATTTCAAAGCGATTGCGGATATTCCCCACGGCTCTTATCATACAGAAAAGCTCTCGAACGCCATTTTGGCCTTTGCCGAAGAAAAACACCTGAACGCCGAACGGGACGACGTCGGCAACGTCGTTATCACCGTCCCGGCCACCCCTGGCCACGAGGACGCGGCACCGGTCATTCTCCAGGGCCATCTCGATATGGTCACGGTGGCCAAGCCCGGCGTGATTCACGATTTTGACATCGATCCGATCACCCTTGTGCTCAAGGGCGACGACCTCTACGCCGACGGCACCACCCTCGGCGCCGACGACGGCGCGGGTGTGGCCATGGCGCTGGCGCTGCTCGACGAGCCGGATTTCGTCCACCCGAAGCTCTACCTCGTCTTCACGACAGAAGAGGAAGTCGGCATGGACGGGGCTTACGCGTTGGACTATCAGCAGTTTGCCGACGCCAAATCCATGATCAACCTCGACTCTGAGGACGAAGGCACGGCAACCGTCGGCTGCGCCGGCGGCACCCACATGAAGAGCACGCTGCCGATCCGCCGCGTAAAGGCCAAGGGCCTTGCCGCGGTGCTGAGTGTTTCGGGTCTGGCCGGCGGCCATTCCGGCGACGAAATCGACCAATTCGGCTTGAACGCGGTCAAGGTGCTCGCCGACGCGCTCTGTGCCATCGCCAAGGACGTCGATTTCTCCATCGTCGACTTAAAAGGCGGCGAACGGGACAACGCGATTCCAACCTCGGCCGAAGCCACCCTGCTCATCGCGCCGAGCGAACGCGTGACCCTCGATCAGACCGTCAACGCGCTGCAGCACACCTTTCGCGCCATCGCCGGAAAACGGGATCAGGGCATGACCCTCGCTCTCGATTTTCCTCAGGCCGACGCGGTTGAAGCGTCTGTCCTCGACCCCGATTCCGAAGCCCGCGTGCTCGGCGCCCTTTCCGCAGCGCCAACCGGCGTCGTCGCGATGGACCGCTCTGTCCCCGGCGCAGTCAATACTTCTCTGAACCTCGGCGTCGCCGCGACTTCCGACAAGGCACTGTCCCTCGTCTTCCTCATCCGAAGCGACCACGACACCGCCAGAGACATGCTCTGCGGACGGGTGACTCGGCTGATCGACCTCCTCGGCGGCACCACTGGCGCGCCCAGCTCCTACCCGGCGTGGCCGGCAAGAGAGACCTCTCCCCTGCTGGACACGATGTCCGCCATTTGGCAGGCCCAGACTGGCAAAGCCCTTACGCCGATGGTTATCCACGGCGGTCTCGAATGCGCCCTCTTTGCCCACGCCCTTCCGGACCTCGACATTGTCTCCATCGGCCCAGACAACATCGACATCCACACGGCCAACGAACACATGTCGATTCCGTCATTTAAACGGACCTACGCGTTTTTGAAGGCAGCTGTCGAAGCGCTGTCGTAAAATCACAGCATCCCCGCAATAAAAAATCTCCAATCTCTGAGTTGAGCTCAGAGGTTGGAGATTTTTTTACGGCACAAGATTGGAGACCCAATTGTTAAGCTGGCTGACAGCCTGCTCCAGCACGGTGTTGCTGCTGCTGTCCGCCGAATTTGTAGTGGAATCAGTGGTGGAATCAGAGGTCGTCGAATCGGTACTGTTTGACGTATCCGTTGAATCCGAGCTGGTATCCGGCGTGTTCTGGACGTTGCTGCCGGTGGACTGGCTCGTCCGGCTCCGCAGACTTGTAAAGGTATCGCGGTTGATGCCGGTGTTCACGCCGAGAAAACCGAGCCAAACGAACAGAAAATACAAAAGGCCGATGGCCGTCGCAAGCACGCGTTTGCCGCCGGTCCAACGTCTGTAATGCCAGATCAAATACAGGCCCAGCGGCGGGAAGACCGCGAGCATCAAAAGTAAAAACCAGGTCTTTTCTGTCAACGCCTCCCATTTTTCTTTGAAGGTTTGAGGGGCCGCAGGCTCAAGGGCTTCATCGTCGTCCGCGTAGCCGTCGTCGTAGCCTTCGGCATCGGTGTAGCCGTCATCGTAATCGCCGTAAGCCCCGTTGGCGTAGTCATCCTCGTAGGCGCCGTCTTCCCCATCGTACACGGTGTCATCCGTGTAACCGTCATCGTAAGGGGCATCGTCGTAATCCTCCGGCGCATAAACGTCGCCCGTTTCGTACAGTGCGTCCTCCGACTGCGTGTTACCCTCTGGCGCTTCATCGCCGTAATCGACGGGATCGATCTCCGCTGTCGGCTCTTTATCATAATTGTCCGCATAATCGTCCGAGTAACCGTCGTCGTAGCCTTCGGTATCAGCGTAGCTGTCATCGTAATCGTCGTACACCGCGTCATCATCGTAGGTCGTGTCAAAGGCGGTGTCGTCAGCTGTTGGAACGTCGTTCTGTGCGTGAGCGGCATCCCCCATTGAAAGTTGGCGGTCTCTCGCCCGCTCGAAGGGGCTTTTCGCAATGCGGGTGGCGTCCGGATCGAAGGGTTCCTCTCGGTACGCGTCTGGCGCGATCCGCGTGGCGTCAGGTCCTGGCGTCTGCGCCATTTGTTCCTCCTGGGAGGCCTGACGGCGGGCTGCCTGCGCCTTGCGGTAAGCCTGATCGAAGGCGCTCTGGCCGCTGTGCGAGGCTGCCGCACTCGCATTGCTCTGCGGCGTGTGCTGTGCGCGGCTGCTCTGAGCCTGTCCAGCGTTTGGATTGACGTTAGGCCGAACGCTCAGCATCGCCTCGGTCACACAGGATTTAAACCACCGGAGCACCTCCTTCGAGGTGGATTCGATGTGCAGATAAACCCGGCCGGGCCCTTTTTCTGACAAATCAATTAGAATATCGTCAGCGCCGTACTCGGCCAAGATGAGCCGACGGTGGTTGCGCACGCGGATTCGGGTGAAGTCCCCATTCTGCAGCGCTTCAACACAGCCCTCGGACCATTGTGCCAATTCACCGGGTGCGGAAAGATTCTCTATCATGGTTGCCCTCCTTTATTGGATTTCACTGCCTGCTGCTCTGAGCAGATAATTCCTTGTAAAATTGATAGCTTTTGGTCTGCCGTCCAAGCTGAACGGTAATGTAGCGGTCCATCAGATCGAGCCCCTGACGGACGCGGCCGGCGTCCCATTTGGTGTGGCAGATGGTTTTGATCGGTTCCCCCATCCACCGGCGCATATCGGCGATCAAGTCGGGGGTGACTGGCAGATCGCCCGGCTTCAGGCAGCTCCCGCAGACGGTGCCGCCGTCTTGAAGCGAAAATCCAGTCAGCTGTTCCCTTTCGCCGCACCGCACGCAGCGTGACAACTCCGGCCCAAGCCCCTGAATGCGCGTCAGCTTAAGTTGAAAGCAGGTGGCCAATGCCTCGTCGTTTTCAGCCAGCTGTTCCGACCAGTAATAAAAAATGTGGGTCACCGCCTTGAGCATTTCCGGATCACCCTGATAAAAATCGTAGAAGGCGTCCAAAAGCTCCGCGACGTAGGACGCCAGCGTCACCTTGACAATGTCGCCTCTTAGCTTATAAAAAGACTCAATTAGTGTCGCGTCGGAAATGTTCGCAAAATTCTTGCCCTCGAAATACATGAAATCGCCGTAGGTGAAGAGCTGGGTCACACTCCTCAGCGCGCCTTTGCGCCGTCTCGCGCCTCGGGCGATGGCCCGCTGCTTGCCGTATTTTTCGGTGAACAGCGTCAACAGCTTGTCGTTGTCCTGATAGGGCGACTCCCGAATGACGAGGGCCTTCGTTTTGACCGACGCCATTTAATACCGGTACCCCAAATCCTTGAGGGCCATGTCGTCCTCGCGCCATTTCTGACGCACCTTGACCCACAGCTGCAGGTTGACTTTCTGAGACAGAAAGGCTTCGATATCCTGCCGTGCGTCGCTGCCGATGGCCTTGAGCATGCTGCCGCCCTTGCCGATGACGATGCCCTTATGACTCTTCTTTTCGCACTGAATGTCCGCCTCGATGTCGACGACGGTCTTGCCGTGCTTGCCCTTGCGCGGGTGCATCTTTGTGACCTCCACTGCAATGCCGTGGGGCACCTCGTCTCTGAGATGATTCAGCGCCTTTTCCCGAATGATTTCGGAGACGATGAAGCGCTCGCTCTGATCGATGACCATATCGTCAGGGAAATACATCGGCCCCTCGGGCAGGATCGCCTGAATCCGTTCGATCAGCGTGTCGACGCCGTCGCGCTTAACCGCGGAAATCGGAATGATTTCCCGATAGATGTCTTGGGATTTCGCCTGATCGATTTTTTCGAGCAGCGCCGGTTTTGAGAACTGGTCGATTTTGTTGATCACGAGGATCACCGGCGTCTTCATCTTGCGGACAATGCGTTGGATGTATTGATCCTCCGGATAGGTTTTCTTCGCGGAACCGTCGATCAAGTAGAGCACCACGTCCACATCCTCGAGGGTATCCTTGATCGCCTGTTTCATCGCCTCGTCGAGCTTGTTTTGGGGCTGGTGAATCCCCGGCGTATCCACAAAGACCATCTGGCTCGTGTCGTCCGTCCGGATACAGCGGATGGCGTTGCGCGTGGTCTGCGGCCGCGGCGACGTGATGACCAGCTTTTCCCCGATCAGCGCGTTGAGCAGCGTCGATTTGCCCACGTTGGGGCGGCCGATCAGCGCGACAAATCCCGATTTAAATTGACTCACATTTACCTCACTTTGTTTTGATTCAGAACAGCGCCAGCACCTTCGGCGCGAAAATGATCACGCCGACGATCACTGACACGATCGCCATGCACAGGACGGCCGCCGCGGCCGTGTCCTTCGCGATCTTAGCCAAATGGTTGAATTCCTCGGTGTAGAGATCCACCAGCGTTTCAACCGCCGTGTTGATGACCTCGAGAATCATGACAAAACCAATGACCAGAACCAGAGCGAGCCATTCGGCGTGGCTGACGTGAAAAATGAAACCGAGGGCGATGGCGATCAGCGCCATCACCGAGTGAATGCGCATATTGGGCTGGGTCTTGATGACGTAGCCGAGCCCTTCAAAGGCGTAATGAAAGCTTTTTCTCAGGCGTTTCACTGGTTTGCTCCTTCTTGATTTTCCTGTGATTTCAGCGGCGTACCCACGTCACCGATGACGGTCTTTTCCCGGGCGCGCATCTGCTTCTTATCCTCAGGCTCCATGTGATCGTAGCCGAGCAGGTGCAGCGTCGAATGCACCGACAGGTAGCACATTTCCCGCTCCATTCCGGTGCCGTATTCCGCGCCCTGCGCCTTGGCGCGGGCTGGATTGAGCACAATATCGCCGAGGAGCACCGGTATCTCCGACGGTGTCGTCAGCACGGCCTGATCCTCAGGGAAGTTGTACATCGGGAAGGACAGCACGTCGGTTTCCCGGTCGATGCCGCGGTACTCCGCGTTCAGTCTGTGAATCGTCTCCGGCTCGACCCAGGTCAGCGAAATTTCGTAGGTGTTGAGGTCGAGATCAATGCCTTCTGTAACCAAAGTCTTCTGGATGTAGGCTTCGATTTCAGGCAGCCATTTCTCTTCGGCCTTGTACGCGGTTTGGTTTTCAAAATCAATGGTGATCATGGTGTTTTCTCCGGCGGGGCGCGTCTTTTTCTTCGCTGTCCGCTTCCGATTCTTGATGGGCCGCACGCGTCTGGTCGTACTTTTCGTAGGCTTCGATGATGCGCTGCACGAGGCGGTGGCGCACCACATCCGAATAATCGAATTCGATGAAGTCGATGCCCTTGATGCCCTTCAGCACGCGCTGGGCTTCGATGAGCCCCGAGCGTTTTCCGGAGGGCAGGTCGATTTGGGTGACGTCCCCGGTGACGATGACCTTGGAGCCCGCGCCGAAGCGGGTCAAGAACATCTTCATCTGGGCCGGCGTCGTGTTCTGGGCTTCGTCCAAAATGATGTACGCATTTTCAAGGGTGCGGCCGCGCATGTAGGCCAGCGGCGCCACTTCGATGAGCCCCTTTTCCATATTGCGCTCGAAAGCCTCCGGCCCCATGATTTCAAACAGCGCGTCGTAAAGCGGGCGCAGGTACGGGTCGACCTTGTCCTGCAGGTCGCCGGGCAGAAAGCCGAGCTTTTCGCCGGCTTCGACCGCAGGCCGGGTCAAAATCAAACGGCTCACGTCCCCGTTTTTAAAGGCGGTGATGGCCATCGCCATCGCGAGGTAGGTCTTGCCGGTGCCGGCCGGGCCGATCCCGAAGACGATATCGTTGTGCCGAATGGCGTCGATGTAGCGGTGCTGGCCGAGGGTCTTCGCCTTAATCGGCTTGCCCCGAGTCGTGAAGCAGATGATGTCGTCCATCATCTCCGCGTATTGGCTGTTGATGCCCTTCATGCGCATTTCGATCAGATAATGGGTCGTGTCCGCGCTGATGCCCTTGTCCTTCTTGATCACACCGACCATGTCGCCGATGACGGCCAGCGCCCCTTCGACGCCGGGGGCTTCACCGGTCACCGTCAATTTTGAGTCCCGGACATTGATGTGCACGCCGAAGCTCTTTTCAATCTGCTTGACGTTGGCGTCGTATTCGCCGAAAAGCGGCGTCAGCACGTCCGCCGAATCGATTAAGATTTCACGTTTTACTTTTTCCAAATAACTCTCCTATAAAAAATTATTGTAATGTTTCGGACGGAATGAGCCCGCAGAGTACGCCGTAATCGCCGATCATTTTGATTTGCACAATTGACGCGGGCTGGGTCTCGACGTGCCAGGTCAGCGCGTCGGGCATCCCGCAGAGCACCGCAAGGGCCGCGCGGACCACGCCGCCGTGGGTGACCAGCGCAAGGTGAGCGCTGTCGTCGTACGCGCCTTTAATCTCTTTCCAGAATGCGGCGAACCGCGCCTTGACATCTTGAAAGCCTTCGCCCTCCGGCAGACGGTAGCGGTCGAAATCGGCGAGCCAGGCCTGCCAGATCTCTTGATATTGAGCTTCGGCCTCTGCCGCGGTCAAGCCGTCGAAAATGCCGAAATGCATTTCCCTGAGCCGGTCGTCCTGTCGGACACGCACGTGACTGGCGCGGGCCAGCTGCTTGGCCATCGCCATCGTCCGCCCGGAAGGGCTCGCGTACACGGCGTCGAAGGTCGTCCCCGAAAGCCGCGCTAAGGTCTGGGCCTGCTGGGCCCTTCCCCTCTCGGTCAACTCGGATTCCGTCATCCCTAAATAACGTTTTTCGGCATTGCCCAAGGTCTGGGCATGCCGGACAATTGTCAGTTTCATGGTTTTATTATAACGAATCAGCTCGAAAAAATAAACGGATAACACTACTTTTGTGCCCTTCCCGCCGTTGTCTTAAATAAAAAAGAGCCGCCGTCACCAGAAATAGCGCTCTGGATTCGGAGACTCGTATTATTTTTAAATTTTTCTACCGTTTGACCTTCAGACGGGCCACCGCACGGGACAGAGCCGCCTGGCCTTTGTAGTATTCCTGCAGGCTCTTGCGCTGGCGCAGGCGTTCTTCCGCACGTTCGGCCGCTGCCTTGGCGCGGTTCGCGTCGATTTCTTCCGGCCGTTCGACCGTATCGACGATTACCGTCACCTGATTGTCGACCACTTCGGCAAAGCCTGTGCCTGAAACGGCGATCGTTTCGGCGCCGGATTCGTCGGTAAAGCGCAGCGTGCCGTTGGTCATCGCCATCAGCATCGCCGAGTGATGGGCCAACACCTGTTTTTCGCCGTCGGTACACGGAATCGTGAGGGACTGGCATTTGCCTTCGTAGAACAAGCGGTTGCTGGCCACAATTTTCAAATCAAATAACGCCATCAGATCACCTGCTTATTTCGACGCTTCTGCTTTAAGCTGCTTGTCTTTTTCGATCGCGTCTTCGATGGTCCCGACATTGAAGAAGGCCGCTTCGGACAAATCGTCCAATTCGCCGTCGAGGATCATCTTGAAGCCCTTGACCGTTTCCGCGACTGGCACATACGCACCGGCCACACCGGTGAATTTTTCGGCGACGTGGAACGGCTGCGACAGGAAACGTTGAATCTTGCGGGCGCGCATGACGGTGACCTTGTCTTCGTCGGATAATTCTTCCATCCCGAGGATGGCAATGATGTCCTGAAGTTCCTTGTACTTCTGAAGCACAGACTGAACCCGTCTGGCCACGTTGTAGTGTTCTTCCCCGACGACGTCCGGTTCGAGAATACGCGAGGAGGATTCCAGCGGATCGACAGCTGGGTAAATCCCTTGTTCGACGATTTTACGGGACAACACGGTCGTCGCGTCGAGGTGGGTGAACGTCGTCGCCGGCGCCGGGTCGGTAATGTCGTCGGCCGGTACGTAAACCGCCTGAACCGACGTGATCGAGCCCTTCTTCGTCGAGGCGATGCGTTCCTGCAGCGCGCCCATTTCGTTGGCCAGCGTCGGCTGATAACCGACGGCTGACGGCATTCGGCCGAGCAGGGCCGAAACTTCTGAACCGGCCTGGGTGAATCGATAGATGTTGTCGATGAAGAGCAGCACGTTCTGATTCATCTGATCTCTGAAATATTCGGCCATCGTCAGCCCCGTTTCCGGGACCAGCATACGGGATCCTGGCGGTTCGTTCATCTGACCAAAGACCAAGGCGGTCTTGTCCAGAACGCCGGAGGCCTTCATTTCCGTGTAAAGTTCATTCCCTTCACGGGAGCGTTCGCCGACCCCGGTGAAAATGGAGTAGCCGCCGTGTTCCGTCGCGATGTTGTGAATCAGTTCCTGAATCAAAACGGTCTTGCCGACGCCGGCGCCGCCGAACAGGCCGATCTTGCCGCCCTTAGCGTACGGTGCGAGCAGGTCGACGACCTTGATGCCCGTTTCAAACATTTCGACGGCCGGACTCTGGTCTTCGAATGCCGGCGGTTCTCTGTGAATTTCCCAATGGGGCGCGTCGCTGAGGTCTTCACCGCCATCGATCGCGTCCCCTGTGACGTTGAAAAGTCTGCCCAGGACCTGTTCCCCGACGGGAACGGCAATGCTGGCGCCGGTGTCTTCGACGTCGATGCCCCTGCACAGCCCTTCTGCGGCGTTAAGCAGGATGCAGCGAACGGTGTCGTCGCCAATATGCTGGGAAACTTCCATTGTGTATTGTTTACCGTTATGGGAAGCCATCAGCGCGTTTTTGACCTTTGGCAGTTCCCCGCCTTCAAAGGTCACGTCGATGACAGCGCCCATCACCTGTGTGATTTTCCCTTTCATCTATTCTTTAGCTCTTTCCTTTCTGCTGTGCCCTCGCGCCTGCCGCGATTTCCGTGATTTCCTGAGTAATGCTGGCCTGGCGGACGCGGTTGTACTCGAGTTTGAGATCCGACAGAATGTCTTTCGCCGAATCCGTCGCGTTTTCCATGGCCATGACCCTGGAATTCTGTTCGGAGCAGTAAGCCTCGACCATCGCGCTGTAAATTTCGCCGACGGTGTAATCCGGAACGACGGTGTTTACAACCGCTCGCGGTGTCGGGTACAGTTCAAACTCCGTATGAATCGGATCGGCCGTTTCGAGCACGTCCTTCGGTTCCAGCGGCAGGACCTTCGTCTTCGTCGTCTCCATCGTGACCGAGTTGATCATTTTCGTATAAATGATGTACACATCGTCCAGCATGTGATGATGGAAGGCCTGAAAAACGCGGTAAGCCATGTCCCGGGCCCGGCCCAAAGTCGGATCCTGAGCCGTGTACATGAAGTTGACATCGAAGGGGATTTTCCGCTGGCGCAGATAATGTACGCCGACCTGGCCGACGACAAAGATCTGGTTGTTCGGCGTCGACTTTAACGATTTTTCCAGAAGCTTGAAGATGTTCTGGTGATAGGCGCCGGCCAGCCCTTTATCCCCTGTGATCACGATGTAGCCCGTCTTCCGCTCTTCGGCTGGAATTTCCGGCCGGCTGTCGAAGAACGGATGTTCGGCATCCTCGTCCGGCAGATGGCGCAGCGCCAAGGCCAGTACGGATTCCAGCGTATCGAAATACGGCAGGGTATCCTGCCAGGCCTTTCTCGCCTTGCGCATCTTGTTGTTCGAGATCATGTACATGGCGTTGGTGATCTTCATCGTGTCCTGAACCGAGGCGATTCGGGTTTTCAGTTCATTGAGTGAAGCCATGATCCCTACCTCGCTGTTTTTTGATCCATTCCCGCGACAATTTGTTTCGCAGCGTCGACAATCTGCTGCTTCAGTTCGTCATCCAAATCCTTGGTGGTGTTGAGCTGATCGATGATTTCCGGATGCTGCACCTTGAAATCTTCGAGCAATGTCTTCTGAACAGCCTTCAGATCCGCGACCGGAATCTTATTGAAAGCGCCGTTTTCCGCAGCAACCAATGAGATGACCTGATCGGCCATTGACATCGGCTGGTGTACCGGCTGCTTGAGCATTTCCATCAGCCGTTCGCCGTAGGCCAGCTGGGCCTGGGTTTCATCGTCCAAATCGGACGAGAACTGCGTGAAGGTTTCGAGTTCGCGGTACTGGGACAAATCGATTCGGATCGTCCCTGTGGCCTTCTTCGTCGCCTTGGTCTGGGCGTCCCCGCCGACACGGGAAACTGACAGCCCGACGTTGACCGCCGGCCGCATCCCCGAGTGGAACAGTGACGATTCGAGGAAGATCTGCCCGTCGGTGATCGAAATGATGTTCGTCGGAATGTAGGCGGAGACGTCTCCGGCCTGGGTTTCGACGATTGGCAGCGCCGTGATGGAGCCGCCGCCGAGGGCGTCGTTCAAATGGCTCGACCGTTCGAGCAGTCTGGAGTGCAGATAAAAAACGTCCCCAGGATAAGCTTCACGCCCTGGCGAACGTCCGAGCAGCAGGGAAAGCGCACGGTAAGCCACCGCGTGCTTGGACAAATCGTCGTAGACGATCAGCACGTCCTTGCCCTTGTGCATGAAGTATTCTGCGATGGCCGTGCCTGAATAAGGCGCGATGTACTGTTCTGAGGCCGTATTGGCCGCCGACGCGTTGACGATGATCGAGTAATCCATCGCCCCGTAATTTTCGAGAGTTCTGGCCAGCTGAGCGACTGATGACGCCTTCTGACCGATGGCCACGTAAATACAGATAGTGTCCTTTCCCTTTTGGTTGAGCATGGTGTCCACCGCGATCGAGGTCTTCCCCGTCTGGCGGTCGCCGATGATGAGCTCACGCTGTCCGCGGCCGATCGGGAACATCGTATCGATGGACAAGATCCCCGTTTCCATCGGGGTATCGACGGCCTGACGGTCGAGAATCCCCGGCGCCGGCGATTCGATCGGGCGCCGTTCACTGGATTCGATGGGCCCTTTGCCGTCGATTGGGTCGCCCAAGGCGTTGACCACGCGGCCTAAAAAATCGTCGCCGACCGGCACCGACATTTCCTGTCCGGTGCGATGAACTTCCATACCTTCTGAGATATCGGCGTCTCTGCCGAATAAGATACAGCGTGTCAAATCTTCTCCGATATCCTGGACCATACCGCGGTCGCCGGATTCGAAGGTCACAATTTCGCCGTAAAAAGCGCGGCGCATTCCGTACACGGAAACAATGCCGTCGCCAACGGTGAGAACTGTCCCGATTTCCTGAACGCTGTCGTCTTTTCTAAAGTTTTCAATTTCGTCCTCTAATACGCGGACGATATGTTCTGAGTTCATGTTCTCACCTCCGTTTGTGTGTTTTAATCAATGCGTTCAATTCCTTAAAGCTGCCCGCCACCGAATGGTCGTACACGAAGTCGCGGATTCGGATGCGGAAGCCGCCGATCAATGCGTCGTCACGAACGACCTTCCATTTGATGTTGCGGACGCCGAATTTATTGAACACCAGCTTTTCCAGCGCCTCGCGGTCCGGCATCTCGCCGGCGTACCACAGTGTCCCGTGGCCCGTACCGTTTTCGATGTCCGCCAGATCTTCACAGGCGTCTAAAATTTTGCGGATGTTCTTAAATTGTCCGTGCCGGCACAGCACCGCAAAGGTCGGCACGACTTCCTTCGGGAAGATCTGCTCAATGACGTCCGCTTTCGCGCGGGTGTGCTTCGTCGGGTCTGACAGAATCTGAATGAGAGCCGGATTCTGATTGAGAATAGCCTGACATTCCTTGAGCGTGTCGCTCGATAAATGCTGGCTGCGAATCACCTTTGCACCGTCGATCACCGTCTGACTAACGAAGCGTTCCATAACGGCCCTCCGATAAAGGTGCACCGCTTTCCAGCGCTTTCTTCGTCGCCTTCATGGCAAGATCCGCGACAGCATCCTGCAGTTCCCGTTCGGTCTGTCTGCGTTCTTCCTCGAGCTGACGCCGTGTCTTTTCAGCCAGCGCCTTCGCGTCGGCTTCTGCCTCCGCCATGCGCTTCTGATAGACTTGATCGGCCTGCTTTTTCGCGTCAGATAAAATCTGTTCGCGTTCAATTTGAATCTGTTGCAGCTGTTTTTCGTACTGGGTCTTCATGTCCTCGGCAGAGGTTTTCGCTGCCGCGGCCGTGTCGAAATCGTCCTGAATCAGTTTTTTCCGCTTCCCCAGCATGTTGTTAAAGGGCTTGAATAGGAATTTCCTTAAAATCAAATACAGGACAATGACATTAATCACGGTGAAGACCAAATTAATGTCTACTTTCAGCACAGTGTGTCACCGCGCTTTCATTATTTCAACATGATGATGATCAGAAGACCGATGACGAACCCATAAATAGCGGTTGCTTCAGCCAGCGCACATCCCAAAAGCAGGTTTCTCATGATTTTGCCTTCTGCTTCCGGCTGACGAGCGATCGCTTCTGTCGCCTTCCCTGTCGCAATGCCGATCCCAATACCGGCGCCGATCCCTGTTAAAACCGCAATACCTGCACCAATTGCAATAAGTGTACCCATGATAATTTCTCCTTAAATATAGATTTTAAAATTTCTGAATCAAACTGTTTTTTCCAAAAACTGACTGCGCCGTCAGTCGTCGATTAAGCCTTCCTGCATAAACAGCGCCGTCAAGAAGACGAACACGATCATCTGAATCAATCCGTCGAAGATGTCGAAATACATGCTGAACGGAACCGGCAGGAACAGCGGACAGACGGCCTTCAAAAGTTCCATGACAACAAAGGAACCCATCACGTTGCCGAAAAGCCGCATACACAAGGACAGCGGCCGAATTCCGAGTTCCATGATGTTAAACGGCGTCATCAGCGGAAGCGGTTCGGCAAAACTCTTGAAAAATTTCTTGCCGCCGTTGTGATGCGCATTGGAATACTCAATGAGCACAATGGACATCAACGCCAACGCCAAAGTGACGTTCAAATCCTTAGTCGGGGGCGTAAAGCCGATAATCCCGATTAAATTGGCAAAGCCGAGATAAAACATCACCGTCAGCAAATAAGGGATGTACCCGGCGCCATTGTCCCCGAGGATGCCGTAAAATAAGCTGTACCCGGCGGACATAACCGATTCGAGAAAGATCTGCTTTTTCCCAGGGTTTTGAACCTTGAGCCCGTGCGTCAGGAAAATCGCCAGAGCGATGAGGATCGCCATGATGATCCACGTGACAACGACGGATTCAGACACCGCAATCGTATGACCGGCGATTTTAAAGCTGAATGCCGTTTTAATCGTCAGCGCTTCGCTCAGATCTTTCGAAAGATTTGACAAATGACCACTTCCTTTCGTCCCAATAATGATAAGAGAAAAGGGCACACCGACATCATGCCTGCGTGCCCTCGTTGGCCTTCGGTAGAAGAACTATTTATCATTATTTCAATTCTGTTCGATTTGAACTGTGGTTATTATAAGCCTAAAATTAATTTTTTCAAGCGTTTTTTTGAAATTTTCACAAAAAAACTTTCAGATGACTAATTTTTTCATTTGTTATTTTTATCACAATTTTCAGTGATTACATTTGTTTTTATTTTCACTTGTTTGTGTGCTGACGACGCGCTTTGTCCACCGCCTGCTGCTTCGTCTGCACCTGCTCGATCGCATTGTAAATCTGATCCGCGTAGGCCTTTGAGCCATCGGGATTCGGGTGGATGCCGTCCTCCCAGAGCCATTCGGGATGAGCTGAAAGGGTGCTGTTCCAATCGATGATCGTCAAATTAGGATAGTCCGCGGCCAGCTGGTTCAGATAGTCGTTGTTGGCGCGGGTCCAATCCAGCTCCGGCCCGTAGACGTTGACCCAGAATACGGAGCGGTTCGGCCCGAGGACATTCAAAAGCGCCTTGACTGCTTTCTCGTAAAGTTCGCCGTTGGTACCGAGAGAGATCACAACGGTGCGGCCGAGGTGGTGATTCTTTCGCTGTTTTTTTACCCAATCCAGCTCGTCGCCGATGTGGCGGGACTGTTTCGCGTTGATCGTCACACTGTTGTTGAATTTCGCCTTTAGATCCGGCGCCGCGTCCAGCGTCACGGAATCGCCAATAATCGTCACGTTTTTAACCGAGGCGCGTGCCGCG
Source organism: uncultured Pseudoramibacter sp. (assembly GCF_903789625.1). Taxonomy (NCBI): domain Bacteria; kingdom Bacillati; phylum Bacillota; class Clostridia; order Eubacteriales; family Eubacteriaceae; genus Pseudoramibacter; species uncultured Pseudoramibacter sp. The sequence continues at coordinate 4,097 of NZ_CAIFFF010000013.1, read as the reverse complement.
TTGCCCGTTCCCTTGTAATTGGTTTTGGCCTTCGGCGGATCCGTCCAAGGGTAAATGGGTGTCCCGTCCTTCGTTTTTGAAATCGCCTTTTGATTCTTTTCAAGCCGGGATCTCAGCGCCTGCTGCACCTCCGCTCGGCTGTTCTTTGACGTTATTGTCGTGTAAAGGCCCAGCCCGCAGATCACCGCCGCGGCACAGGCCACCGCCACCGCTGCGATTTTAAGCGCCTGCTTTTTGAAAGGCTGCCGCCACTTCTTCTTTTCGACAAAGTCGACGAGCCACGCCGACCACGCCGAAAGCGCACCGATCAGCACGAGCGCGAGGACGCCGCCCGCGGCATGATCGAGCCAGCCCTTGTTATTAAAGACGAAAATCACCGGATACTGCCAAAGAAACAAGCCGTAGCTGTGGCTGCCGATCCACTTGAGCACGCGGCTGCGGTCGAGCCGCCTGCCGAAGGTCAGTCGGCTGTCCACGGTCATCGCCAGCAGCGCGCCGAAAGCCAGGGTATACAGCGCCATGCCGCCGTCGTAAACAAAGGCGTAACGCCCTTTGATGAAGACGTAGCTGACAACCACAAGCGCGATAATCCCCCAGAACGCCGCCGTGATTTTTATTCCCGCCCTGCGTGGCCTCGGCCTGCGCTTTCTCGAGGCGTCCCTTTCGTATTTAAGGAGTCCGAGACAGGCCCCGAAAAGAAGGGCGAAGGCGCGGGTATCGGTGCCGTAGTAGACCCGGGTGACGTTGTGGGTGATCTGGTAGCAGATCGGCATCCACACCGCGCTGACGAGGGATAAAAGCAGCACAAAGCACCACGCCGCGAAAAAACCGCGCCGCTTCTTTATTTGCTTGCCGCCCCAAAAAATCAGTGGCCAAATTAAAATGTATTGTATTTCGATGCCGAGAAACCACAGATGGGTAAAGGGCGAAGCGCTCGCGATCCGCTTAAAATAATCCGCGTTCTGGGCAATCTGCCACCAGTTGTTGACGCCGAGAAAAACACTCGCGACCTCGAGCCGGATGCCTTGCACCGCCCAGGGCACAAGAAACCGAATGACGCCGACTGAAAAGAAGACGACGAGAATGAGCTCCGGATACAGCCGCTTGACCCGCTTGGCGTAAAAGTTCGGCACCGTAAACGTGCCACGGTGGTCCCGCTCAGCCGTAGTGTAGGCCAAAAGAAACCCGGTGATGACGAAAAAGAGGAGGACGCCCAGATAGCCGCCCGCGAAAACATTCGGGATCAGGTGGAAAAAGGTGACGCCGATGATGGCAAGGGCCCGCAGCCCGTCCAATCCGGGAAGGTAGGTTTTTGCCGATTTAATCTTAATGTCTGATTTTTTTTGTGATTTTTGCATATTGCCGCCGTAAAATATAATTCGTTCTAAAATTTAACCATTTCCTTATTTGCACACCTATTATAATAACTCCCCCAGCGACTGTCAAACCCCAGGCCGCGCTTTTATCATTGGCATTTTTCAAGCGTGTGATATAATAATGAACATTGTCAAAAACCAAATCAAAGGAGGACGCAATGGAACAGGATATGACCAAGGGGAGAATTCTCCCGCTCATCATCAAATTTATGATTCCGCTTTTGATCGGCGACGTCTTCCAGATGCTCTACAACATGGTGGACACGATCATCGTCGGCCGCTTCATCGGCGCCGACGCCCTGGCTGCTGTTGGCTCCACTGGCGGGCTGATGTATTTGATCGGCGGCTTTGCCATCGGCATCACCGCCGGCTTCACGGTGCTGACCTCTCAGCGCTACGGCGCTGGGGACCGTGGCGGCGTCAAGGTCTCAGTCGCGACGGGCATTGAGCTTGGCTTTGCCCTGTCCGCGATTTTAACTGTGCTGTTCTGGGCCTTCGCCCCACAGATTCTCAAGCTGATGAACACGCCGGCCTCGGTCTACCGCGATGCCCTTGCCTACATCCGCATCATCTGTCTTGGTACGCTCTGCACGGTGTTCTACAATTTGTTCTCCGCTTTTCTGCGCGCCGTCGGCAACAGCCGCGCGCCGCTGTATTTCCTCGTCTTTTCCGCGTGTCTCAACGTCGGGCTCGACCTGTTGTTCATCATCACCTTTCACGCCGGTGTCGGCGGTGCCGCCACCGCGACGGTGCTCTCCCAAGGCATCTCGGCGGTGCTCTGCGCGGTGTACACGGTGCTCCGCGTGCCAGTGCTGATTCCCAGCCGCGATCACTGGCGGCCGAAGCGCTGGGCCGTCGCCTTTGAAATCCGAATGGGCATTCCGATGGCCCTGCAGTACGCGATCACCGATTCCGGCATCATGATCATGCAGGCGGCGATCAATTTGTTTGGTGCCGACGCCGTCGCGTCCTTCACCGCCGCGTCGAAAATACAAAACATTTTGATGCAGGGCATGATCGCAATGGGTCAGACGATGGCGACCTTCTGCGGACAGAACGCCGGCGCGCGGGACCTCGGCCGAATCCGCGAGGGGATTAAAATATCGGTGATTATCGAGGTGATCTATTCCATCGCCGCGATGGCGCTGATGGTGCTGCCGCTGCGCACGTTCATGGGCCTGTTTTTCTCCTCGGGCAAAGAACTGTCCCGAATGATGCCCTGGGCGCTGACCTACGCGAAAATTTCGATTCCGTGCTACATTCCGCTGGCGATGATCTTCATCTTCAGAAGCAGCATGGAAGGCTGCGGCTACGCAATGCTGCCGCTGATCTGCGGCCTGACCGAGCTGGCCGCGCGCGGCGGCACTGCCGTCCTCGGCATCCACCTACATTCCTACGCCGTGTCCTGCGCGTGCGACCCGGCCGCGTGGCTGCTCGCCGGGGTCATGTCCATTTTGATCTTCATCTGGATGTACCGCGACATCGCCAAAAAATCAAATCGTGCAATTATAAAAGAAGGTTTATCATGAAAAACGCATTATCTATGGGCTGGGGCCATTTCAAGACCATCACCCACCACAAATGGCTCGTGATGAAGCACTGCTTCAAGGTTGGGCTTTACAAGCAGGGGCTGCTCCACGACATGAGCAAATACAGCTGGACAGAGTTCTCAACGGGCGTCCGCTTTTTCACCGGCACCCACAGCCCCAACGCCGAGGCCCGCAAACAGACAGGCATTTCCCGGGCTTGGCTGCACCACAAGGGCCGCAACAAGCACCATTTCGAGTACTGGATCGATTTGGACCTCAAGGATCACACCAAAATGGTCGGCTTCCGCATGCCGTACAAATACGTGGCGGAAATGTTCTGCGACCGCGTCGCCGCGAGTAAAATTTATTTAAAGGATCAATACACTGAGCACCATCCGTGGGACTATTACCAGCACATGAAGGATTCGCCCTACATGCACCCCACCACTCATCAGGAGCTCGAGTTTCTGCTCAAAAAACTTCGGGACGAGGGCGAGGACGCGACCTTTGCTTGGCTGAAGGCCGAGCTCAAAAGACGGAAAAAAGCGAAAGATTATTACGATTAATTTAAGATTTAGTTTTGAACAATTCTAATATTGGATAAAGTAGATCTTATCTTAAGACGGGATTTATTTCGCCGATCTCACTTTACAAAATGAAATTCAAGTTCTATAATAAAGCTATGAAATCGTATTACAGGCACAAAGAAGGAGGCCAATATGAAAATTTACAAATGCTCGAAATGTGGACAGATGGTTTATGTACTTCAGGATTCACCGTACACCCCAGTTTGCTGCGGCGTGGATATGGACGAATTAACCGCTAACACCACAGATGCTGCAACAGAAAAACACGTCCCGGTCATTACTCAGAACGGCACTCACGTCGACGTCGTGGTCGGCTCCGTCGAACACCCGATGCTCGAAAAACACTACATTCAGTGGATCGCACTGGAAACCGCTCAGGGCGTTCAGGTCAAATACTTAAAACCAGGCGAAGCGCCGAAGGCTTCTTTTGAATTGACCGCGGACGACAAACTAATCGCTGCTTACGAATTCTGCAATCTCCATGGACTGTGGAAGGCTGAAGCTTAATCAAAAAAGCGCACTAAAAAAGTCGAAGTGAACTTCACTTCGACTCAGACTGTAGACAAACGAGGCTCTGAGAAAATACTCAGAGCCTCGTTTGATTT
>NZ_CAIFFF010000012.1:0-55802 GCF_903789625.1 uncultured Pseudoramibacter sp. | reverse complement strand
CACAAGAGTCTCAGGTCCTTCTTTCATTGGGCTGTGTTTTTTCACAGCCCCTTTTGTGGTGTCAAGGCGGTTATGGCGCCGCTTATTTCATCGTGACGAGTTCGTAATCTCTCGAACCCAGTCCGATTTTTTCACCGTGTTCGAGGGTTTCTTTCCACGCGACGTTCGGGTTGCTGTTGAGCCAGACATCACCGTGATCGTGAAAATCTGGTGAGGCCATGTTATCCCCGAGCTGAGAATTCTGAATCGGCGACGCCTTTTCACACAAGTCGACACAGGCCTGATCGAGGGCGACTGGATCGAAGGAAGCGAGCATTCCGATATCGGGAAGAATCGGGGCGTCGTTTTCGCCGTGGCAGTCGCAGTTCGGCGACACGTCGGTAATGAGGCTGATGTGGAAGGTCGGTCTGCCGTAGCAGACGGCTTGCGTGTATTCGGCCATCCGGCAGCCGAGCAGTGCCGGCGCATCCCAGTTATCATTTTCAATGGCGTCGAAGGCGCAGGCGCCGATGCAGCGGCCGCAGCCTTTGCAGATTTCCGGATCGATATACGCCTTCTTGACTTTTTTGCCGTCAATTTCTTTTTCAAGATACGTGATTGCGTCAGAACCGCATTCTGTCGCGCAGCGCTGACATCCGCGGCAGTTGTCTTCGATCACATGGGGATGACCGCTCTGGTGCTGCAGCATTTTGCCAGCGCGGGAACCGCAGCCCATCCCAATATTTTTGATACATCCGCCGAAGCCGGCCTGTTCGTGCCCTTTGAAGTGGGTCAGGCTGATGACGATATCCGCGTCCATCACCGCACGGCCGATCATTGCGGTTTTGCAGTATTCTCCGTTGTGGACCGGCACTTCGATGTCATCTGTGCCGCGGAGCCCGTCGCCGATGATGATTTGACAGCCTGTCGTGGTCGGATTGAAGCCGTTGAGATTGGCGCAGTCCAAATGTTCCAGCGCGTGCTTGCGGCTGCCAGGGTAGAGGGTATTGCAGTCGGTCAAAAACGGTAGACCGCCCTGTTCCTTGACAATGTCGGCGACCGCCTTGGCGTAGTTCGGCCGCAGGTAGGCGAGATTGCCGAGTTCGCCGAAGTGCATTTTGATGGCGACGAACTTGCCCTGCATGTCGATATCGCCGATTCCCGCTTTTTTGATCAGTTTCTGCAGCTTTGTCGTGAGCGGGACACCAAGCCGTGTTCTAAAATCGGTGAAATAAACCTTGGATTTCTCCATAGCATTCCTCCATATTAATTTTCTATGATGATTAATTAAAGTATATCATAGCCTTCAAATTTAACGAAAACAGATTTACGTATAAGGTTTCACCGCAGGCTTAAAATTTTAGAGCCGGTGAAAGGCGTCACACCTACGCATCCGACCGCGCGTAGGCGTTTTTCATCAAATTGCTGGTTTCAAAGAGGACGAGATCCAGCGTGTTGTGACACAGCTTTTCCAGCGCGTCGGTGACGGCGGCATTGGCCTCTTCGCAAAGGGCCTGAGCTTCGCTGGGGTCAGATTGCTTCAACAGCGGATCGTAATGGGCGAGCATGGCCTGTCCCTTTGACTGGACGGCCTGTTGGTAATGCTCGATGTGATTCAGGCAGTTTTGATAGCCGGCGTCGGCCAAGGCAGCGATTAGACGGCTGCACCAGTAGAAGCTGTCGGTTGAAGTGTGTTCGCCTGTCGTGGCAAGAAAAGCGGGCACGGTGTCAATTTGGGTGTACAGCGGAATCCAGGCGTTAAATGGATTGGACGCGAAGCACAGCCATTGTAAAGCCCGAGCGTGTGCCGGCATGTCCGGGCGGATCTGGAGCATGGCGAGAAAATCGTTGCGGTTGACGCCAATGGAGCGGTAAGCGCCGCGGCGGTTATCTTCGCCATAGCTGCCGTAGGGATCGTAGGGGGTACCCTGATAGTGAGAGGAGAGGACGTATTTCACATCCTCCGGCGTGATTTTCCGTTCGGGCACAAAGCTCCAGGGAATGTCATCAGATTCAGGCGTGAAGTCGGCGTCTGGGCCGTCCCAAATGTACGTGGTCGGGTTGAAATACCGCCCGATGAACCAGGCCCGCGGCGTGTTGTAGACGTGATCCGCGTCGTCGTGGCTGCCGAAGGACTCCCGGGGATTCAAGCTGTTGTCGAAGGACAGGTTTAAGTGATGATCGGCGATAAAGGTCCTCAGATCAGAGGAACAGAGGAAATTGCGCTGTTCGCCGAAGGCGTCCTCGAGATCGAATTGGTCGATCCCGAGCTGATTGGGCATCACGACGTAGCGGTCGTCCGGCACGCGGCGCGCGATCCAATGGTGACCGCCGATCGTTTCCATCCACCAGATTTCATCGGCGTCGGAAAAGGCCACGCCGTTCATTTCGTAGGTGCCGAATGTTTCAAGAAGGCTGCCGAGACGCAGCACACCCTCCCGCGCGCTTGAGATATAGGGCAGCACGAGGGTGACGAAATCTTCTTCACCGATGCCGCCGGGCTTTTCGATACCGTCCGGCGACGCTTCAGCTGGCAGGTAATGGACCAACGGGTCTGCGCCGAGCACCCGTTCGTTGGAGGTGATGGTTTCGGTCGCGGTCATCGCGACGTTGGCAGCGTTGACGCCGGCCGCGGCCCAGATGCCTTCGCCCGCCAGCGCGTTGGGCACGCTGGTGTAGCGCATCGGGTTGTCCGGCAGATCAATTTCGACGTGGCTTAAGACCGAACGGTAGTGACGCGGCTGTGCGTCGGGTGTGACGACGGCAAATTTTTTCGGTGTGTAGTGGCCGGCACCCGAATCGTCATTTCGAGCGATCATCGTTGAACCGTCGTAGGACGCGCGTTTACCGACTAAAAGCGTAGTACAAGGCATAGCATTCTCCTTTTTCTATTAATAATCAACAGATAAACAATTTGCTTCTATTTTAGCGCATTTCTTCTTAAGAAAACATGGCGATTTGCAGGCGGCGCATCGCATCACAATCGTACCGCAAGCAAAAAGGCCATCTCATCACAAGATGACCTTTTTAATGATGGACTATGACAACTGTTCGCTGCTTTGTTTCGGAGCGGCGGCAAAGGGATGCCAGGTTAATGACAATGCGACGACGAATCCGATGAGCGCGACAGCCGCGGCAGTGGCGCAGCTGACATGGAAGCCGCCAGTGACAGCCAGTGCGCTCTTAAAACCGGCGGCGAGCCGCCCCTGTTCGACGGCGCTGAGGATGCCGACGTAAAGGGATGAACCAAAGCATCCAGCCGTTTGGATCGCGGTGTAGCAGATCGTGACGCCGTGGGGATGCAGGTCTTCAGACAAGTTGTCCAACACGTAGCTTTGGGTCGGTCCGATACTGAAGTTGCAGCCGGCGAGAATCGGCAGATAAATGAGGGCAATCTGTACGCCCGCGGTGTGGGTGCCGGTCACCGTCGACATGAGGAGCAGAAAAGCGGCCATCACCAAAAGGGAAATCGGCAGGGAATGTTTAAAGCCGTATCGATCGTAAAGACTGCCGGCCAGCGGGGCAAAGACGACGCAGGATAAGCAGGGCACCAATAAAGTCAGTGCTGCATCGAGGGCTGAGAATCCGAGAGCGTTCTGCATGTAGAGCGGCAGCAGAATGTTCATCGCGAAGACCGACATGAAGGCGATGAAGACAACGGCAATGCCCTTGACAAAGGACGCATCCTTAAAGGGACGCAGGTCCAAAAGGGGTTCGGCCAATTGATGCTGGCGCCGGATAAACAGCCCCGCGCTGACGATCCCGATGACAAAAGCCAGAATCGCGACGATGACGCTTTGCGAGAAGATGGTCGAAATGCCGTACATGATCCCAAGTAGCGTCAGGCTAACCAAAATCACAGAGAGGACGTCGAGTTTCGGCTGGCTGAGGGCAGCGTAATCGTCGATGAAAATGACATTGAAGACAAGTGCAGCCGCAGTCAGCGCGGAAAAAACGAAAAATAAGAGATGCCAGTCAGAGACGGACAATAACAGGCCGCCAGCGATGGGGCCGAATGCCGGACCCAGCAGCGTCACCGCGCTGACGACGCCCATATAGGTGCCGAGGCGCCCCTTGGGTGCGATGAGCAGTGTCAGGTTCATGCCGATTGGGACGATCATGCCAGTGCCCACGGCCTGGACACAGCGGCCGACAATCAAAACGGGAAAAGCTGTTGAGAAAGCGCCAATTAAAGAGCCTGCCAGCAGAAAGATAAAGGCCACCGTGGTTAAGCGGCGGGTAGGCACACTGCGGAACAGAAAGCTGACCATCGGTACGGTGACGGCTGCTACCAGCATGTAGGCAGTGGAGACCCATTGAACTTGACCGGAATTGATGTGAAAGGTGTGCATGATCGGCGTCAAGGCGACGTTTAAAAAGGTTTCGTTAAATGTCGCCAGAAAAGCGCCAAGTGCAATGGCCGTTAAGACAGCTGCCGCGTGTTTCACGGGTTTTGGATTGTTCATAAAATAACTCCTTTCCTGTGACAGGTCGCGACATCTTTTAGACGTAGGACTGGCCGAACAAACGCCAGACAACAGTTCCGAAAGGGTTCTGCTTTGAGCTGTCTTTTATTTAGTTGTGGAAATGGGACACAAAATGTGTCAAAAGAAAAAAGCCGTTACAAAGGACATCATGTGTCGCTTGAAAAGACTTTAATATTATCCTAAACGACAGAAAAATTTTTGTCAAATAATTTTATTGCGTAATCATTAAAGCGTCCAGCTCAAGTAATGGTACAATAAATAAAATATTGTATCAATGCAGGAGGCAGGCTGATGGGACAGAATCACGAAAAAATGCCAAATAAAATCGAAGTGCGGGGGGCGGACGTCCACAATCTCAAACATATCGACGTCGACATCCCCCTCAACAAAGTGGTCGGCATCGCCGGCGTTTCCGGATCGGGCAAGTCGTCTCTGGCGCTGGGGGTCCTTTACGCCGAGGGTTCCCGCCGCTATTTGGAGGCGCTTTCCGCCTACACGCGCAGGCGCATGACCCAGGCGGAGAAGGCAGAGGTGGAGGCGGTCCGCTATATTCCAGCGGCGCTGGCCCTGCGGCAGCGCCCGGGGGTGCCAGGGGTGCGCAGCACCTTTGGCACGGCGACCGAGCTTTTGAACAGCCTGCGCCTGATGTTTTCCCGATTGGGCAGCCATCGGTGCCCCAACGGCCATTACGTGCCGCCGTCGCTCAATGTGGCGGCGATGAAGGCCATTACTTGTCCGACGTGCGGCGCGCAGTTTTACGGGCCAGGCGCGGAGGACCTGGCGTTCAACAGCCGCGGCGCCTGCCCAACCTGCGAAGGCACGGGGCTGGTGCGTACTGTCGACGAGGCAACCCTCGTGCCGGACGAAACGCTGTCCATCGACGAAGGCGCTGTGCGGCCGTGGCAGACGCTGATGTGGTCGTTGATGAAGGACATCGCCAGAGAAATGGGCGTGCGCACCGACGTGCCCTTTAAGGATTTGACGCCGAAGGAGCGGGACATTGTGTTTAACGGCCCAGCCGTCAAAAAGAACATCATCTATCAGAACAAAACCAGCGGCGCGTCCGGCGACATGGATTTCACCTATTTCAACGCAAAATACACTGTGGAGAATGCGCTGTCCCACGTCAAGGACGAAAAGGGCATGAAACGGGTTGAGAAATTTCTAAAGACGGCAGTCTGCCCGGACTGCGGCGGGACTCGGCTTTCCGAAGCGGCACGGGCGCCGAAGCTCAGAGGGATTACGCTGGATCAGGCCTGCCAAATGACGCTTACCGCCCTTTGCGGGTGGGTCAAAGGCGTGCCGGGGACGATGCCGGACGAGATGCGGCCGATGGCGGCGAGCATCTGTGCGTCTTTTGAAGGCACCGCGAAGCGCCTTTTGGATCTGGGGCTGGGCTACATCACATTGGACCGCGCCGCGTCGACGCTGTCGACTGGCGAGCGTCAGCGGATGCAGCTGGCCCGGGCCGTGCGCAATCGGACGACCGGTGTACTTTACGTATTGGACGAGCCGTCGATTGGGCTGCACCCGGCCAATATCGAAGGGCTCACCAGGGTGATGGGCGATTTGATTGACGACGGCAATTCGGTGGTGCTGGTGGATCACGACACACAGGTTTTAAGACAGGCGGACTGGCTGATTGAAATGGGACCGAAGGCCGGCGCCGACGGTGGACAGGTCTTCGCCCAGGGGCCGGTTGCAAAAATGGAAAAGAACCCGGCATCGATTATCGGGCCCTATCTTTCTGGAGAAACCGTCCAGGTTCGAAAGCGCTGCCCGGAATCGGAGCTGTTTGACAACGGGGCCATTCGCATGCAAACCGGACCGATTCATACGGTAAAGCCGCTAGACGCCACCTTCCCGAAAGGGCGGCTCTCAGTGGTCACCGGGGTTTCCGGCTCGGGCAAGACGACGATGATTTTGGAGAGCCTCATCCCTGGATTGACGGCGCAAATCGAGGGGCGGCCGCTTCCGGCGCACATCAAAAGAATTGAGGCGCCGGGCATTGAACAGGTCAAGCTGATCGACGCGACGCCTATCGGCATCAACGTCCGCTCGACGGTGGCGACGTACGCAGGGGTCCACGACAGGCTGCGCAAGATTTTCGCCCAGACCGACGAGGCAAAGGCGGCCGGCTTCAAGCCCGGTGCCTTTTCCTACAATACCGGCGCACTCAAATGCCCGACCTGTGAGGGAACAGGTACGATCAGCCTGGACGTGCAGTTTTTACCCGATGTGGAAATCACCTGCCCGGACTGCGGCGGTACGCGCTACAGCGCGGAGGCGGACCACATTCATTGGCACAACAAAGCGAAAAAGGCGTTGACGCTGCCGCAGCTGATGGCGATGAGCGTCGACGAGGCGTTTGACGCCTGTCAGGGCCTGCCGGCGGTGTGCAGGCGCCTTCAGGTGCTGCACGATCTTGGCCTAGGCTATCTCACCTTGGGCGAGGCGACGCCGGGGCTTTCCGGCGGCGAAGCCCAGCGGCTCAAGCTGGCGAGCGAGATGGGGCGCCCTCAAAAGGACGCGCTGTTCGTCTTCGACGAACCGACCATCGGCCTGCATCCCCTCGACGTGAAAACACTGCTGACGGTCTTCCAGACGCTGATTGATTTTGGCGCGACGATTGTGGTCATCGAACACGATCTCGACGTGATTCACAACGCCGATTACCTCGTCGATATGGGGCCGGGCGGCGGCGAAGAAGGCGGGCGCATCGTCGCGGCCGGGACGGTGGAAGCTGTTAAAAATTGTGCGGAAAGCGTGACGGGAAGGTATTTGTAAATTTTGATAAAAATTGAGCGGGGCAGGTACCCCGCTTTTTTACGCGTGAACGCGGTTGTATGCACATTCGCCGATTTTGTCGTCGGGCATCGTGCAGATGTGTCGTTCGTTTCGGAAAAACCTTCCGACGAAAGAATTAGCCGGATGGGCGAGTACTTCGTCAGGGGTATCGTACTGCTGAATTTCGCCATGATCCATGATCATGACCGTGGTGCCGAGCTTGAGGGCCTCCTTGATGTCGTGAGTGACAAAGAGCACAGTGATGCCCGTTTCGCGGTGGATTCTCGCGATTTCGTCCTGGAGGCTGCTTCGGGTGATTTCGTCGACCGCGCCGAAGGGTTCATCCATCAGCAGAATTTCCGGCGAGGCGGCGAGGGCTCGCGCGATACCGACCCGCTGCTGCTGGCCGCCGGAGAGCTCCGCCGGGAAGCGGTCCTTCATCGCCGGGTCCAGCCCGACGATGGCCATCCACTTGTCAATGGCGGCCTCCGTGCGTTTGTGGTCATTCTTGTTCCAGAGATTGGGCACGTAGGCGATGTTCTGCTCGACGGTCATGTGCGGAAAAAGGACGCTGCCCTGAATGGCGTAGCCGATGTTGCGCCTGAGCATGATGTGGTCGACATCGCGGATGTTTTTGCCTTGGACGAAAATGTCGCCGGCGGTGGGCGCAATTAACGCGTTGATCATTTTGAGGGTCGTCGTTTTGCCGCATCCCGAAGAGCCGATGATGGTGACGAAGTCGCCGCGCGCGACAGCAAAGCTCAGATCCGGAATGATCGTCGCTTCGCCGTATTTTTTGGTGACGTGTTCAAATTGAATCACAGGTTCGTTCATTTTTTACCTCTTATTTTAATAATCCCTTTTCTTTTAAGAAAGCTCTGGCGACGTCCCGAGGTTCTTTTTTCTTGACGTCGACTTCGTTGTTCATCTTGACCATGTCTGCGTCGCTGATTTTGCCGGTCAGCTTTTTAAAGACCTTTTTGAGCTCAGGATGCGCATTTAAGACTTCTGTCCGAACGACATTGCCGCAGCGGTAAGAGGGGAAGAAATTTTTATCGTCTTTGAGCACCACGGCGTTGGCGTCGGCGAGCTGCCCATCTGTGGTGAACACGACCATGACGTCGATCTGGTTTTCTGATAAGGCCTTGTATTTGAGACCGATGTCCATGTCCATCGTCTTGCCGAAACGCATGTTGTAGGTCTTGCAGAGGGCGTCGTAGCCGTCCTTGCGTTCGAAAAAGTCGTATTCGGCGCCGAAGGTGAGATCCTGAGCGTGATCGCGAAGGTCGGAATAGGTCTTGATGTTGTATTGGTCGGCGATCGGCTTGCGGACGACGAGGCCGTAGGTATTGTTAAAGCCGTACATGCCCGCCCACGTCAAGCCCTTCTTGTTGTAAGCTTTTTGCAGCGTCTTAAACTGGTCCTCGCTGTAGACCGATTTGTTTTTGAGCACCATATTCCAGCCGGTGCCGGTGTATTCCGGGTAAAGGTCGAACTTGCCGCTTTCCAGTGCCGGCTCAATGTTGGAGGTGCCGCCGCCGACACCTTGAGTGAGCTTGACGTTGAGATCGGTATCCTGTTCAATCAAAATGTCGAGCATTTCACCGAGGATGTACTGTTCTGTCATTGGTTTGGTCGCGATGTGAATCGTCGCGTTTTGTTTTTTAGGAACGACCGCGAAGACGATGGCGCCGATCACGACAGCGGCGATGGCGATCAGCACCTCCTTCGTGCGCTTCCGCGCCTTGACGGAGCGTTTTTGGAGCTGTTTTTCCAGCAGGCCGAGGAGCAGGTCCGCTACCAACGCCAAAACCGCAGTGAGCAGACTGCCGGCGAGGGTCATGGCAGCATTGTTGGTCGTGATGCCGCGGTAAATCGCCACCCCGAGGCCGCCGGCCCCAATGAAGGAGGCGATACCGGCCAAAGCGATGGTCATCGTGATCATATTGCGGATGCCGGAAAGAATGACGGGCATGGCCAATGGCAGCTTCACCTTGAAGAGCACCTGCCGTTTGGTGCTGCCCATGCCCTTTGCTGCCTCGACGATCGCCGGATCGACGTTGGTGAGTCCGGTGTGGACGGCGCGGACCATCGGCAGCAGCGCGTAAATGGTGAGCGCGATGACAGCGGTGGTGTTGCCGACGCCTGAAAAGGGAATCAGGAACCCCAGCATCGAAATGGAAGGGATGGTGTATAAAAAATTGATGACGCCGAGGGTCGGCTTGGCCGATTTCTGATACTCGGCGATCAGGATGCCGACGAGGCCGCCAAAGACAATGGCAATGGCGATCGCGGCAAAAGAAATTTCGAGATGCTCGATCAGCAGGCCGAGAAAGAAATCCCGGCGGGCGGCCAGCAGCTTAAAGGTTGAAGTGATCATGGATGTCCTTTCCGGCACGCGCAGATGCGCCTGTCTTCAGCCTCAAACAGAGGTGCAGTTAGTTTTCGTCCCGGCGCACGATGCAGGAAACCGGGCAGTTTTCGTAGCACAGGCCGCAGTGTAGGCAGGCGTCCTGACGGATCCGGTAGGGGCTGTCGGCTTCGATCGCGTTCTGTGGGCAGACGGACTGGCAGGTGCCGCATTCAATGCAGCTGTCCGTGATCAAGAATCCTGGCGTCTGCACGTCCTTTTCCGCGCCGAAGGTAAAGTATTCCCGGTGGATCGGATGCGAGGATAAGTCAAAGCATTCCAGCTGTCCCGCGTCAATTACAAAGGGATCGAGGATGTAGCGGGCGTCACCGGGATACACGCCGTTCATCGACGGATTTTCTTCGAAGATGCGGTCGATCCATTGATCGTGATCTTCTGTGATCCGCTTCGCTTCTCCGGTCAGCCGAACAGCCTGCCAGTTTTGATTCAGTCCAGTGATCGCGACATTTGGATTAGCGGTCAGTTCTTTATAAAAATCCTTGCCCCTTGCGGTGCAGAAATAGAGCTTTTCGTCCTCGACGATCATGACATCGATGATGCGGTTGTGGGGTCTGCCGTCGGCATCGACGGTTGCGAAGGCCACGTCGCGAATTTCTCTGAGCATGTTCAAACAATCTTGTGCGTTCATTGCGTTCTCCTCTTCAATCTGTTGAATCTAAATACATTACAAATTTTATTAATGTCATCATAAACCCTTTGAATTAAAATGTCAATAAAAAATTTACAATAAAAAATCCGCCGTTAGGCGGCTGTAATGATGGTGTTGTATAGATTAGAAATAGGATCGCAAAATAATAATCATTTTGAACACACGCTTAAAGAGATTCGTGGCAATTTTCTAGAGGTGCCTGACCCGTATGATATGTGTTATAATGACATAAAATATCCACAGGAGGAAAATCAATGAAAAAGGCAGCCTTTAAACTAGCAGGAAAAGCCTGCGAACTGTGCACACCGGGCGGTGACGGTCGTGAAGCAGAACTGATTTTCATTCAGGCGGTGGACGATCACGACGCTGAAGGCCTTCCGGCGATGCTGGAGATCATGAATCAACAAATCGAACAACCCTTTGTTTTTGCCGATTTTTACGTCGGCGATTGGAACGCCGATCTGACGCCGTGGGACGCGCCGCCGGTTTTCGGAAAGGAAGGCTTTGGCCACGGCGCGGCAGACACCTTGGCTTTCGTCAGCGGGACGTTCATCCCCGAAGTGCGCGCCCGGGCGGGGCTTTCCGAAACAACGCCGATTGTCGTCGGCGGTTACTCCCTGGCCGGGCTGTTTGCCCTTTGGTGTGCTTATCAAACAGACGCCTTCGCGGCGGTCATGGCAGCGTCACCTTCAGTCTGGTTTCCCGGATGGCGGGATTACAGCGACGCCCACGCGCCCAAGGTGCCAGCGATTTATTTAAGCCTTGGCGATAAAGAGGAAAAGGCGCGCAATCAGGTTATGGCGCAGGTCGGCGACAACATCCGCTACCAATACGACGTGCTCAAACAAAATGCGTCGGTTGAAAGCTGCACGCTGGCATGGCATCCGGGCAACCACTTCAAGGATCCTGAAAAGCGCTGCGCGGCGGGGTACATCTGGTGCGCCGAAGCGTTGACAAAATAAAAAAGCAGTGATCGTTAAATCACTGCTGGTAAAAGGCTAAAAAATTTAAAATAAGGTGAGCTGACCGGTCATCCAGGAGGTATGGTGGGCGTCGTGCAGGATATCGCCGGGCAGCGAGCCGCCGATTAAAAACGGTGCGGCGGGGTCGTGTTTACGGTAATTGGTTCGAACGGTTTCTAAATCGTAATTGGCGTAGCAGTACCTGCAGCCGTGGGGGCAGGTGTTGTAGGCGCCTATGTCGTAGCCGGTGATGCAGGGACAGCCGGCCAGGGCGCCGGTGCCGGCGCCAATCCGAGAAGCCGGTGGGTCGATCGCTTCGTGGTAGAGGCGCTCGACCTTTTCTTTTGTCATACATCCGGAGCAGTCGAAACCGACAGCGGCGAGATCGCCGTTGGACGCACAAGCGCAGGGAATCATGCCGTGGGCGCGGCAGCTTTTGACAATGGCTGCGCTGATCGCCTGGCGCTGCGACGCCGTGATCGGGGAAACCTCAGGAAAATTTTTCCGAACCTTTTGATACAGATCGATAAAATTGATGACGCAGCGGTGCGTGGCGCCCTCCAGCGCCGTCGCGAGTTTTTCGAAGGCGTCGATGTGGTAGGCGACACTGTATGGGCCGGTTACGAAAATCGGATCGTACCGCCACTCGACGCGATCGGGCCCGACGCAGCGGGACAGCGCTTTAAAGGCACGGATGATGTCATGTTTATCCGGGACGTTGGGTTCGATATCCCGTTGATAGGGCGTGAGGGTGATGTGCCAGAAGGTGCGGAAGGCTTTGAGCCGGTCGAGGCGGCTCAGCATCGGTTCGGGATTTTTCGTCAAAAAGTAAAAAATGTCGACAACATCGGGCGTGAGCCGATATTGCGACACGTGCTGGGGATAATAGGGATTGCGGACCAGGACTCGGCCGTCGGCAATCCGATTGTAAAACCAATCGCTGTAAAACGCCGGGATGTCTGTGCGCATGCTGGAATATAAAATCATCGGTCCGCCTCCCTTGTTTTTGATTTAAGTCTAACACAGTTGTCAACAAGAGGGCGGACGCGCTGCAGACGGCGATTATTCGGAGACACTTTCAGCGGAAGGAACTTGACGCTTTTGTCTTCTGAAGATCAGGCGGAAGCACAGACGCCCGAGCGGGCCGCCAAAAAAGATCTGCCAAGCCAGTGCCATCGGGAAATTCATGGCCGTGGTCTGAAGCCACATGCCGACAAATCCGGACTGCGCGAAATTTTTGAAAAGCAGCGTCGCGACGAAGCTCATTGCCGGGCACATCAGGCAGACGGTCAGCGAGCATCGGATTAAAAGGATCCAGATGAACGGCATGTCTTTTGTGACGACGCGGTTTGTCAGGTAGATGACCGGTCTTTCCATCACGAACATTTCTAGCACGATGGCCACCGGCCACATGATTCTCAGCTCAGAGAAGGCCATCAGGAAGACCTGATTGGTCATGCCGCCGATGTTCAGCGAAATGTTGTAGCAGATCATCGCGTAGACCATGATGAAAGCCATGATGACGGTAAAAATAAAGTTTTCAAATTTGTTTTTAGGCATAAAAAAAACTCCTCTCGTGATCACCGTGTTGTTCGTTATCACTTCAGGAGTGTGCGTTTCCAATTTCACCGATATTGAATTTGCTTTACATTTTATCACGGCCCTGTCGTTTTGTAAAGCGGATTGCAAAATTATTTGAAAATTTTCAAAAAAACACTGGACAAATGAAAAAGCCCTGTTCCGTGAATTTTATGAGCGGGCTGAAAAAATCTGGCGTAACGCCCGCGTTTTAAAAATCACTTTTTTTACACACAAAACTGTAGCTATCTATATTTAAAGTCTCAAAAAGAAAGGCAATCAAAGCGCATTTGACTACGCGGTGCGTTTCTCCCGCATTTTATTGATCACAGGTCCACTCTTTGGCATATACTACACGATTCTCAACGCCCTTCAGGCAATGAACGCGGCCGTCTCATCTTTCTTTGTCAATATTAGCCGGCAGGGGCTCGTCTATCTGCCGCTGCTTTTTATATTAAACGCTGCGATTGGCATAAATGGGCTGGTTTGGGCGCAGCCGGCTGCCGATTTGGTGTCGATCGCGCTCTGCGTCGTCCTTTACGCGGCAGCGATGCGGAAAAACACGCGCACATTTGAAGTAAATGGCAAATGTTCGGAATATAATTGATAAAATTTACACGAATTAAACAATTAATGACCATATCGTTGTAAAAACAACTGACAAAAACAATAAAAAATGCTAAAATTAATAAAGAAATGGTTTGCATAATTAAATTATGCTGATACAGAAGGAGGATTTATGGGTTATATTGCCGATCGGGAGCAATTTTCAGATTTCATCGACAAGCTGAAAGAAGCGTACGAAATCTGGGCACCGAAGAAATTTAATGGCGGGGGACGCTTTTCCGACACGGATGCGGTCCGTTACGCCGTCATCGAATCGCTGGACGAAATTGAGTTCAACGAAAAGTCCGCGTATTCGTGGAAAGAGGCGGTACTGCCGCCATCGGAAACGCTGTTTTATTTCGCGGAAAATCACGCCGGCGAAACAGAAGGGCCAGTCAAGAAGAAATTGGTATTTCTGAGAAGCTGTGATCTGGCCGCGGTGAAACGGATGGATCAAATTTATATGAAAAATGGCGATCCGGATTATTATTACGAAAGAAGACGCAGGGACATGGCCTTTGCCTTAATCGGCTGTTCTGAATCCTGCGAAAACGGATTCTGCGTCTCGATGCAGTCCAATATGGCCGACAATTACGACTTCAGCGTCGATTTGGTAGACGGTCATTATCGTCTGGATTGTAAAAAGGACGAATGGAATGAATTGTTAAAGGCGGCCGGCGCGGCATCGGCAGACGTTGCGCCCCAGCGGGTCACTGAAAATAAGGTGAAGGTGAACATCCCAGAAGACCTGAGCTACAAAGTCGGCATGAGTAAGATGTGGGATCAGTACGACAGCCGCTGCATCAACTGCGGCCGCTGCAATTTCGTGTGCCCGACCTGCACCTGCTTTACGATGCAGGATGTCTATTACGACGACAACGGCAAAGTCGGCGAACGGCGCCGGATTCAGGCCTCCTGCATGGTCGACGGCTACACGGACGTGGCCGGCGGCGGGAGCTACCGTCAGAAAAACGGCCAGCGGATGCGCTTTAAAACTCTGCACAAGGTGTTGGATTTCAGAGAACGCTTTGGCTATCAGATGTGCGTGGGCTGCGGCCGATGCGACGACATTTGCCCGGAATACATTTCATTTTCAAATATTATCAACCACCTGGAAGACGGCATGAAGGAGGTGCGCGGCAATGACTAAGAATCAATACATTCCATTTGCTTCAAAAATTGAAAAAGTCATCCGTCACACCCAGACCGAATACACCTTCCGGATGCATTTTGACGGGGCGAAGGAAAAGGTCAAACCCGGCCAGTTCTTCGAAATTTCCATGCCGAAATACGGCGAAGCGCCGATTTCAGTCAGCGGGATCGGCGACGACACCATCGATTTCACGATCCGCCGTGTCGGCGTCGTGACCAACGAGGTTTTCGAACGCTACGAAGGCGACAGCCTTTTAATCCGCGGGCCTTACGGCAACGGCTTTCAATTTTCCGATTACGACGGCTCCGAACTGATCGTGGTCGCCGGCGGGACTGGGGTTTCACCGGTTCGCGGTGTCATCGACCATTACGCCCATCATCCAGAAGCTGTGGACGGCATGACGGCCATTGTCGGGTTTAAATCACCGGACGACATGCTGTTCCGCGACGATTTGAAATATTGGGACGCACACATCGATTTGAGAATGACCGTGGACAGCGCGAAGGGTCAGCCAGGCTACCGCGAAGGATTTGTCACAGCGGTTGTGCCGGAACTGACGCCGAAAAATTTGGCGAACACGAAGGCGATTGTCGTCGGGCCGCCGCCGATGATGCGCTTTACCATCGCAGGACTGATCGAACTGGGAATACCGGAAGAAAATATCTGGCTGTCTCAGGAACGGAAAATGTGCTGCGGTCTCGGCAAATGCGGCCACTGTAAAATCGGCAACACTTACGTCTGCATCGACGGTCCGGTTTTCCCGTATCTAAAGAGCAAGACGATGGTCGACTAGGAGGACACGATGGACATCAATACCAAACAATTAAAAAAGAACGCCTTTCGCGTAACCAAAAATAGAGGGATCACCTCGTCACGGGTTCGGGTGCCCGGCGGCTTCCTTAAGGCAGAATACCTTGGTAAAATTCAGGAAATCGCGGAAAAATACGGCAACGGCCACGTCAATCTGACGGCGCGCCAGGGCTTCGAAATTCCAGGCATTCCCTTTGAAAAAATGGATGAAGTCAACGCGGCGCTTCAGGAAATCATCGACGGGACCGACGTCAACCAGACAGGCAGGGAACGGGGAGAAGGCTACCCGGCATCCGGGACGCGCAACGTCTCAGCCTGCGTCGGAAACCGCGTTTGTCCTTACGCCTGTTACGACACGACAGCCTTTGCCCAGCGCATCGAAAAGGTCATTTTCCCGAACGATCTCCACGTCAAAATCGTTTTAACCGGGTGCCCTAACGACTGTCAAAAAGTCAGAATGGCCGACATTGGTATCATGGGCATGACCGAGCCCCACCTCGATCCGGAACGCTGCATCAGCTGCGGCGCCTGCATCAAGGCTTGCCGGTCCAAATCCGTCGACGCGCTGGAAAAAGTGCGTTTCCGTCCACAGCGCGACGCTTACAAATGTATTGGCTGCGGCGAGTGTATCAATGCCTGCCCGAATCTGGCCTGGACGCGGAGCCAGAAAAAGTATTACCGCGTGACGCTCCTCGGCCGAACCGGGAAGAAGAATCCGAGAATGGGCGTCGATTTTATCAAATGGGCGGACGAAGACAGCATCATTCAGATTATCAAAAACGTCTACGACTACACCGCACATTATATCAACCCCGATTCACCGGGCGGCAAGGAACACATCGGCTATATCGTCGACCGTACCGGCACCGAGGAATTCCTGAAATGGGCGTTGAAGGACGTCCACCTTCCGGAAATTGCGGAAGTCTACACGCCGCTGAATTGGAACGGCATCGAATACGCGCACAACAAGTATTTCGGCAATCAGCGCTACCATGCGGACGGCACCATCGTGACGGATTTCAGCGAAAAATAAGAAAATACTATACACCGGCTTCGGCCGGTGTTTTTTTGTTTACGTGCAAATGTTTACCGCGCATTTGCCGTGGCAGGGGTTTCTTTCGTGTGATAAACTAAAATTAATTTAAAATGAATGCAATGTAGAAAGGATGCCTGAACAATGGACACAACGAAATTGATTGAGCGCTTTTTGCGCTACGTGTCGTTCGACACGCAGTCGGATGAAGAGAACGATCAGGTCTGTCCGAGCACACCGGGACAGCTGGTCTTCGCACAGGCCTTAGCCCAAGAGTTAACACGCATCGGCATGCAGGAGGTTGAGCTGGACGCCAACGGCTACATCATGGCGACACTGCCGGCAAATGTGGCTGAGGACGGGCCGGTCGTCGGCTTGATCGCTCATATGGACACGTCTCCGGACGCGCCTGGAAAAGACGTGCACCCGCAGATTGTCCGAAATTACGACGGCGGTGACGTGGTGCTGAATGTCGAAAAGAACATCGTGTTTTCGACGGCGGCTTTTCCTGAAGTGACCCAATACGCGGGGCAGGACGTGATCTTTACTGACGGCACGACGCTCCTCGGCGCCGACGATAAAGCTGGCGTGACGGCGATTGTCAGCGCGATGGAAGAGCTGATTCAGCATCCGGAAATAAAACACGGAAAAATCCGCGTGGCCTTTACACCGGATGAGGAAACGGGTCGGAGCCCCCTCCGCTTTGACGTCGATCGTTTTGGCGCCGATTTTGCTTTCACCGTGGATGGCGGCGAGCTGGGCGGACTGGAATACGAAAATTTCAACGCCGAAAATCCGGTGGTGACCTTTTGCGGGAGAAGCGTGCACACTGGCGACGCCAAAGGGAAAATGATCAACGCGCTGTCGGTGGCCTCGGAGTGGCAGCAGATGCTGCCGGCTGGCGAAAAGCCGGAATACACCGAAGGGCGTGAGGGCTTTTTCCACGTCTACAAAATTGAGGGTGACGTCGAAAAATGCACGATGCACATGCTGGTCCGCGATCACGATCGGGCGCGGTTTGACGCGCGCAAGGCGCTGCTCGACCAAATGGCCGACTTTTTGAACCAGAAATACGGCGCGGGCACCGTCACAGTTACTCATCACGACGTGTATTTCAACATGCTCGAAAAAATCGAAGACGGCCATATGGACGTGGTGGATTTGGCAAAGGATGCGATGCGCGCAGTGGGCGTTACGCCGGTCATCAGTCCGATCCGCGGCGGCACCGACGGCGCTCAGCTGTCTTTCCGCGGACTGCCTTGTCCCAATTTGTTTACAGGCGGGGCGAATTTTCACGGCCGCTTTGAATACCTGCCGATTGCGTCGTTAAAAAAAGCGTGCGAGACGGTTGTCGAAATCGCGAAGCGGGCGTATCGACTGAAAAAAGAAGCGTAGAGGTAAAAATATGGAAAAAGAAATTACAGAAGCAGTATTGAAGCAGTTTGGCGACAATTACCGCCAAGACGAAACGGCACAGACGCTGAACGCCGCGCTGAGCCGAACGGATTTGGAACAGCTGGCGTACGTGCCGGCCGCGGCGGCCAAGCTCAAGGGTGCCTTTTCGGTAGAAGTCAAAACCCGCGGCGTGACGTCTCAGGAACGGTCGGGGCGGTGCTGGCTGTTTGCGGCGCTGAACATCCTCAGGGAACAGGTGGCCGAAAAATGCCAGCTTGAAAATTTTGAACTGTCTCAAAATTATTTATCCTTTTACGATAAATTGGAAAAGGCCAATAATTTCCTTCAGATGGTCATCGACCACGCCGACGAACCGATCAAGGGGCAGCTGATGCAGTACGTGCTCCGCGGCATGACCGATGGCGGCTACTGGTGCGAAGCGGCGGATCTGGTTGAAAAGTACGGCGTCGTGCCGAAGGCGGTCCAGCCGGAAACCTACCAGTCGAACCACACGGCGCAGTTTGTCTCGACGCTGAACCGCTTGCTGAGAAAGGACGCGGCAGAGCTGCGCGAGCTGGTCCAGGCTGGGAAGGACCCTTATCCCAGAAAACAGGAAATGCTGCTGGAGATTTACCGCGCGGAATGTATCGCCTTCGGTCAGCCGGTCACCGCCTTTGATTTTGAGTATAAAGATAAGGACGACAATTACTACATCGACCGCGGCTTAACGCCCCAGGCATTTTATCACAAATACGTGGGGCTGCCGCTGCGGGAATTGGCAGCCGTGATCAACGAACCGACGGCCGATAAGAAAATGGACACGCCCATCCGTTTTCACGCGATTGAAAACATGATCGGGCGGGACATGGAGGCGCTGAACCTCTCGGCTGACGCGATGGAAGCCCTGTGCGTCAAACAGCTTCAGGGCGGTGAACCGGTTTGGTTCGCGTGCGATGCCGGCGCTTTCGGTATGCGCAAGGAAGGCATTTGGGACCCGGACAGCTCAAAAATCGAAGCCCTGCTCGGTGGCTTCTCTGTGGATTTCCCGAAGGGCAAGCGCCTGGACTACAACGCCAGCTCGGCGACCCACGCGATGCTGCTGACCGGCGTGCACTTCGACGCGGACGGGAAGCCCGACCGTTGGAAAATTGAAAATTCCTGGGGCGACGACGTGGGCGACAAAGGATACTTTGTCTGCTCTGAAAAATATTTCAAAGATTACGTCTACGAAGCTGTCATCGACAAAAAACATTTCACGCCAGACCAGCTGAAGATGTTAGAAAAGGAACCGGTGGTCATCAACGCCTGGGACGAAGATTATTGATCATGCGGACGGCAACCTCATCACACAAAAGAAAGAAGAAAATCATGATACGAAAAATGAGAAGATTTAAGCAGGCACTGACTGCTGAAGCGTGCGAAGCCATTTTATTAAATGCAAAGCGGGGCGTACTCGCGGTGCTCGGGGATGACGACTATCCCTATACCGTTCCGATGAATTACGTTTACGACCCGAAAGCGCAGGTCATTTATTTTCACGGGGCTCACGAAGGTCATAAAATCGACGCGATTGCCAAGCATCCGAAGGTGTCTTTCTGTGTCATGGACCAAGGCACGCCGGACGAAGACGGCTGGTTTCAATACGTGAACAGCGTCGTCGTATTCGGGACCATCGCGCCGGTGGAAGACCGCGAAAAATCCATCGATATCACCCGGGAAATAGCGGAAAAATACTATCCGGATCAGGAAAGCGCAGCGCGCGAGGTCAAAAAGGACGGCGCGCGGGCCTTGTGCTTAGCGATCAAAGCGGCACACATCACCGGGAAAAGGGTTCATGAAAAGTAAGGATCGGGCTGGCGCCGGGCGCAGCATCGACATGATCCACGGCTCGATTTGGAACAAGCTGCCGATTTTTGCGCTGCCTGTCGCGGCGACGTCCATTTTGGAACAGCTGTTCAACGCGGCGGATCTCGCAGTGGTCGGGCGGTTCACTGGAAAAATGGGCACGCTCTCGATGGCGGCGGTCGGCGCGAACACCCCTGTGACCGGCCTGATCTTAAATCTTTTTCTCGGAATTTCACTGGGCGCAAACGTCGTTATTGCTCACGCGGTCGGTGAAGGCCGGGACGACACGGTGCAGAAGGCCGTCGGGACCGCCGTACTCTTTTCGTTTTTCGCCGGTGTCGTGGTTACGATTTGCGGCGAAATTTTCGCGCCGATGATCCTGCGCTCGATGAGCGTGCCGGAAAAGGTGCTGCCGCTGGCCGTGCTGTACCTGCGCATTTATCTGGTCGGTCTGCCGGTGATCTTTCTTTACAATTTCGAGGCGGCCATTTTCAGGGCGATCGGCAAGACGCAGATGCCGTTAATGGCCCTCGTCGTGTCAGGGGCGCTCAACGTTGTGTTGAATCTGATATTCGTCATCGGATTCAAGCGTACCGTGGATGGTGTCGCAACGGCGACGGTCATCGCCAATTGTGTTTCCTCGGCCTTTTTGTTCTGGCGCTTGACGCGGGAACAGACGGTTATTCATTTGGCGCGGCAGCGGCTTCGCGTGGATTGGGCAACGCTTAAACGGATTTTGCGGATCGGCCTGCCCGCGGGCATTCAGTCAGCCGTCTTCTGTGTGGCCAATATTGTCATTCAGTCGGCCGTCAATTCCTTAGGTGCGGCGGTCATGGCGGGCTCCAGTGCGGCGCTGAATCTGGAATATCTGATTTACGCGTGTATTCTCGCTTACGGTCAGGCATCGACCACCTTTGTCGGGCAGAACGACGGCGCGGGAAAGCCGGACCGCTGTGTGCGCGTCATGTGGCTGTGCCTGATCGAGAGCTTCATCGTGTGCGGCGCTTTCATGGCACTCATCTGGACCTTTGCGAAACCGCTGCTCGGCCTGTTCAATACAGATCCGCGCGTCATTCATTACGGCTACGTGAAGCTCGGTCTATTGTTTTCCGGTTATTTCTTCGCGATTGTGTACGAGGTGATGTCGGGCTATTTGAGGGGCTTCGGCATTTCACTGCTGCCGGCGGTGCTGACGATTTTCGGCGTCTGCGTGTTCAGACTGCTGTGGATTTTTCTGTACTTCCCGAGTCATCACACCTTCCGCCAGCTGATGATGGCCTATCCGATCAGCTTCGGCATTACGATGATTTTAATCGGCACGGCCCTGATTATCCGCCGTCCGGCGCGCAGACGGAATTAAAACAGGTTTAAGGACGGGGACGGCGCTTTAATATGATCACTTGAATGATGGCGAGAACGGCCGCTGCGGCAAGGAGAATCAGACCGATATCGGGGCCAATATTGCCAGAATTTGATCGATTTGCGTTAAAGACGACGCGAAAGCCGTATCCCTCGAGCGCTTCGATGAGTGCATCGGTAAAAAGACAAAACGCCGCGCCGATGGTGAGTCCGGCGCTGATTTTAAAGGGAACGGGCCAGCAGGTGTAGTGCGCGACGATAAATACGCCCCAGATCAGCGCGAGCATTGAGGCCGTTGAGGCGATCGGCACGGCAGGGTGTCCATCGCCGTAAAAAAACTGTCCGAAAATCACGAGCAGACCGATTAATGCGGAGTCGACGCCGAGACAAAATGCAGCTTTGTGACGCATAAAAGGGAAATCCCAATCTGCGTATGCCAGAATAATTGGCAGGAATACGCTGAGCAGGCCGAGGGCCGTTCCGGGCAGGGCCATCCAGAGCCAATGCGGATCGTTCGTGGGGCTGACGATTCGGGCGATGATTTCCAGCAGTAAAAGCGAAGCGAAGCTGGCGGCAAAACACTTGACGCCTTTGTCATTTTCTGCAAGCATTGGCACGTCGATCAGCGAGAACAACAAGGCGCACGCACCAAAAGTGTAGGCGAAAGTAGTTAAGCCGTTTCCCGTAGTGATCCCCCAGGTCAATGTGCCGAAGAGCATCGCGGCGTAAATGATACAGGTGACGCACAGCCAGATCGTCTTATTGCGTTTGTAGCGTCGGGCTTGTTCCTCGATTTGGCGCTGACGCCAATCGTCGCTGGCAGTGAAGAGCTCGTGCTCTGAAATGTGAAGGGCCTCACACAAAGGGCTGACGAGGGTCATGTCCGGATAGGACAGCCCGCGTTCCCATTTGCTGACCGCCGATTCAGAGACGAAGAGCTGGGCAGCCAGCTCTTTCTGGGTCATGCCCAGATTTTTTCTTTTGTTTTGAATATACTTGCCTAAACTTTTCTTTTCTTCCATCAGGATACCTCCAATGTTTCAGCAGGGCGCCGCTGCGTTTTAAGATCTGGCCTTATCATAATTTGACGGCGTTTGGCTGTCAAGCGTAGGAGACTCGACTGTCGGTCGAGTCCTTATTTTATGCGGGTTTCAGGGAGAAAAAGAAAAGCTGTCGACGAACTGTTAAACACGTGATACAATAAAAGAAAACGCAATCATTTTGAAATGAGGGGGTAACAACATGGCAGCATTTGACCGCATCCCATCCGGCATTCCAGAGATGGACAAGGTGCTCGACAACATCCGGCTCGGCGACAACGTAGTCTGGCGGGTGTCCGATCTGGAAGTTTTCAAAGCCTTTGTCAATCCCTACGTTAGGCAGGCCGTCGCGGATGGGCGGCACGTCGTCTACGTCCGCTTCGCCGCCCACGATTCGCTGATTGACGACTTGACGGGCGTGGAGGTGGTCCAGGTCGAATTGTCCCATCGGTTCGAGACCTTCACCGTCGATATTCACAACATCATCGAACAGCGGGGCAAGGACGTGTTTTATGTCTTCGATTGCCTCTCAGAGCTGCAGACCGCCTGGTCGACGGATTTGATGATGGGCAATTTCTTCCAAGTGACCTGTCCTTTTCTCTTTGAAATGGATACTGTGGCGTATTTCCCGCTGATGCGGGGCAAGCATTCCTTAAAGGCTGTGGCGAAAATCCGCGACACGGCTCAGGTTTTCCTGGATGCTTACGACGACGGCACGAACATTTACGTGCGGCCGGAAAAGGTGTGGCGCCGGTTTTCTGAAACGATGTTTCTGCCCCAGATGTATCAGCCAAAGGACGGGACGTTCCGTCCGATCCTCGATGGGGTGCAGGCCAGCCAGTTTTACCGGGCGCTGAATCGGGAACGATGGCCGGGCAGAGAACAGAACAGCGACGCCTGGGACCGTTTCTTTGATCGGACCATGGAACAGTTTGAAAACGGCCAAGATGTTTCCGAGGAAAAGAGCCGGATGTGCCGGATCATGATCACCCGGGATGAACGGCTGCGGCCGCTGGTGCGCAAGTATTTCAAGCTTGAAGACTATTTCGACGTGCGCCTGCGGATGGTGGGAACCGGACTCATCGGCGGCAAGGCCTGCGGGATGCTGTTGGCACGGAAAATCATCGAGCGCAACTGCTCAGATATCGCCGCGCGCCTGGAGCCCCACGATTCCTTCTACGTCGGCTCCGACGTGTTCTATTCCTACATCGTCGAAAATCACTTCTGGAAAATGCGGATTCATCAGCGCCGGCCGGAGGAATACTTTTCTCTGGCAGAGCCCTTTGCCGAAAAACTTAGGACGGGCAGATTCACGAAAGAGATGGAAGATCAATTTGTGAATCTCCTCGAGTATTTCGGCCAGGACCCAATCATCGTGCGCTCCAGCAGTATATTAGAGGACGGCTTTGGCAACGCCTTCGCGGGCAAATACGAATCGGTGTTCTGCGCGAATACCGGCTCCCTCGAGACGCGCCTCGCCGAATTCGAGGATGCCGTCCGCCAGGTTTACGCCAGCACAATGAGCCTGTCGGCGTTGACCTACCGCAAGGACCGCGGCTTGGATCAGCGGGACGAACAGATGGCGCTTTTGGTGCAGCGGGTTTCTGGCTCCTATTACGACACGGTGTACATGCCCTGCGCGGCCGGTGTCGGTTATTCCTACAGCCCCTACCGATTTTTAAAGGATCTCGATCCCGAAGCCGGGATGCTCAGGCTGGTGATGGGGCTGGGCACGTCGGCCGTCGACCGGACCGAGGGCTCCTATCCAAGGCTCGTCAGTCTAGACAAGCCGGAGGTCGTGTCAGCGGTCAGTTCGGCAGAAAAACACCGTTACTCTCAGCGCGGCGTCGAATACATCAGCAGCAAAACCCGCAAGGTGGAACAGGCGTTGTCCAATCGGATTGAGCCGCTGCTGCCGGCGTACATGAAGAAGCTGCTCTTTGAACACGACTGGGATGCGGAGCGTCAATTCCGGGAACGGGGGAGCAATCGCGAGATTCTGTTCGTCTCCTGCGCCGGTCTTGTCAAGAATAAGGCGCTGATGGAGGATATGCGGCGGATGATGGCTGAAATTCAGCGCGTTTATCAATACCCGGTGGATATCGAATTTACCATCAACCTGGCGGAGGACGGCACCTACGTCATCAACTTGCTGCAGTGCCGGCCGCTTCAGGTTTTCAAAGACGACGGCGAGACCGACATGCCCGAGACCTTTTCACCGGACAAGGTTGTCCTCGAATGCGATGGCGCGTCGATGGGGCTGTCTTTGACCCAGAAAATCGACGCCGTGGCCTACGTCGATCCGGTCGCGTATTACGAAATGCCTTACGTCGATAAAACCCGCGTCGCCAAAGCCATCGGCCAGATCAACTGGCACTTTAAAAAATCTGGTAGGCATTTAATCCTGATGGTGCCCGGGCGGGTTGGGACATCCTCGCCGGAGCTCGGTGTGCCGACGACGTTTTCCGATATTGACGGGTTCGACGCGGTGTTCGAAATTGCCGATTCCCGCGCCGGCTACAGTCCGGAGCTTTCCTACGGCAGTCACATTTTCCAGGATCTCGTCGAGGCGAAAATTTTGTATACCGCGGTTTTCGAAAATGAGAAAACGAAAATATTCGACCCGGAAAAATTCAAAGATCTGCCGAACAGGATCGCCGAAGTGATTCAGGATACGACCCATATTGAGGGTGTGGTCAGCCTATTCGACACGGCTCAGGCTGGGCTGACCGTTTATCACGACATGTCGGCGCAGCGGCTTGTCTTGGCGTTTGATGCGTAGTTCATTTCAGCTCTGGCTTCAGGCCAGAGCTTTTCTATGCAGAAAATCCATTCCATGTTAAAATAGAAGTAATTTTGATAGAAAGAATAGTGAAAAAATGAAAATCTTACATATTGGAAAGCGGGGCAATCTGCAGCGCTTTACCCAGAAAAGCAGTATTTTACGGACGATGACGCTGGTGGACGTGCCGATGAATGAGCCGGTATCGGCGTATTTGAAAGAAGGCGCCGACGCGGATTTTATCATCGCGGACGCGATGGCGCCGGTGACAGGGGAGCTGATCCGCAGCATGCCGAATCTGAAGCTCATTCATTCCGAAGGGGTGGCTTACAACAGCTTCGATCTGGAGGCGGCGGACGCCTGCGGGGTCTACGTCTGCAATTCCAAAGGAATGAATGCGGTCGCCGTGGCGGAACAGGCCGTGCTCCTCATGGTCGGCATGCTTAGAAATGTTGCCCAAGGTGACGCCGCGGTCCGAGCCGGCCATCAAATTGAAATGAAGGAAGGCTACATGGTCAGGAGCGACTTGCGTGAGCTTTCGGAATTTTCGATCGGTCTCATCGGCTACGGGGACATCGCCCGCGAGACAGCGAGACTAGTCCGAGCCTACGGCGTCTCGACGGTTTACTACAACAAGCGGCACCGCCTGAGTCCAGAAGAAGAAAAGGCACAGGGGGTCATCTACAAGCCGGTGGATGAGCTCCTCAAGGCGAGCGGTATCGTCAGCCTCCATCTGCCGGTCAACGCGGAGACAACCCATTTTGCGAACCGTCGGTTTTTCGAGCTGATGCAGCCGGGCAGCTATCTGGTCAATACGGCTCGGGGTGAGCTCGTGGACGATCAGGCGCTGATCGACGCCCTGGCGTCGGGGAAACTCGCGATGGCGGGGCTGGACACACTGGACGGCGAGCCGGTACAAAAGGATCATCCGCTCTTGAATCAGCCAGAAGCCATCGAAAAGAAATTGCTGCTCAGCCCGCACGTCGGCGGCATTACCGCACAGAGCTTTGTCAGAAGCTACGCGATGGCTGATGAGGATATCCGCACGTTTTTGGAAGGCAGACGGCCGAAGCGGGTGGTCAATCACGTTTAAGCGGGAGGCGGCAGTGAAACTATTACCGACGATTCTCGGGCAGAAGATCAATATTAAAAATGATATTGCAGCCGGACTGATCACAGCAGCCGTGTCCATTCCGATTTCGATGGGCTACGCCCAAATCGCTGGCCTTCCCGCGGTCTACGGCCTTTACGGATCGGTGCTGCCGATTCTGGTTTTTGCGCTGATCTCGACCTCGCCCCACATGATTTTCGGCGTCGACGCGGCGCCGGCGGCACTGACCGGCTCGGTTCTCGTGTCCCTTGGCATCACGGCGGAGTCCAAGATGGCGCTTACGGCTGTGCCGCTTATCACCTTGTGCACAGCGTGCTGGCTGCTGCTGTTTTCGCTGCTGCGTTTTGGACATTTTGTGCGTTACATCTCAGAGGCGGTCATGGGTGGTTTTATCACCGGGATTGGCGTCGAAATCATCACGATGCAGGTGCCAAAGCTGTTCGGCGGTCCGGTCGGTCACGGCGAGCTGCCGGATCTGATTGCCCACATTGTTCACAGTGCCAGCGCATTCAACGGGGTGTCCTTTGCACTTGGCGCTGGAACGCTGGCCGTGCTCCTCGTCAGCCGAAAATGGCTGCCGAAATTTCCGATGGCGGTTGTTGCGATGCTCGCTGGGGCGTTATTGAACCGGTGGGTCGACTTAACGCGCTTCGGTGTGGCAGCGCTGCCTCGTGTGGCGCCGGGGCTGCCCCATTTTGTCAATCCCGCGGCGGCAGCCGGGGTGCTGCCGATGGATACGATCATTAAGTACAGCATGACGATTGCACTGGTGATTACGGCGGAGACCCTTCTTTCCTCCAGCAACATGGCAGAGCGCAAGGGCGTCACGCTTAAACCCAATCAAGGGATTTTGGCTTACGCCCTCGGTAATTTCGCGGCGGCGTTCACAGGCTGCTGCCCGGTCAACGGGTCTGTTTCCCGAATGGGGATTGCCGATCAGTTCGGCAGTGATTCTCAGCTCACTGGGATTGTAGCCGGCCTTGCGATGATCGCAATTCTGCTTTTTGGGACCGGATTTATCGGTTTTCTGCCGGTACCGGTGCTGACGGCGATCGTGATATCAGCGCTGCTCGGCATTTTGGAAATCGACGAGGCCGTGCATTTGGCTAAAATCGATTGGCGCGAATTCATGATTTTTGTCGGGGCGTTCTGCGGCGTCGTGCTGCTCGGCACCATTTACGGCGTCGTCATCGGCGTGGCGTTGTCCTTTGTGGTGGTGCTGATGCGGACGATGACACCGCCCCGCACCTTCCTCGGCGTGATGCCGGGACAGCTTCGATTTTACGATCTGCGTACTGCGCAGGGGGCCAAGCCCATCGCTGGTGTGGTGCTCTACCGGTTTTCGTCTAATTTATATTTCGCCAATTACGATTTGTTCGAAGAAGATATTTTAGGTGCCATTCGTCCCGACACGAAGACGGTGATCGTCGACGCGTCCGGAATCACGAGTATCGATTATACAGCGGCGAAAAAAATAGACGCCCTTTACAAACGGTTAAAGGACCGCGGCATCCGCCTCTATTTGACAGAGCACATCAGCAGCGTGAACCAGACCCTGCGTGAAGCGGACCGGGACGCGATGATCCAGGAGGGAAGCGTGGTGCGGACGATGACCGGCGCGCTTTTGGCGGCTGGCTATCATCCGCCCTATCCGGTGGAAGGCGGCGAAAGCAATTCGCCGAATTTAAGGCGTTCACGCCGGCATTTGCTGCTGCACGATATTGAATGGGCCTTTGGCGACAAGGCCAACGATGAAATTGCGGCCTACGTCCAGGCCATCGTCGCCCATTGGCAGCAGTCTGAAGAGGCAGGAGACAGTCTGGAAGCCTTCATGCGGCACTCACCGGTCTGGCAGCATTTAAATGAGGTCCGTGAGGACGATCTGCTCGAGCATCTGGAGCACCGCACCGCAGCGCTGGCGCAAAGACTCAATCTGGATGAGGCAGATATTGGAAAGGCACTTGCGGAAAGGCGCCGGCAGATCGCCGACCAGCTGAAACAGGAGGATCCGCAGCTGTACGCGATGCTCAAGGCCCACCGCGGGGAATTGGACGAGGTCGTATCGGAACAGGTGCGGCGCGTCCGTGCCAATTGGCGAAGAAACAAGGCGGTTGATGATCTGCGCGCCCGCCTGCACGATTTGAGACATTTGATCGACAATCGCGGTCATAATCAAGATGGCCGCAATTCAAAATAAAGAGAAGGAGACAATTGCGTAAAAATGGAAAGATTGACGTTAGACGAAGCGAAAAAGCTCAACGCGACGATGGTGACTGAAGATCACCTGATTCTGCACGCGGCCAACGTGTCGGCAGCGATGGGCGCCATGGCCGAACATTTCGGCACTGACGCAGAGGAAAAAGATGAATGGGAAGCGGTCGGCTGGCTGCACGACTACGATTACGAAAAGTATCCGGAAGAACACCTGGCACACACAGAAGCGCCGCTGCGCGAAGCGGGGGTACCGGAAAGGGATATCCGAGCGATTTTAAGCCACGGCTACGGGATTGTCAACGACGTGAAGCCGGAAACCCCGATGGAAAAGAGCCTGTTCACTGTCGATGAATTGACGGGCATTGTGCAGGCGGCGGCTCGGATGCGGCCTCATGGCATCACTGATATGAAAATCAAGAGCTTCATGAAGAAATGGAAGAGCAAAAATTTTGCGGCCAACTGCGACCGTCCGCTGATTTTGAAGGGCTGTGACATGCTCGGCATGGACATCCGCGACGTCGCTTCTATTGTCATTTCCGGCATGCAGGCCCATGCGGAAGCCCTTCAGCTCACCGGAAACGGCGAAGACGCGTAAAGGAGGACACCATGCAGCTGAGTCAAGATATTCCAATTGTATTGGCGTCTCAGTCGCCGCGGCGCAAAGCGCTGCTTCAGCGCATCGGCATCGATCCAGTGATCATGCCGGCGGCGATCGACGAAGCGATTGACACAACAGATCCGGAGGCAGCGGTCAAGGCGCTGTCCCGTCAGAAGGCAGAGCACGTCGCGGCGCAGCTCAACGCTCACGCGGTGGTGATTGCGGCCGATACCGTCGTCGCGGCGGAAGGCCAGATTCTCGGCAAACCGAAGGATCACGAGGAAGCGGCCGAAATGATCTGCATGATCGAAGGGAAGACCCATCAGGTTTACACCGGGGTGACGCTGATGCTTTCCGACGGCGATGGGGCGTTGGTGACTTTTGCCGAAAAGACCGACGTACACGTCTACCCGATGACGGCGGACGAAATTGCCGCCTACGCGAGTACGGCCGAGCCGATGGACAAAGCGGGCGGTTACGCGATCCAGGGAGCGTTTTCCGCTTATATCCGCGGCATCGACGGTGACTACACCAATGTCGTCGGACTGCCGGTCGGCGCGGTCTGGCAGGCGCTCAAGAAGCTAGTCGGATAATCGGACGCATGATCCAGACGATCCTCACAGCGGTGCTGGCATTTTTGGGCACGAATATTGACGATTTGGTGCTGCTGGCGCTGCTGTCCGCGAACGCGAAAACTAAGCGGGAGGAAATGCACATTGCAGCGGGACAATGTCTCGGCGTCGCGGCGATCACAGCGCTCAGTCTCGTTGGGGCTTTTTTGGTTAGAGCCGTGCCGACCAAGTACCTGCACCTTTTTGGGTTCGCGCCGATCATTTTCGGCGTGGTGAAGGGCATCCAGAATTGGAAGGGGAAGGCTGAACAAGCACAGGCGGAACAGCCCGCCATTGGCGTGGGCACGATGACAATGCTGGTGCTTTTCGGAAGCGGCGACAATTTAAGTGTTTACATTCCGTTGTTCGCCGTAAGTGGCGCGGCCCGCGTGGCGGTTTCCTCGGTGGTGTTTATGATCATGGCCCTTGTGCTGTGCGCCGCCGGCAAAATCATTGGTCAAATTCCGCCGGTTAAACAACTGGTTGCACGATGGGGAGAAGTGCTCATCCCCGTTGTCTTTATTACAATAGGGATTTTGATTTTATTGGGATAGCAAAAAATAAACGCTGAAGATTGATCTGATATGCTCCCTTTTAGGTAGACAAGTAAAATAATAAAAACTTGTTTATCTGGAAGGGAGCATTTTTCATTGAGACGAACAAAACTGGAACCAGAAATCATCATCGCAGCTGTGCAGGAATATTTATCTGGTAAATCCTCATACAAAGCGATCGCCAAGCGGTTGTGTGTTGCCCCGGAAACATTGAGGGGATGGGTTAGAAATTATACAAACTTCGGTATTGAAGCCTTCCACTCAAAAAGCAATCAGCATTACTCTAAAGCGCTTAAAGAACAAGCTGTTCAGGAATATCTTGCGGGAAAAGGTTCTCAAGCAGAAATCTGCAAGAAATATAAGATTAAATCAACTCGTCAGATTTATGAGCGGCAGGAAAAAACCGTTTGAGGAAATGACAGAAGTTGAAAGACTTCGGGCAGAAAATAAAATTTTGCGAGCGGAAAAGGAACACGCTGAAATGGAGGCATCCTTCTTAAAAAAACTCGAGGAAATCGAAAGGAGGCGAGGCTGAGCCGAGTCCGGCACGAAACAATCTATCAAACCATTCAAGAAGAACACGAAGAACATCGTTATCCGATTCAGGCGCTCTGCAAGCTTGGGCGCGTCAGCCGGGCAGCCTACTACAAATGGCTTCATCGGATCACGCCCGCGTATGAGATTGAAAACGAGCAAATCGCAGATGAGATTGAGAAGATTCACATGGACAGTCCGGACAAAGGTTACCGCAGGATTCGAGATGAGCTGGCGCGCTATCACAGCATAAACGTTAATGATAAACGCGTGCTTCGGCTTTGTCGGATAAGAGGCATCAAATCGACGATTAAGTACGCTAACCACGGATGCACCAGGCAGGCGAAGAATCCGCAGTACATCGCGGAAAATATTCTAAACCGAGAGTTCACTGCCGATGCGCCCAACCAGAAATGGCTGACAAACGTTACAGAATTCAAATATTACACTGGTGTTGAAGTTCACAAAATCTATCTCAGCGCGATCCTCGATTTATACGATAGAAGAATCGTCGCTTACACCATCGGCGACTCGAACAACAACGCACTGGTTTTCAATATGTTTGATCAGGCTGTAGCCGAGAACCCTGACGCTACGCCGCTGTTTCATTCTGATCGCGGCTATCAGTACACGAGTCGAATCTTTCACGCCAAGCTCGAAGCTGCTGGCATGAGGCAGAGCATGTCCAGAGTCGCACATTGCATTGATAATGGTCCAATGGAAGGCTTCTGGGGTATTCTGAAACGGGAACGTTATTACGGCAGGCGCTTTTTGGATAGAACTTCTCTTGTAAAAATGATTGAAGATTATACAATAACAGGCGCTTACAGCGTAATCTAGGTGTGTTGACACCTATGGAAAAACATAATCAATATAAAATAGCAGCATGAAAAATGCCATCAGACGTGAGCCTGATGGCAAAGAAATTTTATTTTTTTGATTGTCTACTTGACGGGGTGCGGTTCAGACATCAGTCTTCAGCGTTTTACTGTTTACAGATAAGATATTAGCGGACCTTGCTGTCGTCCTTGAGGATGACGTCGTGGGCGCCGCCTTCGGTGATACTTGTCGCGGACACGACGGTTAACTTGGCCTTTTTCTGGAATTCCGGAATGTTCAGCGAACCGCAGTTGCACATGGTCGAACGGATTTTCGAGAGGGTACCAGCCACGTTGTCATGAAGACTTCCGGCGTAAGGCACGTAAGAGTCGACCCCTTCTTCGAAGGAGAGCGCTTTTTTGCCGCCCAAGTCGTAGCGCTGCCAGTTGCGGGCACGGCTGCTGCCTTCACCCCAGTATTCCTTCATGTAGTTGCCGTTGATGGTGACGATGCGGGTCGGGCTTTCATCGAAACGGGAGAAGTAACGCCCGAGCATGACGAAGTCCGCGCCCATGGCCAGTGCCAGTGTGATGTGGTGATCGTAGACGATACCGCCGTCGGAGCAGATCGGAATGTAGACGCCGGTTTCTTTGTAGTATTCGTCGCGGGCTTTAGCCACTTCGATGACAGCAGTCGCCTGTCCGCGGCCGATCCCCTTCTGTTCACGGGTGATGCAGATCGAGCCGCCGCCGATCCCAATTTTAATGAAGTCTGCGCCGCAGTCAGCGAGGAAACGGAAGCCTTCTGCGTCGACGACGTTGCCGGCGCCGACCTTGACCGAATCGCCGTAATGTTCGCGGATCCATTCGAGGGTCAGCTTCTGCCATTCGGAATAGCCTTCAGACGAGTCGATACACAGCACGTCTGCGCCGGCGTCGACCAAAGCGGGAACGCGTTCGGCGTAGTCGCGGGTGTTGATCCCGGCGCCGACGATGTAGCGCTTTTTCGCGTCGAGCAGTTCCAGCGGATTGGATTTATGGACAGAGTAATCCTTGCGGAAAACGAAATAGGCCAGGGTGCCGTCTTCGTTCAGAATTGGCAAGGTATTTAATTTGTGATCCCAGATGATGTTGTTCGCTTCTTTCAAGGATGTGCCGATTGGAGCGGAAACCACTTTGTCCTTCGGGGTCATGAAGGTCTTGATTTTGGTGGCCGGGTCCATTCGGCTGACACGGTAGTCGCGGCTGGTGACGATGCCGAGGAATTGTCCGTTGGCGGTGCCGTCGCTGGTGATGGCGATCGTGGAGTGGCCGGTGTGCTGTTTGATGTCCAGGCAGTCTGCCATCGTGTCTTCCGGTGACAGGTTGGTGTCAGACGGAACGAAGCCCGCTTTGTAGGCTTTGACTCTGGCGACCATTTCGGCTTCGTCTTCGACGGACTGGGAACCGTAGATGAATGAGAGGCCGCCTTCCTGAGCGAGGGCGATGGCCATCTTTTCGCCGGAAACCGCCTGCATGATGGCGGAGGTCATCGGAATATTCAGGGACAGTGCCGGTTCTTCGCCCTTTTTAAATTTGACGAGGGGTGTCTTTAAATCGACGTTGTCAGGGATGCATTCGGATGAGGAATAGCCTGGGACAAGCAAATATTCGTTAAAGGTACGGGAAGGTTCTTCATAAATCTGTGCCATATAATTCTCCTTGTGTTATGAAATAAAAGCAAATAAACGAACGACAAATCACAATAAAATAACTTGTTGCGAATAAAATTTTATTCATTATAGTGGTTTTTTCTTGGGGTGTCAAGGAAGGGACGAATAGGAAAAGCATTGCAGGAAGAAAGCGCCGTCGTGTATAATAAATGTTAAATAAAACGAGAAAAGAGGATGGGATGGAAAAGCTTAGCGGATCATTGGAAAATGTCGTTTTTCACAACGAAGAAAATGGCTATACCGTGGCCGATCTCGACGTCGATGGCGAAATGGTGACGGTCGTTGGGCACATGGTGACGGTTGAGCTGGGCACCCATCTGACACTCCTTGGCAAATGGACCAACCACCTCGTTTACGGCCGGCAGTTCCAATTCGAGCACTACCGCGTCGAACTGCCGACGACAGAAGACGGGCTGATTCAGTATCTCAGCAGTGGCCTGCTGCCGGGCATCGGTCCGAAAACCGCCGAACTGATCGTCGAGCGTTTCGGCCAGAATACGCTAAGAATATTAGACGACGATCCGTCCCGGCTTTTGGAAATTCCCGGCATCGGCAAAAAGACGCTGAGCCGGATGCTGGGTGCCTATCAGGATCAGCGGGACATTCGGAAGGTGCTGATTGAGCTTCAGGAGTACGGCGTTTCGTCGAAAATGGCGATGAAGCTTTACAACGCCTACCACGATCAAACCGTAGCGATTCTCCTCGAGGACCCTTATCGCATCGTCCGGGATATCCGCGGCGTCGGTTTTAAAGCGGCGGATCAGCTGGCGGAAAAACTGGGCGTCGACAGAGACAACAGCAAGCGGATTCAGGCCGGCGTCGTTCAGGCGCTCAGAGAGTGCTACGCCCAGGGCAATACCTATATGAATGAAGAGGAATTGACCGCGCGGGCACAGGAACTCCTCGGCGTCGACAGGGAAACCGTCGAGATGGGCATAAGGGATACGATCATCAGCGGCGCTGCCCATATGGACGAAATTGACGGCAGACGGATTTATTATCCGATGGGGCTTTACGAGGCGGAGGACGCCACTGCGCTGATGATGACGCAGCTTGCGGGCAGCCATTTTGAGGCGGACGACATTGATGTAGAGGAAGCCATCGACCGCTACGAGAGCCATATCGCCATCACCCTCGACGAAGAGCAGCGCAACGCGATCAAGACCGCCGTCGAGCAGGGACTGGTCATCATCACAGGGGGGCCAGGCACCGGCAAGACGACGATCATCAACGGGATTTTGAACATCCTTCAAAGCATGCGGCTGTCCGTTCAGCTCGCCGCGCCGACGGGGCGCGCGGCGAAGCGCATGACCGAGACCACAGGTGAGGAAGCGAAGACGCTGCACCGCTTGCTGGAATATCATTACGACGACAACGTGCTGACGCCGACGTTTGAGCGCAATGCCGACAATCCACTGGAGCTCAATGCGCTGATCGTCGACGAGGCGTCGATGATCGACATCGTGCTGATGAAAAGCCTCCTCGAGGCCATCGAGGAGGGCACGCGTCTGATTTTAGTGGGCGACGCGGACCAGCTCCCGTCGGTGGGGCCGGGCAATGTGCTCAGCGATTTAATTGAAAGTGGCATTGCGCCGGTCGTCCGTCTGAAGCGCATTTACCGCCAGTCGGAAAAGAGTCAGATTTCTGTCAACGCCAAGGCCATAAACGAGGGCAGTGTCCCCCGAATCGACAACCAATCGGACTTTGTGCTGATCCCTGAAAAAAATCAAGAGGGCATTGAAAAGACAGTCCTCGATCTTCTGGGCTACCGGCTGAAAGACAACGCCGGGATCGACGTGGTGCACGACGTTCAGGTCATTTCGCCGGTTAAAAAAGGGCTTGTCGGCACAATTGCGCTGAATCAAAAAATTCAAGCTATTCTCAATCCGGCGTCTTCTCGAAAAAATGAACATACCTTCGGGCCCGTCGTCTTTCGGGAGGGCGACAAGGTCATGCAGATTCGCAACAATTACCAGATGAAGTGGCGGGATGCCCTCACCTTTGAAGAGGGCGACGGCGTTTACAACGGCGACATCGGCACGGTCAAGTCGATTTCCGACGACAAGCGCCAGCTGACGGTGGCCTTCACAGACGGCCGCGAGGCGGTTTACGGTTTCGATCAGCTGGACGAGCTCGCCCACGCTTTTGCGATGACGGTTCACAAAAGTCAAGGGTCGGAATTTCCCGTGGTCATCATGCCGCTGATTGGCGGTTCGCCGCTGTTTTTAAATCGCAAGCTGCTGTACACCGGGGTTACCCGAGCCAAGCGGATGATGATCCTTGTCGGGCGGCCCGAGCATTTTATCCGGATGATCCAGTCTGACGACAGCCGCAAGCGGAAAACAGGACTTGTCTTCCGGATTGCGCGCTATCGAAATTTATCGCTATGAAAAATAAACTTCTCGAGCATTTGAGCCGGCTGCTGTTGAACGACAACGACCGCTGCCCGGTCTGCAAAAAAATACTGTGGAAAAAAGAGGCCTATCTCTGCGATCAATGTTTGCGGGAACTGCCGAAAAACGACGCGCGGACATGCCGCCGATGCGGAAGACCCTTATCCTCAGACGATGCCGATCTCTGCAGCGCCTGCAGAGATGACGCAAAGCGGCCAATCGACCGCGGATGGGTTTGGCTGGTCTACGGCAGGGCAGCTGAACAAATTGCGGCGGGGTTTAAATTCAATTATCAGAAAACTCTGGCCTATTGGGCTGGCGCCCAGATGGCGCAGGATCTTGCGGATTGCCCGTGGATGGCAGAGGTCGACGCGTTGATCCCGGTGCCGCTGCACCCGAACAGGCTGTCCGAGCGCGGCTACAATCAAAGCGAACAGCTCGCGGCGGGCATCGCCTCTGGCTTAAATGAAAGGGGTATCGAGATTACACTGGACGTGGAGCGTTTAAAGCGCGTTGTCGATACGCCGCACCAATTGGGACAGCCGGCGGCATTCCGTCTCAAAAATGTCAAAAACGCCTTTGACGTTGTCGACCCCGAGCGCGTGTACGGGAAGCGGATTGCCCTCGTCGATGACGTGATGACGACCGGCGCGACCCTTGACGCCTGTGCGGCGGCGCTGAAACAAGCCGGCGCTGCAGATGTCGCAGTCATCACCTTTGCGGCTGTGCCCTCATAAGATTTAATACCTTTTTAATGATGCTGTGATATCATCGACAGAATTGCAAGAAATTAAGGAGCTGAAACAGGCTTATGAAATATAAATTAGATAAAAATGAAATTAAAAATAAATTACTGGAAATTGTCAGCAGCGATCAGCTGTTAATCGACAGTTTGATGCGGGACCACACGACCTTTCGAATCGGGGGTCCGGCGGATTTTATCGTCTTTCCGGAAAGTGAAGAACAGCTGGCTGACATCTCAGCCTTCTGTAAGTCTAATGACATTCCCGTCTTTTTGATGGGAAACGGCAGCAACTTGTTGGTTCGCGACGGCGGTTTCCGAGGCGTCATGATCAACACGCGGCAGATGAATACCGTCGTGACCGAAGGCACCCGAGTTACGGCGCAGGCCGGCGCGTCGCTGCGCGCGGTGGCGCAGGAAGCGCTGGCCCACAGCTTAAGCGGCTTTGAATTTGCGTCGGGCATCCCCGGCACCATTGGCGGCGCGGCGATCATGAACGCCGGCGCCTACGGTGGTGAAATGAAGGACGTGGTTGCGAAGGTGCACCTGATGACGGCAGGTGGCAGCTTCGTGACAGTGGACGGTGCGGACTGCCATTTCGGCTACCGTCAGAGCCGCATGCGGGACGCAGGGGAAATCGTCACGGCTGTGGAGCTGAACCTGACTCCAGGCGATGCGGAAGCGATACGCGCGAAAATGAAGGAATTGAACCAGCGCCGGCGGGACAAACAGCCCCTTAATTACCCGAGCGCCGGCAGTACCTTTAAACGGCCGGAAGGCTATTTCGCAGGAAAGTTGATTCAGGACGCCGGACTTAAGGGCTACCAGGTCGGCGGCGCAGAGGTTAGCCAGAAGCACAGCGGCTTCGTCATCAACGCGGACAACGCGACGGCGGCCGACGTCTTGCAGCTGATCGGCGACGTTCAGCACAAAGTGAAGGCGCAGTTCGGCGTTGATTTAGAGCCTGAGGTCATCACGATCGGAGAAGACACCCGTGACGAAAATTAAGGCAGATCTGCACACCCACACGACCTTCAGCCACGGCAAAAACTCGATCGAAGAAATGGTCAATCGGGCGAGACAGCTGGGCTTAGAGGCGATCGTGATCTCTGACCACGGCCGCAGCCATCCGCTTTACGGCGTCAAGCCCGAGAATTTCCGCGTGATGCGCGAGGAGATCGATCGGCTCAATCAGAAATACTCAGATATTCAAATTTATCTGTCTGTGGAATCCAACATCACGGGAAAAGACGGCACCATCGACATCGGGGAAGAAGAAAAACAGTACTGCGACTGGATATACGCCGGCTATCACTGGGTGTATATCCCACACCGGTTTTCGGATTTCTTCACCTTTAAGCTGCGCAATTATCTGACGAAGGTGCTGCCCTTCTTAAAAGAAGGGAGCCGTCGGGCCAACACGCAGACTTATTTGAAGATGATGGACCGCTACGATTTAAAAATGATCACCCATCCGGGAGACAAGTGCCCGATCGATGTGGAGGCTGTGGCGAAAAAGGCAGCTGAAAAGCACGTGATTCTGGAAATTAATCCCAGGCATCATCATTTGAACGCCGAGGAATTGAAACGCGCTGCGCAATACGGCGGCACCTTTGCCATTAATTCGGACGCCCATTCAATCGACCGGGTGGCCGACGTCGCGCAGGGCATCGCTTGGGCTGAGGCATCGGGCATCCCGCGGGAGCAGATTATCAACCTCGCGTGAAAACGTAATAGACAGCAGCATTTGATAGAAAGTAAGGGAAACGAGCATGAAAACATTGATTATTACAGGTTTATCTGGAGCGGGCAAATCAAAGGCGATTGACATTTTGGAAGACGAAGGCTTTTTCTGCGTCGACAATGTGCCGGTTCATCTCGTTTTGACCTTTATCAGACTGTGCCGAAACGGCGGCTCTGAATTCGAACGCCTGGCCATCGTGGCCGATATCCGCGGCTCCGGAACCGACCACGACGTGGCGGAAATTTTTAACCGATTTGCCGACGAGCTGCCGTC
The DNA here is from genome assembly GCF_903789625.1 of uncultured Pseudoramibacter sp. Lineage (NCBI taxonomy): Bacteria > Bacillati > Bacillota > Clostridia > Eubacteriales > Eubacteriaceae > Pseudoramibacter > uncultured Pseudoramibacter sp. The sequence continues at coordinate 17,602 of NZ_CAIFFF010000012.1, read as the reverse complement.
GGATGTCGAGGTGCTTTTTCTCGAGGCGGATACGCAGGAGCTGGTGCGCCGCTATCAGGTTTCGAGGCGCAAACATCCATTATTGGATCAGGCCAACACTTTAGTCGGCGCGATTGAAATGGAACGCGGCATTTTAAAAGAACTGCGCACCCGCGCGGATTACATCATCGACACGACCAGTCTCGCCGTTAAAGATCTCAAGAAATTAATTTTAAATATGCTCACGCTGGAAAAGGAAAATGCAGAGGTTGGCGTGAAGGTGTCGTCCTTCGGGTTTAAATACGGGATGCCGATTTCGGCAGACTTTGTTTTTGACGTGCGCTTTCTGCCCAACCCTTATTATAAAGCGGACCTTCGCAGACTGACCGGACAGGACAAGGCCGTCCAAGATTACGTGATGCAGTTCCCGCAGTCAAAGGTTTATTTTGAAAAAATATTGGATTTAGTCAAGACGACGATTCCCCACTACGAAGAAGTGAACAAGCAGTACGTGGAAATCGCCTTCGGCTGCACCGGCGGCCGGCATCGCTCCGTAACCTTTGCCTGCCTATTAAGTGAAGCCCTTCAAAAAGAAAACATTCCGGTGAGTTTGACCCACCGCGATATTGACAAAGATCTTCGATGAGCATAGAATAACGAAAATCCCAATGGATATGCCAATTGAAGGATAGATATGGAAATCAAAGAATATATCCGTGAATTTACGATCAAAGATATTGTCCGCGTCCGCAATCCCAAGGTCGTCGCATTCGGCGGCGGCACCGGTTTGTCGGTTATTTTGCGCGGACTTAAAAAATATACCAATCGGCTGACGGCCATTGTTACCGTTGGCGACGACGGCGGCAGCTCCGGAAAATTGAGAGAAGACCTGGGCATTTTGCCGCCGGGTGACATCCGCAACTGCATTTTGGCGCTGGCAGACGACGAAAATGTGATGCAGGCGCTGTTCAATTACCGTTTTGACAAGGGCCGACTCGAAGGCCACAATTTCGGCAATTTATTTCTGGCCGCGATGACGGGCATTTCCGCGGATTTCTACGACGCGATCCGCAGGACCTCCGACGTGCTCCAAATTACCGGGACCGTACTGCCAGTGACTTTAGACGACATGACCCTCGTCGGTGAATTGGCGAACGGCGAAATCGTAGAGGGCGAATCGAAAATTCCGAAGGCGGCAAAGGCGGCGCACACCCACATCAAAAGAATTTCATTAAAAACGCCGGCCACAGCCCTTCCGGAAACCCTTGACGCGATCAAGTCCGCAGATATCATCATCATGGGGCCAGGGAGTCTGTACACCTCGGTGATTCCTCATCTCTTGATTGACGGCATTGAAGAGACGATTAAGAGCAGCACCGCCCAGAAATTTTACGTCGGCAATATCATGATGCAGCCGGGGGAAACCATCGGGTACACGCAGGCCGATCATATCCGCGCTATAGAAGCCCATCAGCAGATCAAGAATAAAGGCCCGCTTTTTGACAATGTCGTCGTCAACGACGGCGCGCTCAGCGCTGAGATGCTCAAGCAGTATGCAAAGATCGGGTCAAAGCCGGTAAAAATCGGTCAGGAGCTGCTGCCTTACCGTTACATTAAGGACAATTTTGTCGTCCAAAAGGACAAACACGTTCGGCACGACGCCGACCTGCTCGCCAAGCGGATTTTTGAAGTGTACATGGGCGACCGCAAGAAGACTGTATGAGTTTTTCAGACGATGTAAAAAAAGAATTGTGCCGCTTCGCCTGCCGCAGTGAAAACGAAATGCGCGCTGAAATGGCCGGCATGGTGATGGGCAGTTATGTGCTGGCGGGCCGCCGCAGAGAAGGCAGTGGGCCTTTCTCGATCACGACAGAATTTCCTTTTTTGGCGGCGCGTATGCGCAGTATCAGCAAAAGGCTGTACGGCAGCGGCCTGACAGTGGCGATTCAAACCGTCAGAAAACAGCGTGTGTACGTCGTGAGCGCAGACTCCCAGACGTTCAGCCGTCGATTAATGAAGGATGCGCGGATCGACAAAGAGGGAGCGGGCGAGGACATCCCACCGTATTTTCTGTCGAAGCAGCATTATTTTAAGGCTTACCTCCGCGGGCTGTTCATCACCTGCGGTTCGGTTTCCGACCCCAAAAAGAAATATCAGCTGGAACTCAATGGGAATTCCACGTACTTTTTTGAAAATGTCAGCCGAATATTAAAGGGCTACGATATTTCCAGCAAGGCACGCTCCCGCGGCGGACAAGGCGTGTTGGATTTCAGAGACAGCGAGAGCATTGCGGACTTTTTAAGCTTGATCGGTGCGGCACGGGCCGCGCTGGAAATGACTAATGTGAAAATCGTCAAGGGTATGCGCAACGATGTCAACCGCAAGGTCAACTGCGACGTGGCCAATTTGCAGAAAAGTGCGAGGGCGGCGGGCGATCAGATCAGTGCGATTCGAAAAATTGAGGAAAAGGCAGGCCTCGGCGTGCTGCCGAAGGAATTGCGCGAGGTGGCTGAGCTTCGGCTCGAGCATCCGGATGCGTCGGTTCAGGAATTGGGCGCTTTGATGGCACCGCCCCTTCAGAAATCGACAATGTATTACCGCATTAGAAAAATAAAAAAGATAGCAGAAACCTTATAAAAAAGGCTGTTTGACGGATCGCGCCAAACAGCCTTTTTGAAATGACAGGGATTAGTCGGCATAAATGATTTCGTTGCGCTTGGACATCGTTAGAATCTTGACGTCCTTGCCGTAGCAGGCCTGCTGCAGGTCGGTCACAACGCTGTATTCGTCCCAGCAGTGCATCGGGGCGAGAATCTGCGGATGCAGCTCGTCAACGAAGTATTCGGCAGCTTTGGTTGCCGAGCGCCCCAGTCTGGAGTCAACAGGAACGAAGGCCACGTTGATTTTCCGGTGATTTGTTTCGAGAAAATCCTTGATCTTGGCGATTTCCGCTTTGTAGTCGCGTTCTTCAGCGGCTCGGTCGATTTCCGGACGGGCGTCTGGCGACCAGTCCCACCAGTTTAAATCGCCGGCGTGGAAAATGACCTTGCCTTCCGCCTGAACCAGGAAGGAAACGCCTTGATCGGTCGAACCGAAGGTGTCGATTTCCACTGGCCCGCACTTGATGTCGTCGTAGTGCAGATGTTCGTACGGTTTGATGAAAGTCGTCTTTTTGCCGCCGCGGCGGGTGATGTCATCGCTCAAAATGTAGCGTGTGTCGAAATCTGTGCCGTAGTTGTAAATGATCTGCGAGAAATGATCGGTGTGGGCGTGAGAGGCGAAGAAATATTTGCGTCTGCCTTTTTTTAAAAATTGCGGCTGAATATAGGTGATCGCATCAAAGATCAGGGTATTTTTGTCCAATTCAACGACAAACCCCGAATGGTGCAGATAGATAATTTTCATCGAATCCTCCTGTTAAAAATATTATTGTTTACATTATATCAGAATTGCGGCACAATCGGGAAAAATGACAAAGAATTTCAGTAAATGAGCTATAAATCCTTGGTGAGATTGCAATGTTCTGAATGTAATTCGTTGAAAATTTAATTAAAAAGCGATACAATAAATGCAAATCTATTGAAAAGGCGGATTTGTACATTGATCAAGAGATTTTACGTTGAAAAGAAAGCAGGATTTAATACAAAATCCAAAGCCCTTCAAATGACTTTCAGAAAAATATTGAATTTGAAAGCGTTGGAAGGACTCCGCATTGTCAATCGGTACGATATCGAAGCGCTGCCTGAGGACGTCATGCAGCAGGTTGTCGATACGATTTTTTCAGAACCGAATGTGGACAATGTTTACGTCGAAGATTTACCTGTTTCAGAAGATGAGCAAGTTTTTGCCATCGAATACTTGCCAGGACAGTACGACCAGCAGGCTGATTTTGCTGTGCAGTGCGTCCAGCTGCTCTCCGGCACGCGCCCGACGATTAAAGTCGCGGAATGCATTGTGCTCAAGGGCGATTTATCCGATGAAGATATTCAGAAAATTAAACAATACATGATCAACCCTGTTGACTCGAAGGAGGCAGATCTGGCACCGCGTACGACTCTGACCGATGTAGTGAAGGAACCTGCGCCTGTTTCGACGATAGAGGGTTTTATTGTAAAAACCAAGGAAGAACTTGCGGCCTTTAAACAGGACATGGGATTCGCGATGAGCCAGGCGGATATCGAAATGGTTCAGGCCTATTTCAGAGATGATGAAAAGCGGGATCCGACGGTGACCGAGCTCCGCGTCATCGATACCTATTGGTCGGATCACTGCCGTCACACGACCTTCGCGACGAATCTCAACGATATCACCTTTGAAAAGGGCGATATCAACGACGCCGTCGAACAGGCCTTTGCCGATTACGATTCGACTCGGGACATGATTTACGGCGAAGACACCGACCGCCCGATTACGCTGATGGATTTAGGCACCATCGGGGCCAAGGATATTCAGGCCAGAGGCCTTCTGCCGGATCTCGACAAATCCGACGAAATCAACGCCTGCTCGATCAATATCAAGGTCGATCACGACGGACAGGATGAAGACTGGCTTCTGGAATTTAAAAACGAAACCCACAACCACCCGACTGAAATCGAACCTTTCGGGGGCGCGGCCACCTGTCTGGGCGGCGCGATCCGCGACCCGCTGTCAGGCAGAGCCTACGTCTACCAGGCGATGCGTCTGACCGGGGCAGGCGATGTGACAGCGCCGTTGTCCGAAACCATGGAAGGCAAGCTGCCCCAGAGAAAGATTTCTCAGGAAGCGGCTCAGGGCTATTCCTCTTACGGCAACCAGATCGGTTTGGCGACAGGCCAGGTCTACGAAGTGCACGACCCAGGATTTTTGGCGAAACGTTTGGAAGTCGGCGCGGTCATCGCAGCAGTGCCGAAGAAAAATGTCCGTCGGGAAACCCCGGCGCCGGGCGATGCGATCCTGCTCATCGGCGGCCGGACCGGCCGTGACGGATGCGGCGGCGCGACGGGCTCGTCAAAAGCGCACAACGTCCATTCGATTCAGGATGACGGGGCGGAAGTCCAGAAGGGGAATCCGGTCGAAGAACGGAAGATTCAGCGCCTGTTCAGAAATCCGGAATTGTCTCAGATGATCACCCGATGCAACGACTTTGGCGCCGGCGGCGTCTCGGTCGCGATCGGCGAATTGGCGGACTCCTTAGACATCAATTTGGATCTAGTGCCGAAGAAATACGAAGGCCTCGACGGAACGGAACTGGCGATTTCCGAATCTCAGGAACGTATGGCCGTCGTGGTCGCACCGGAAAATGTCGACCGCTTTATCGAATTGGGCCATCAGGAAAATCTGGAAGTTACCCATGTAGCAGACGTGACCGATACGGGACGGCTGAAAATGAAATGGCGCGGACAGACGGTGCTCGATTTGTCCCGCGAATTTTTAAATACCAACGGCGCGACCCAGTACGCCGATGTTTACGTCAGCGAACCAGCAGACCGCAAGCCGTTTGAAGCGACAGGCGATATCGCAGGCCGCACGATGGCCATGATGAGCGATTTGAACGTGGCCAGCCAGAAAGGGCTGTCTGAAATGTTCGACTCGACCATTGGCGCGGGGACGGTGACGATGCCGTACGGCGGGAAATACGCGGCGACGCCGCAGGACGGCATGGCGGCGAAGATTCCGGTCGAACACGGCTCGACGACAACCTGCTCGATCATGACCTACGGGTACAATCCGACGTTAGCGGAATGGAGTCCGTTCCACGGCGCAGAATCCGCCGTGATCGAATCCTTGTCGAAGCTGGTCGCGATGGGCGGCGATTTCAGAAAAGCCCGTCTGTCCTTCCAGGAATACTTTGAACGCCTCGAACAGGATCCGGCCAAATGGGGCCGCCCGTTTTCGGCATTGCTCGGCGCTTTTGAAGCGCAGAAGGCCATGGGTGTCGCGGCGATCGGCGGCAAAGACTCGATGTCTGGGACCTTTGAAGATATGACGGTGCCGCCGACATTGATTTCTTTTGCGGTGACAGCGGAAAAGGTCGACAACATTGTCACCAACGAATTAAAGGGTGCGGGCCATTATTTATACCGCTTCCCGATTCAGCGCGACGAAAAGGGACTCATCGATTTTGACGCGGCGGCCAAAACTTTTGACACGGTTCACGAACTTGTCATCGACGGCAAGGTACTGGCAGCGAGAACAGTCGGCGAAGCCGGGCTCATGGAAACCCTGACGAAGATGGCTTTTGGCAACAAGATCGGGATCGAATTAAATCCGGATTTGACCGAACAGGCGCTGTTTGACGCCGACCCAGGTACCTTGGTCATCGAAACGGCACAACCGATCGATGCCGGCGAAAAAATCGGCGAAACGGTTTCGGCACAGACCATTACAGTCGGCGACGTTAAAATGGATTTGAACGCGCTGATGACCGCTTATCAGAAGCCGTTGTGGGATGTCTATCCGGAAACGGTCGAAACTGAAGGCAAAGTCGAAGACGTCATGTACAACAAAGGGCCGGTCATTGCGAGTGCGTCTGAATTTACAAAGCCGCGGGTATTCATTCCAGTCTTCCCGGGCAACAATTGCGAATACGATTCGGCCCGCGCCTTTGAAAGAGCCGGGGCGGTGGCGCAGACGATCGTCTTCAAGAACCAGAACGCGCAGGATATTGAAGATTCCATCAACGCGATGGCTGACGCCATCGACAACGCGCAGATGATCATGCTGCCGGGCGGTTTCTCCGCAGGGGATCAGCCGGACGGCTCTGGGAAGTTTATTGCGGCGGTCTTCAGAAATCCGAAGATGACAGAAGCGGTCATGAACCTGCTCAACAAACGGGATGGGCTGATCCTTGGCATCTGCAACGGATTCCAGGCGCTGATTAAACTCGGCCTTCTGCCAGACGGCAAGATCGAACCGATTAAGCCGGGCATGCCGACGTTGACCTACAACACCATCGGACGCCACATTTCGGCGATTCCGTTGACCAAGGTCGTCTCCAATCTGTCGCCGTGGCTGGCACAGGCGGAATTGGGCGGCATTTACCGCGTGCCGATTTCTCACGGCGAAGGGCGTTTCGTCGCCAGCGACGAAGTGATCCAGAAGCTGATCGCGAACGGTCAGATCGCGACACAGTACGTCGATTTCGACGGACACGCGACGATGGACGGCGCCTACAATTTGAACGGCTCAGTCTACGCTGTTGAAGGCATTACCTCAGCAGACGGCAGAATTCTCGGCAAGATGGGCCACTCCGAACGAATCGGCAGCGGACTGTATAAAAATATTCCAGGCAAAAAGGATCAGAAAATCTTCGAATCCGGCGTGGCGTATTTTAAATAGTACAAGAAAGAAGGAAGTATACTATGGCAAAAGTAGCAGTTATTATGGGAAGCGATTCGGATTTTGATGTCGTCAAAAAATGCATCGACATGCTGAAAAAATTTGACGTGGATATTGACGTCCGCGTCATTTCAGCACACCGCAATCCGCGGGAACTGGCCATCTTTGCGCAGACCGCTGAAGAAAAGGGCTATGAAGTTATCATCGCGGCGGCCGGCAAGGCAGCCCATCTGCCAGGGGTCATCGCAGGCTCGACCCCACTTCCAGTCATTGGGATTCCAATCAAGACATCTCTGGAAGGCGGGATGGACTCGCTGTTCTCCATCGTTCAGATGCCGACGGGGATTCCAGTTGCGACGGTGGCGGTCAACGGGGCGGCCAACGCGGCCATTTTAGCGGTGCAGATTCTTTCGGTTAAATATCCGAAATTGCGCGAAGCGATAAAAGCGTACAAGCGGGAACTGGACGAAGAAGTCAAGACAAAGAATGCCCGCGTTCAGGCGCTTTTAAACGAAGAATAATACACAGATAAAGAAAGGAATGTTCATGTCCAAAACGAATGCCTACAAGGAAGCCGGCGTTGACGTCGAAGCTGGGTACGAGTCGGTTCGTCTGATTCAAAAAGATGTAAAAAGAACCTTTAACCAATACGTTCTTTCTGAACTTGGCGGGTTCGGCGGTGTGATCGAACTGCCGGAAGGGTACAAAAAGCCCTGCCTGATTTCAGGCACAGACGGCGTCGGCACCAAGCTGATGATCGCCTTTATGATGGACCGCCACAACACCGTCGGGATCGATTGTGTGGCGATGTGCGTCAACGATATTCTCTGCCAGGGGGCAAAGCCGCTGCTGTTTCTTGATTATATTGCCTGCGGCAAAAACACGCCGGAAAAAATCGCACAGATTGTATCCGGGGTGGCCGAAGGCTGCGTTCAGGGCGATATGGCGCTGATCGGCGGCGAAACGGCGGAAATGCCCGACATGTACGGGGCAGATGAATACGATCTGGCCGGTTTTGCTGTCGGCGTTGTCGAAAAGGATCAGATTGTCACCGGGCAGTCGATTCAGAAGGGCGACGTCTTGGTCGGCCTGCCGTCGTCCGGCGTGCACTCCAACGGCTTTTCGCTGGTGCGCAAGCTGATTTTCAAGGATCACGACCTGACGGTCGATTCCTACATCGACGAGCTGGGCGCGACCATCGGCGAAACACTGCTGACCCCGACGCGGATCTACGTTCACGCGCTGTCGGATTTGATTGTCCCTTACGGCGTTCGGGGCATGAGCCACATTACAGGCGGCGGCTTTTACGAAAATATTCCGCGGATGATTCCAGACGGCTTGTGCGCGAAGGTCGACACCTCCGTGATTGAACCGCTGCCGATTTTTGACGTCCTCCAACAGCTGGGCGAAGTGCCAGATCACGATATGTACAACACCTTCAATATGGGGATCGGGCTGGTCTGCGCCCTGCCGCAGGATCAGGCGGACGGCTTTGTGAGCGCTCTGAAAGAAAAGGGTGAAAAACCAGTCATTCTCGGTGAAGTGACAGAAGGAACGGAAAAAATAGTTCTATGAAACCATTGATGAAAATCGGTGTGCTGGCCAGCGGCAGCGGGACCGACCTGCAGTCGGTGATCGACGGCGTCCACGGCAAGACCGGAGAGATTACGGTCGTCATCTCCAACAAGGCGGATGCCTACGCCTTAACCCGCGCCGAAAAGGCGGGCATTCCAGCTGTATTTGTCGACGAAAAAGCGTGTGAAGACACAGAGGATTTCAACGCGAAAATTGTGGCAACGCTGAAGGCCCACGGCTGCGAGCTCGTCGTCTTGGCCGGCTATTTGAAAATCGTTACGAAAAATTTTGTAGACGCCTACCCCAACCGGATTGTGAACATCCATCCGGCACTGATCCCGTCTTTCTGTGGACCAGGATTCTACGGCATGCACGTTCACGAAGCGATTTACGCATACGGCTGCAAGGTGTCGGGCTGCACGGTTCATTTCGTCAACGAGCAGGCGGATGCTGGACCGATCATTGCCCAGAAGGCAGTACAGCTTTCAGATGACGATAAGCCGGAGGATATCCAGAAGAAGGTATTAGAGGAAGAACACAAGCTTCTGCCCTGGGTGGTGACCCAGATTTGCCTCGGACGGGTACACGTCGACGGTCGGCGCGTCTCGATTGATAAAGAATAAAAAAGATAGAGGAGGAGTGTAGGATGAGAGCATTGATTTCAGTCTCGGATAAAACAGGTATTGTCGATTTTGCCAAACGCATCGCGGCCTGCGGCTGGGATATTATTTCCACAGGAGGGACAGCAAAGGCCCTCCGCGAAGGCGGATTGGATGTCAAGGACGTATCAGATATTACAGGATTTCCAGAATGTCTGGACGGTCGGGTTAAAACCCTGCATCCGCTGATTCACGGCGGCATTTTGAACATTCGGAATAATCCGAAACATCAGGAAGAATGTAAAAAACTGGGGATTGAAAATATCGACCTGCTCGTCATCAATCTCTACCCGTTTAAAAAGACGATGCTCAAGCCTGGTGTGTCCTTCCAGGAATGCATCGAAAACATCGATATCGGCGGACCAACCATGCTGCGTTCGGCTGCGAAGAATTTCAACGACGTTACGGTTGTGGTGGATCCGAAAGATTACGAAACCGTTCTGACCGAAATCGAACAAAACGGCGGAACCAGCTACGAAACGCGTTATCATCTGGCGCTGAAGGTCTTCACGACGACTGCCAATTACGACACGATGATCTCTGATTTCTTAAGAAGACAGTCTGTTGAACAGACTCAGAACAAAGAAGATCTGCTGGCTCAAAATACGGTTACTTTCACCTACGAAAAGGTTCAGGATCTGCGCTACGGGGAAAATCCGCATCAGCGCGCGGCTTTCTACAAGGAAATCGGTGAAGACAAAGGGACGCTGGTCGGCGCCAAACAGCTCCAGGGCAAGGAATTGTCGTATAACAACATTAACGACACCAACGGCGCGATCGAAATGCTCAAGGAATACACAGACGAACCGACGATCGTTGCGGTCAAGCACGCCAACCCCTGCGGCATTGCCAGCGACAAAACGATTGCTGAAGCGTATCATAAAGCTTATGAAGCTGACCCGACGTCGATTTTCGGCGGAATCGTCGCGTCCAACCGTCCGATCGACAAGGATACCGCGGAACAGATGGTTAAAATCTTCCTCGAAGTGGTCGTGGCACCGGATTTCACAGACGAAGCGAAAGAAGTTCTGTCTGCAAAGCCCAATCTGCGGCTGCTTAAGCTTGACGATATCCTGTACAGCGACAATGGATTTGAACTGAAGAAAGTGCTCGGCGGCATGCTGGTCACCGAACGCGACACCAAGCTTTACAATAAGCTGGAAGTCGTCACTAATCGGAAGCCGACCGACAAGGAAATGGAAGATCTGCTGTTTGCGTGGAAGGCGGTTAAGCACACGAAATCCAATGCGATTTCTGTCGCGAAGGACAAATGCCTTGTCGCCAATGGACCGGGTCAGGTTAATCGTATCTGGCCGATGGAAAACTGTATCGAACACGGCGGCGAAAAATGTCAGGGCGCAGTCATGGCGTCCGACGCCTTCTTCCCGTTCGATGACGTCTGCACCGCGGCGGCAAAAGCCGGCATCACCGCAGTGATTCAGCCTGGCGGCTCCATCCGCGACGCTGACTCGATCAAGGTCTGCAATGACAACAATATTGCGATGATCTTTACCGGGATGCGCCATTTTAAGCACGCTTAATGAAGGGAGAATCACATCATATGAAGGTTATGATTGTCGGCAGCGGCGGCAGAGAACACGCCATTGCCTGGAAAGTCAGCCAGAGTCCGAAGGTCGATCAGATTTACTGCGTGCCGGGAAATGCCGGCATGGCCGATTTGGCGGAATGCGTCGATATTTCAGTTGAAGATATTGACGGCTGCGTTAATTTCGCGAAAGAAAAGGGCGTCGATCTCGTCGTCGTCGGTCCGGAAGTACCGCTGGTTTTAGGTATGGCCGACGCGATGCAGGAAGCGGGGATCCGCGTGTTTGGGCCGAACAAAAAATGCGCCCAGTTTGAAGGCAGCAAGGCCTTCACAAAGGATTTCTTGATCCGCCACAACATTCCGACCGCGCAGTACAAAGAGTATCACAGCTACGATGACATCGTGAAGGATCTCGGCATCTTTGGCTACCCGATGGTCATCAAAGCTGACGGGCTGGCCGCAGGAAAAGGCGTCGTGATTCCCGAAACGGAAGCCGACGCCAAAGCCGCGATGAAAGAAATCATGGCGGATAAAAAATTCGGCGAAGCCGGCGACACGGCTGTGATCGAAGAATACTTAACCGGGATTGAAGCGTCGATTCTCTGTTTCGTCGACGGCAACACCATCGTGCCGATGGAAAGCGCTCGAGACTACAAGCGCGCCTACGACGGCGACAAGGGACTCAACACCGGCGGAATGGGCAACGTTTCGCCGAACAAGCTCTTTGACGATCCAGAGTTGAACCGTAAAATTCAGGATGAAATTTTGACACCGATCATCGAAGGCTTCAAAGCCGATCAGATGGATTTTGTCGGCATTTTATTCATTGGACTGATGATCAAAGACGGCCAGCCGAAGGTGCTGGAATTCAATGTGCGCTTCGGCGATCCGGAAGCACAGGTCGTGCTGCCGCGGATGCAGACGGATTTGGTCGACGTGATGGAAGCCTGCATCGACGGGAAGCTTTCGGAATGCGACATCAAATGGCGCCCGGAACACGCCGTGACCGTCGTCATCGCGTCAGGCGGCTATCCGTCGAGCTACACCAAGGGCTACGAAATCACTGGTCTCGACGATGTTGAAGACTGTGTGGTATTCCACGCAGGGACGGCCTTTAAGGATGGGAAGATCGTTTCAAACGGCGGACGTGTGCTGGCGGTAACCGCCCTCGGTGATACGACAGAGGCGGCGCGCCAGAAGGTCTACAGCCAAATTGACAAGATCCAGTTCAAGGACTGCTTCCACAGAAACGATATCGCAGTTGACGCGTAAGCGGTTTTTAAGCGGCGCTCTTAGTGCGCCGCTTGAAAATCAGACATTCACAGAGCGAAAGAGGTTAATATGTCACAGGTACCGGCAATCGTTCAGGTCATTCCGCTGGAAGGATATGTGATCGAAGTCCATTTTCAAAATCAATGTGTCAAACGCTACGACATGCAGCCGCTGATTGACACCGACCCAGAAATCAATCCCCTGCGGGATCCGAGGATTTTCAGAGAAGTTCAGGTTTCATTCCACGACAGACGCCGGTCGATTTATTGGCCTGGCGTGCTGCGGATTAGCGCGAAGGAGATCTACGAAGGCGGCTGGATTGAAAAGCTGCCCTATCGCCAGATGACGACTTTTAGACGCTACGAGGAAATCTGGGGAAAAGCCTTTGGTGAATTGCACCCAAAAGATTGAGATTTAGACCAAGCCACTTGCTTTCAGCAGGTGGTTTTTTTATATAACCCTTGAGATTGATAGGCTTTTATGGTATTTTGAATTAAATTTTTAAGAGATAAGGATAAAACAGATGCAGATTATAGACGAAATCAAGACGCAGCGGCTTTATCTGGACGGGGCTATGGGCAGCATGATTCAAAAGCATATTGCCGATCCAGGGCCGATTCCAGAAGAGCTCAACATTACCCACCCTGAACTGATCGGGGAAATCCAAGGGGCCTACGTTCAGGCAGGTGCTGATATTTTGGTGTCCAATACCTTTGGCGCCAACGCCCACAAAATTGCGGCGTCTAAATATTCAGTTGAAGAGGTGATTAGTCAGGCCGTGAAAATTGCGAAGGCGCAGCATCCGCGATACGTTGCACTGGACATCGGACCGACGGGCGCGTTGATTGGCGATATCGGCGATATGACCTTTGAAGCGGCAGTGGCCTGTTTTGAACGCTCGGCAAAGGCCGGCGCAGAAGCCGGCGCCGATCTGATTCTCATCGAGACGATGACCGATATTGTCGAAGCCCGCGCAGCGGTGATCGGCGCGAAACGGGCTTGTGATCTGCCGATTGTCGCGTCGATGACCTACGAATCGAGCGGACGGACGCTGACCGGCAGCGATCCGGAAACGGTTGTGACCATATTGGAAAGCCTCGGTGTCGACGCGGTCGGCATCAACTGCTCCACTGGTCCGGAAGAAATGCTGCCGATCGTCGAAAAATTAGTCGACACGGCGTCGGTGCCGATCGTCGTTGAACCGAACGCAGGTCTTCCGCGGGAAGTGGATGGGCAGACCGTGTACGATGTATCGACTGAAACTTTTTCAGAGATTATGAAACAGATCGCAGAAATCGGCGCGGCGGTGCTCGGCGGCTGCTGCGGCACGACGCCTGAGTACATCGCGAAAACCATTGAAAAGACGAGAGATCTCCCGCTTATAAAACCCTGGGAGCGGCCGCAGCCGATGCGTATCGCTTCGACCACCCGGACCGTGACCCTCGGCACGGGAATCAGAACCATTGGGGAAGGCATCAACCCGACGGCGAACGCCGCTTACAGAGAAGACCTGAAAAAGGGCGGCTTGTCGGTTGTGAAACAGCTGGCCATTGAACAAAAGCGGCAGGGTGCCGATATTCTCGACGTCAACGCCGGTCTGCCTGAGCTTGACGAAGCGGAAACGATGGTCAAGGTGGTGCACGCGATCAGCCAGGTCGTGGACCTGCCGCTCCAAATCGACAGCACAAAGCCGGAAGTCATCGAAGCGGTGCTGAAGACTTACCCGGGCAAGGTACTGATCAATTCGGTCAACGGCAAGCAGGAATCTTTGGACGCGGTTCTGCCAATCGTCGCCAAATACGGAGCCGCAGTGCTTGGACTGGCATTAGATGACAGCGGACTGCCCAAGACAGCGGAAAAGCGAGTAGAGGTTGCGGATAAAATCATCAGCACGGCAGCGGAATACGGCATTGCTCAAAACAATGTTGCCATCGACTGTCTGGTACTGACTGCCTCAGCCCAGCAGCAGGCAGTGAAGGAAACGATCCGTGCCCTGACCCTCGTCAAAGACAAATTTGGCGTGCCGACGGTTCTCGGCGTCAGCAACATTTCCTTTGGACTGCCCAACAGACGTCTGATCAACAGGACATTCCTGACGATGGCGCTGGCAGCGGGTCTCGACACCCCAATTCTAAAAGTCGGTGATCCGGAAATGATGAACACCATCTCTGCCTACAAGGCTTTAGCCGGCATCGACGTGGGCTGTATCGATTATGTCGCGGTACACAAGGACGACAAACAAAAGATTGAAGTGGTTCAGGAAGAAAAGCAGGACGCCGTCCAACCGCAGAGCGAAAATCAGCCCAAGCAGACAGACGATCACTTGGACTTAAAGCAGATGGTCGTCGACGGCCTAAAAGAAGAAATTGTGCCGGCAGTCAAGAAGAAACTTGAGACCTGCAGCCCGATGGACATTGTCAATGGCGATTTGATTCCAGGATTGGACGAAATCGGCGATTTATTTGAAACCGGCGACGTTTTCCTGCCCAACTTGATTTTTTCGGCAGAAACGGTGCAAAACGCATTTGAGATCCTCAAACAGCACATGGGCACCGAATCGTCGGTGCAGAAGGATAAGGTCATTTTGGCGACAGTCAAGGGCGACGTGCACGACATCGGGAAAAACATCTTAAAGACGGTCATGGAAAATTACGGCTATCAAATTATCGATTTAGGTAAGGACGTGGATCCTGAAGTGATCGTCGAGACGGCCGTGAAAAACAACGTCAAGCTGGTGGGCTTAAGCGCGCTGATGACGACGACGGTCAAAAATATGGAAACGACCATTCAGATGATTAAGGCCGCGGATCCGAGCATACAGGTGATGGTCGGCGGCGCAGTCATGAACAGCGAGTACGCCGAAAAAATCCACGCGGATTATTACGGAAGCGATGCGAAGTCTGGTGTGGCCATCGCCGAAAAAGTATTTGGATAAAGCAACAGCCGAAGATCACAGATAGATCTTCGGCTGTTTTTTAAAGGGTGAGGGTAATTTCGCGCTCGGGCTTGGGATATTGAACGTATTCGATACCGGTCATGTTCATCATGCGCTTTGACGCGATGACGGCGTCGGAATCGGGGTACTTGTCTTCGAGATAGACGACTTTTTTGATACCGCACTGGATGATGGCCTTTGTGCACTCGTTGCAGGGGAACAGCGTGACGTAAATCGTCGCGTCCCGCAGCGTTTTGGCGCCGCTGTTTAAAATGGCATTAAATTCGGCGTGGCAGACGTAGAGGTATTTGGTATCGAGGGGATCACCGTCGCTCGTCCAAGGCATCTTGTCGTCGTCACACCCGATGGGCATGCCGTTGTATCCCATAGATAGGATCTTTTTATCGGGACTGACGATGCACGCGCCCACCTGCGTGTGAGGGTCCTTGCTGCGCTGGGCGGACAACATGGCAATACCCATGAAATACTGGTCCCAGCTCAGATAATCTTTTCGTTTCATTGTGATCAGCTTCCTTCGTGAATCTTTGTGAATGGATTACATCAATCAAAGTTTATCACAGATCGGTGTATTTGACAATTTTATGTGCCTCCTTTACAATACGGGGAAAGGAGAATCTAAATCATATGAAAAATTTTAAGAAAAACGCGATGGCATTTTTCCAGGCTGCATTGGAAATCCTGGAACTAGGCATTGCATTGGTATTGTTGATTTTTATCGCGATTAATCTCGTCAACCTTTTCTGCCATATTCATATCGACGAATCATTAGCGACCTCATTTAAAACGCTGCAGCATTTTCTCGAGCTCAGCCTGAACTTGATCATCTGCACGGAGTTTATTCGAATGATTTACACCCATACGATGGAAGCTGTGCTAGAGGCGTTGATTTTCGCTATTGCTCGAGGCATGATCGCCGGACACACAGGCGGCGAACAAACGCTTTTGTACGTCGTTGCGATATTAATTTTGATGGTGACCCGAAAATTCCTGCTGACAGAGGCTGATAACGCGCAGTCTTTTCACACCCATTTAGAGGATTTTCTCAAACACTTTCAGATCAAAATAAAAGACTCAGATTCCAAATGAGAATCTGAGTCTTATTTTTTTAAATGGTGGAGATGGTGGGAGTCGAACCCACGTCCGAAAATACGTCCCCGCTGCTTTCTACGAGCGTATCTGCTGAATTGATCTCACCGAGGGAAGCGCTCAGCAGCGCCGCCTCCTTCGGCCAGTTCCTGAATTGTCAATGGGTCGGAACAACTCCCAATGACAGATCCCTGCTTTCATGAACGTCAGCCTTGAGCCAGCAGGTGAACCCAAGGGGACGTGCAGCTGCTATTGAGCTGCGGTGATTATCGTATATTAAACTGCTTAAGCAGCTAACGCCATACGATAACCAGTTGTTTGATTATCTTTTGCGTTTAAATTTAAGTGCCTGTTTTTTAAAGTGACCGGCGCACTTGCCCGCTTACAACTTATCGGTATCCCCGTCGAAACCTTTACATCCCCTTTCTAATAATGCGACGCATTACCGTCTGATTTGGCGGCGGATGCGCCGTTCAGCATCACGCTTCGCAATGCTGTCACGTTTGTCGTATTGCTTTTTGCCTTTGGCCAAAGCGAGTTCGAGCTTTACTTTACCATTTTTAAAATAAAGAGACAAGGGAACAAGTGTATAACCTTCACGCTGTTTAAGCCCGTAAAGGCGAGAAAGCTCTCTTTTATGAAGAAGCAGCTTTCGCGTTCTGAGCGGATCCACATTAAAAATGTTGCCTTGTTCATAGGGAGAGATATGCATCTGATAGACATAAAGCTCTCCATCTTTAAAATCGGCAAAGCTTTCCTTTAAACTCGCCTTACCTTGGCGAAGCGATTTGACTTCCGTACCGACCAATACAATGCCTGCTTCATAGGTGTCTTCTATAAAGTAATCATGTCTGGCCTTGCGGTTCTTTGCAATGATTTTAATTGGTGTTTGAGTGTTCATATAAAGTAAGTATAGCATTAAAATAAAAAAATACAAATAAATTTTAAAAAATGCTTGACAAATCATACATAAAACAATAAAATAAAAAAGCTTTCTGATGAGCGCGTTAAGCGCAGATCAAAAAGTAGCAATTTTTTTGAAAAAGTTCTTGACAGACAATTTCAATTTTGCTATAATAAATATCGTTGTCGCGAGAGACAGCCACAACTTAACAGCTCGAAAGCAAGTAAACAAGCGGGTTTCAGCGCAGTTTGCAGCAGAAGGATTTTAAAAATCTTTGAAAAGAAAATTTAAAAAACTTCAAAAAAGTT
>NZ_CAIFFF010000011.1:32687-59276 GCF_903789625.1 uncultured Pseudoramibacter sp. | reverse complement strand
ATCGCATTAAAAATACCCTCCTTACTGGTTTGTCCAGTAAAGAGGGTACATATCACTAAGTACTTTTAGCGGGTGTTTTATTGACAGGGGTAGGGTTTTGTTTTAAAATTACTTTAGTTTACCTTTGCATTAATATAGAAGAAAAGGCAAAAATATAAAATTAAAATGGGCGTCATCCATCACACGAAATGTGGATAATACGATGGAGAACAATATCAAAATTTAGGGTGGAATCAATGTTTGTTATATTAGCGATTGTTATCGGATTGATCGTGGGGGCTGCGAGAGGCGGCTCTATCGGACTGATGAGAAAACGAAAAATCAATCTATGGCCGATCGGTCTGGTCGGCATTATACTGCAGATTGTACTCCACCTTTATTTTTATTTTGGGCAGGCGAGCGGCATTACGACCTTTTTGAATTTCGCCAGCTACGTCTGCATTTTGCTGATGCTCATTTTCAATTTTGACGATTTGTGGGCCATTCTGCTCACCGTTGGGACGACGGCCAATTTTATCGTCGCTTTTATCAACGGCGGCAAGATGCCCGTTACGCCAACGATCGTGAGTGCTCTTACCAATGCCAATTTGTCTGCCGGCATTACCCGTGGCATTAACGCGGTGTATACGCCGCTCTCCAGAGCGACGACGGCCCTTTGGATGCTCGGGATTAATACGCAGATCCCATACGTTTCGCGAATCACCTCCTATTACGGCGGTGTGGGCGGATTTTCAATTGGAAGCGTGCTCGTCTTTGTCGGCCTTTTGGGCTGGGTACAGCACGCGATGCAGGGGAACAAACAGCAGGATCCCTTCTCTGAAGAGCTCAACGAAGGGGATGCGGATTACATTATCTCGCCTGACGAAAACAGCATGATCGAAGAAATGGCTCAGAAAAAAGAAACGGGTTACGAAACCGGTCCCCTTGACTGGCTGAATCAGGATTCTGAAACTTTGTTTGGTCAGGAAATCAAGCAGCAGACAGGCGAAATGCCACCGGTAAAGCCAGAAAAAAAAGCGGCGAGAAAGCCAAAAAAACGTCGAGTATCGCAGGAACCAGCGCGGCCTGAGGCAGACGCCACGAAAGGCCAGAAACCTGAGGAGGCTCAAAACAAGCAGCCCGAAAAGACGACAGTGCTGCCCGATTTGTCGCCGGAATTGCTGGAACGAATCAAATCCCACAATTCAGGCGCGGTGAAAAAACGCCCGGCGTCGACTGTTTCAGACGACACGCGGGTTTTTACCACATTGAAGGATTTGGGAAAATACGATACGAAGCCCATTGATACAGGATTTTCAGCGTCAGCCCAGAGAGAAAGAAAAGAAGCAGAGGATTTTGCGGAATCTGGATTTTTCACACAGTCGTTCTACACAGAGCGGGAAAAAGGAAAATTGGCTTTTGGCTCTCAACCGAGCGGCGACAGCAGAGAAAAAGCAGCAAAACCAACAGAGACGTATCGTCGGGCAATAAATAATCAGGAGGATAAGAATCAAATGGCGGATTACAAACCAACAGAAGGCGACACAGTCAAATCAACAGCAGCAGCAGAACAGCCGAAACCGGCAGCACCGAAAAGAAATACGCAGCAGACAACGACGCAGTCTTCAAGCGCGTCACGATGGGAAATGCCTGAAAAGACAAAGAAAACAAAATCTGAAACGACCGCTAAAAAAATCAATCCATATCGTAAATACAGCGACGAAGAAGCGGCTAGACGAGCCGATGCGTCTCGCGATAACGAAAAGCAGATGCTGAACATTTGGCATCAGGTTTCGGAAGATACGCGCGCGCTGCGCCAGCGCGGCCGCCGGAGCGCCAGCGAAGAAGTGCAGTCCGACAGCCCGTTCAGCAGATCGGAAGCGGAACGCAAACGGCTGAAGCAGCAGCACAACCGCGCCGCAGCACAGAAAAGCGAAAACGAAATCGCCTCCGCGCAAAAGCCGAAGACGGGCGGCAATAAAAAACAGGCCGCTGCGGCTAATGTTACCAACGATGAAGATCGGGAACGGATCGGCTTTGAAAAAGTCGAAATCAATGTGGACAACCGGAAGGTTTCCTTCTGGAGAAAAAAGAAATCCTAAGCATCAGGAAAAATACGTGTTTGAAATGGAAAGGGCTGTGTATTCAGCCTTTTTTGTTTGAAAGCTTTATTTGCCTTTCAGACGAACATGATATAAAATAAGCCAACACATTCACATGATTTGAAATAAGGAGATTGAAATATATGGGATTTTTGCAAAATCTTTTTGATCCGAGCAAAAAAGAAGTAAAAAAATTAAGCAAGGTCGCGGATCAGATCGTCGCGTTGGAGGATGAATACAAGGCGTTGTCTGACGACGACTTAAAACACAAAACCGTCGAATTTAAAGAACGTTACGCCAACGGTGAAACTTTGGACGATTTGCTGGTTGAAGCCTTTGCAACAGTTCGGGAGGCGGCAGCCCGCACAGTCAATATGCGACATTTCCCGGTACAGCTCATCGGGGGCATGGTGCTCCACAACGGTGACATCGCAGAAATGCGCACCGGTGAAGGGAAAACCCTGGTGGCGACACTGCCGGCTTATTTGAACGCGTTGAGCGGTGAAGGGGTTTATATTGTAACGGTCAACGACTACCTGGCACGTCGAGACAGCGAATGGATGGGCAAGATCTATAAATTCCTCGGCATGAGCGTCGGTTTGGTGATCCCTGATTTATCCTACGAAGAAAAACAGGCCGCCTATCGTTCGGATATTATTTACGGGACAAACAACGAATTTGGATTTGACTACCTGCGCGACAACATGGTCACGTCCAAGGAAGAACAGGTGCAGCGCGGTCTGCACTACGCGATCATCGACGAAGTCGACTCCGTCCTCATCGATGAAGCCCGGACGCCGCTCATCATTTCCGGAAGCGGTGACGAAAGTACCGATCTTTACCGTACGGCTGATATTTTCGCCAAGAGCTTAAAGGACGACGACTACGAAAAGGACGAAAAGGAAAAGGCCGTCACACTGACTGAAAAAGGGACGGCTAAGGCTGAAAAATTCTTCGGCATCAAAAACTTGGCCGACGTTGAAAACATGGAAATCATGCACAACATCAACCAGGCGCTGTACGCCAATACGTTGATGACCAAGGACGTCGATTATATTGTCAAGAACGACGAAATCATCATCATCGACGAATTTACTGGACGCCAGATGCCGGGCCGCCGTTATTCCAACGGCCTGCATCAGGCGATTGAAGCCAAGGAACACGTCACAGTGAACCGCGAATCCAGAACGATGGCGACGATCACCTTCCAGAACTATTTCAGAATGTTTGATAAGCTGGCTGGGATGACCGGGACGGCGAAAACGGAAGAAGAAGAATTCAATACGATTTACAATTTGAACGTCGTGACCATTCCGACCAATAAACCGATGATTCGTCAGGATTTAAACGATTTGGTCTACCGGACGGAAAAGGCGAAGTTCAAGGCCGTCACAGAAGACGTCAAGCGGCGCCACGCCAAAGGACAGCCGGTGTTGATCGGGACGATTTCCATTGAAAAATCAGAATTACTGAGCAAATACCTGCGCCGCGAAGGCATTAAGCACAACGTCTTGAACGCCAAGCACCTCGAAAAAGAAGCGGAAATCATTTCTCAAGCCGGACAAAAGGGCGCGGTCACGATCTCGACCAACATGGCCGGCCGTGGGACGGATATTGTGCTCGGCGAGGGCGTCGCAGAACTCGGCGGGCTGCACATCATCGGGACAGAACGCCACGAATCCAGACGTATTGACAATCAGCTGCGCGGCCGTGCCGGTCGTCAGGGCGACCCAGGCTCCACGCAGTTTTTCCTGTCGCTTGAAGATGATCTGATGCGTATTTTCGGCTCCGACCGCATCAAATCGGTGGTGGAAAACCTTGGGATGGACGACGAAACGCCGCTGGATGCCAAGATGTTAAACCGCAGCATCGAAAGTGCCCAGAAAAAAGTTGAAGCGCGCAACTTCGATATTCGTAAAAACGTTCTGCAGTACGACAACGTCATGAACCGTCAGCGTGAAATCATCTACGCCCAGCGTCAGGAAGTGCTGGACGGCAAGAACATGCACGAACAGATTGACAAGATGACGAAGGATTTGATTAACGATTACGTCGACATGTACACCAACGCCGGCGATTCGCTGGAAGACTGGGACGTCAAGAAGCTCAAACGCTATTTCGGCGAATTCCTGCCGGTCGACCGCCTGCAATTCGAAGAAGGTGTTACGGTTCAGGACATCAAGGATCAGCTGTACGCCTTCTGCCGTGAAAATTACCAGTCAAAGGTCGCATTGATCGGCGAAGACGAAATGGAAAATATGGAACGGGTGATTCTGCTCCGCGCGGTCGACGCGGCCTGGATGGTGCACATCGACGACATGGAACAGCTCAAGGAAGGCATCGGCCTGCGGGCGTACGGTCAAAACGACCCGGTTGTCGCGTATACGGACGAAGGGTTCAAGATGTTCGAGGACATGAACGCTGAAATCCAGGAAGAAACCGTCAAATACATTTACAATATGAAAATCAAGCTTGTGCCGCCGAAACAGCGGCAGAGACGGGCGCAGATGCACACCAACGAGGCCCAGATCACAGGACAGGGCAGTGAAGAACCGGTTCAAAAGACGATCCACAAAAAGAAAATCGGCCGGAATGATCCGTGCCCGTGCGGCAGCGGCAAGAAATACAAGAATTGCCACGGCCGTTACGCGAACTGATGCCGACCAAAATGAATTGAGAAAGGAACAGGATATTGATAGATTTATACGAAGCGCGGCAGGCTGTGAACGGCATGTCCGGCGAAATGGCGGATTTGGGCAAGTCCTTGAATCTGCCGGAGCTGGACGCCAGACTCAAGGAACTGGAACAGCAGACCACCGCGCCCGATTTTTGGAACGATCAGAAAACGGCGCAGAAGGTTCTGAAGGAAGAAACTCTGCTGCGAAGCAAACAGAAGCGCTACAATGAAGTGAAGAGCGATCTCGAAGATGTAGAGGTTATGCTGGAACTGGCAGAAGAAGGGGAAAGCGACGGCGAGCTCGAAGGGATGCTGAGTGCCTTCCAAAAAGAATTTGACGACTATAAGGTCGAAATGCTGCTTTCCGGCGAATACGACAGCAACAACGCGATCATTTCACTGCACCCGGGGGCTGGCGGAACTGAATCCCACGACTGGGCGTCGATGCTGCTGCGGATGTACGTGCGCTGGGCGGAAAACAAGGGCTTTAAGGTCAAGCAGCTGGATTATCAGCCCGGGGACATCGCCGGCATCAAGAGTGCGACTCTGCTCATCGAAGGGATCAACGCCTACGGTTATTTGAAAACCGAACGCGGCGTGCACCGGCTGGTGCGCATTTCCCCCTTTGATTCATCCGGGCGCCGCCACACCTCTTTCGCGTCGTTGGATGTAACGCCGCAGGTCGATGATTCCATCGACATTGAAATCAATCCGGACGACATCCGGGTGGATACCTACCGATCCAGCGGCGCTGGCGGCCAGCACGTTAACAAGACGTCGTCGGCTATCCGCATCACCCACATTCCGACAGGTGTCGTCGTGCAGTGTCAGAACGAACGCAGCCAGCACCAAAACAAGGAAGTGGCGATGAACATGCTGAAATCCAAGCTTCTGGAAATCATGGAACAGGAAAAGAAGGAAAAGCTGGAGGACGTCGTCGGCGACTATTCGCAAATCGCCTGGGGCTCTCAGATCCGTTCCTACGTGTTCCATCCGTACACGATGGTCAAAGACCACCGCACCGGTGTCGAAGTCGGGAATATCCAGAGCGTTATGGACGGCGATCTCGACCAGTTCATGAACGCTGAGCTCAGACGCGAAGCGGAAGAAAACGCGTAAGAAAAAACGCAGGCAAAAATAAAAATGCGAAAGGCTGAAAAGTCTTTCGCATTTTTTTAATCACAAAATTTACGCACCGTAATCTTTTAAGTGCTGTTCGATCTTAGCTTTCATCGTGTCGTCGATAACGATTTTGCCGTCGACAGGGTGATTGTAGAGATGGCTTAAGATATCTTCAATCGTGACCATCGGGTGGGTTTCAATGCCGAGGGTTTCGCTGATTTCCTGAACTGCGGTTTTGTCGCCGTCGCCCTTTTCCATACGGTCGACGGAAATGATCAGGCTCTTAACCTTGACATTGTCAGCCAGAGATTGAAGCAGCGGCACCGATTCCTTGACTGAGGTGCCCGCGGTGATGACGTCTTCGACGATCATCGCGGTGTCGCCGGACTGAGGACGATAGCCGATGATCGAACCGCCTTCGCCGTGATCCTTTGCTTCCTTGCGGTTGAAGCAGTACGGGATGTCCACGTTGTGATCCCGGTAGAGGGATGCGGATGCGCTGATGACCAGCGGAATACCCTTGTAAGCCGGGCCGTACAGGAAATCGATGCCGTCTAAATGTTCTGAAATTTCATCCGCGTAGTACTGGCCGAGTTTGGCAATTTGTTCGGAAGTACGGTAATTGCCAGTGTTGATGAAATACGGGGTCGGGCGGCCGCTTTTGGTGATGAAATCACCGAAGGTCAGGACGCCGGAACGCACCATAAAATCGATAAAGTCGTCTTGATAACGCATGATAGCCTCCGTTTTTTCTTAAATTATAGCTTAAAGAGGGCACGGCACGCAAGGGCGGCGCTTGACGAACTGAGAAGATGTGCATATAATATTCAGGATTAAAGGAAGTAGTATCCTAGTCGGAACTTCTGGTCTCGAGGGCGGGCCTAAAAATCCGTCGAAGGGCATATCGATGAAGTCTCTTGGCAGGGCCTTTGACGCCCAGTTGGGGGTTTTGCCAGGAGGTTAAGAAGGAGGGGGCATCCTGCAACGGCATGCAGATCATGACCCTGCCTTCGTGGAGACTTCTGCGCTACTGGAAGGGTGTAACAATACGGCGGTGTTCATCGCAGCAAGCGCTTCTGAGTAAGCAGAGGGAAAACCTGGGGACAAGTCAGGGCCTGTTGTGGCCTGAGAAGATTTTGAACCAGCGTAGCCTGCCTTGAGTGGTTTGGGTAGATGGTCTGACAGTTGCCATGTTGTCAGGGCCCGACAAGTGGCAATATTGCGACCGAAACCCTTATTGCAAAAGAGGCTAAAGGTCAGAAGGGCCGCCGCGGAAAACGCCTAGGCTATTTGAAAGAGGTCTGGCAGGGATTAAAGTGCACGCTTAGTGGCAATCCAGTCCCAACTTTTTAAGCTGGAGAATCGGATAATGAGAAATCGCTCATCCGGCGACGGATAGTCTCGATTCTGGGAAATCCTACTGGACTTATGTTGCAAAGTTTACTTGTCAGATTTTCCTTTAATCGTTTTTTTAGGATTATGCATCGTCATAGTCCTTTTTTATTGGATGAGTTTACGTTATAATAAAAATATCATTAAAATGAAATTTTATGCAATTTGAGATAAAATCAGAAAGGAAGTTTAACGGATTGGCAAAGACCAAAAAAGCGAAGAACGACCGAAAGAAATGGATCACCCTCGTGGCGGTGGGCACTTTTCTGTCGACCTTTGTGATTGATTATATTTCCGATACAGTGCTGTCCAACGCAAACCTGATCGTCGCGATTGTGATTCTGTTTTTGATCGTCGCTGTCGGTATTTTTATGGATATGATCGGCATTGCGGTGACGGCGGTGAAAATTGAGCCTTTCAACGCGATGGCCTCTCGAAAAATCAAAGGGGCGAAAACGGCAGTGAAGATCGTCAAAAACGCGTCGAAGGTGTCATCGGTGTGCTGCGATGTCATCGGCGATATCTGCGGTATCATCTCAGGGAGCGTCGCCGTATCCATTACGAGTCAGCTGGCGCAGTTTTACAAGCTTTCGAGTTCGATGCTGCTGGGCCTTTTGATTTCTGCGTCGGTCGCGTGCATTACGGTCGGCGGAAAGGCAATTTTTAAAGATATCGGTATGAAACAGGGCGTGCGCATTGTGTCGGGACTGTCCCGAAGCATCGCAACCGTCCGGGGATTTTTTAATAAACACGAATAAAAATGGCAAAACAAAAAGAACGATTAGATAAAAAATTAGTGGAACTGGGACTTTTCGACAGCCGGGAAAAGGCGAAAAAATCCATCATGGCGGGCCTTGTTGAAATTGATGGGACCGTGCACACGAAGGCTGGGGATCAGGTGCCAGCGGCGCTCTCGAAGGAACAGGTAACGCTCAAGGGTGAGGGCCTGCCCTACGTGAGCCGGGGCGGCTTCAAGCTTGAAAAGGGGCTTAAAGTCTTCGATTTCCCGGTGCAGGACCGCTGGTTTCTCGACATCGGCGCGTCGACCGGCGGTTTCACCGATGTGCTGCTTCAGAACGGTGCCGGCCACGTGACGTCCATTGACGTCGGCTACGGTCAGTTTGACTGGAAGCTGAGAAACGACGAACGGGTCACGTGCATGGAGCGGACGAATTTCAGAAAGACCACGCCGGAAGACATCGGCGGTCTCGCGGATGGGTCGGTTATGGACGTGAGCTTCATTTCGATTTTGAAGCTGATGCCGGCGATCAGCCGCTGTGTCAAGGATGGCGCCTTGGGCATATGGCTCATCAAGCCTCAGTTTGAAGCAGGCAAGGAAAATGTCGGGAAAAACGGCGTCGTTCGGGATCCTGAAATCCACAAAAAGGTTTTGATCGAGACCACCTCCGGCATCGAAGCGAACGGCTTTTCGGTTCTGGGTTTGTCCTTCTCGCCGATTCGGGGACCGAAGGGCAATATCGAATTTTTATGCTTTTCGAGAAAGGAAGGCGAAGGGATGCCGGTCGATCATCAAGAAGCCATTTCAGGCATAGATAGCATTGCGGCGCTGGTTGAAAGCGCTCACGAACACTTTAGACATCATGGACAGGGAAATGAAACATCATGACACAAAATCAAAACACACCAAAACCCATGCGGACAATCGGCATCTACATTAATACGGACAAGCAGAACGCCTACGAAACGGCCTTTCGCTGTGTGAAATACCTCCTCAAGCAGGGGATCACGCCAATGATGCTCCACAATCAGTACGCAGAAATCGGCGGTATTGCCGGCGTCAAGGCCTGCTTTAAGGATCAGTTTTTCAGCGCGCCGGACTGTATTGTCGTGCTGGGCGGCGACGGCACGCTCCTCGGCATTGCCAGGCAGGCCAGCGCCTACGAAACGCCGATCTGCGGCATCAATTTGGGAAAGCTCGGTTTTCTGACCAACGGCGACGCAGGTTCTTACGAGGAAATTCTGCAGCTGCTCATCGATGGCGATTACACCCTCGATAAGCGCTCGATGATCGTCAGCACGGTGAAGAAGCTGAACGGCGAGTACGAATCTCAGGTGGCTCTCAACGATTTGGTCGTCAAGGCCATTGGCATCCGCATGATCAAGCTGACCGTCAAGGTTGACGGTGCGCTTTTGGATGAATACAGCGGCGACGGCGTCATTCTCGCGACGCCGACAGGGTCGACGGCATACTCACTAGCGGCCGGAGGACCGGTGGTAGACCCGCGGGCCGACGTGCTGCTGCTCAATCCGATCTGTCCGCACCGGCTGCACGACAAGTCGTATATTTTGCCGGGGTCAGCCGCGGTCGACATCAGTCTGCCGGGCAGCGTCGGCGAGGTGATCGTTTCGGCGGATGGCCAGGTGCAGATGTCGTTAAGCTTCGGCGAACACCTGCACATCGAAAAGGCACCGTACATGACCAATCTCGTTTTATTCCAAAACCGTAATTTTTACGAACAGCTGCGGAAAAAATTCGCAGATCATTAATAGATTAAATAAAAAAGGTAAAAGAAAGGAAGGCATTCATGAAAGGGACGCGGCAATCCGAAATTCTGCACATCATCGAAACACATAAAATAGAAACGCAGGAAGAGCTGGCCCGTTATTTGGAGCAGGAGGGTTATCGTGTGACCCAGGCGACGGTCTCCAGGGATATCAAGGAGCTGAGGCTGATTAAGGTCGCGGACAAAAATGGCGGACAGCGCTATTCCGTGATGCAGGATATGAAGGGCATCTACGACGAGCGGGTCAAGAACGTATTTAGACAGTCCGTGATGCGCGTGGATACCGCGGGGTTTATCATCGTGCTGCACACGCTGCCGGGCATGGCCCAGGCGGCGGCCATGGCCGTCGATAATCTGAACTGGCCGGAAATTGTCGGCACCATTGCAGGCGACGACACGATTTTTGTCGCCCTTCGAAATGAGAAGGACAAGGAAAGCATCGCCGAACAATTCCGCAAGCTGATGAAGGGCTTGCTGTAATGTGACAGGGAAAAGGGAGAAAACAATATGCTGAAGCGGATCTCAATTGCCAATTACGCGCTGATTGACAAGCTCGAGGTGGATTTTGACGACCGCCTTAACGTCATCACCGGTGAAACCGGCGCCGGTAAATCCATCGTGATTGACGCGCTGACGCTGATCCTCGGGCAGCGCGGTAATCGTAAAAACATTCGCGCCGGTGCGGGCAAGCTTTCAGTTCAGGGGGTCTTCGAGATTGACCCGGAGGGGCCGGTGGCGAAAAAGCTTTCAGACATGGCGATTCCAGTCGAGGACAGGACCCTGATCCTCAATCGATCGTTAACGCAGAACGGCCGCAATACCTGCCGCATCAACGGTTTTGCGGTGACGGTCGCACAATTGAAGGCGATCGGGCAGGACCTTGTCGATATTCATTCTCAGCACGAAAACAACTCGCTGTTTCAGGCCGCCGCGCAGAGACGGCTGCTTGACGCCTGGGGCGGCGGCGAGGTGGCAGAGCTGCTGAGTCAGACCCGTCAGCAGGCCGAGCGGCTCAAGGAGCTGAGCCGACAGATTAAGGCCCAGGCGCAGGATGACAGAGAGCTCGCCAGACAGAAACAGGTGCTGGCCTTTGAAATTAAGGATATCGAAGACGCCCACCTCCGCGCCGGCGAAGACGAGACGTTGGAAAAGGAACAGCGGATTCTCGAAAACAGCGAGATGCTCTTTTCTCAGGTTGAAACCGGCAGGCAGCTGCTCAACGGCAGAGACGACGATACGGACGGTATGTTTTCGCAGCTCAGCGAGGTGCAGCGGATTGTCGGGCGTTTGAGCCAGTTTGACGACGCGTTTAAGCCCTACCAGACCGCGCTGGAGACAGCATCCGCGGAGCTTTCGGAGCTTTCGATTGAGCTGGCCAGCTATCAGGAGGATTTGAATTTCGAGCCGGGCCGCCTCGACGAGGTGGAAAAGCGGTTGTCGCTGATCGACAGCTTAAAGCGCAAGTACGGCGACACGGTTGAAGAGATCATTGCTTACGGGGCGCATTTAAACGAACAGTACGACAATCTCGCTCATCATGACGACAGACTCAACGCGATGAAAAAGGAATACGCCGAGCTTTGGAAGGCGTACCGTCAAACCGCCAGAGCCCTCCACGAAAAACGGATCCAGGCGGCGAAGTCTTTAGAGGCCGCAATTGAAGGGCAGTTGGCCGATCTGGCCATGCCCCGAGCGCGTTTTGTCATCTCGGTGGAGGAGGATGAACAGATCATCGCCCCTTGGGGCAACGATCAGGTGAACTTTAAAATTTCGGTTAACCCCGGCACACCGATTCGTCTATTGAAGGAAGTGGCCAGCGGCGGTGAAATCTCGCGGATCATGCTGGCCATTAAATGCATTTTCGGCCGTTACGACCGCGTCGAGACGATGATCTTTGATGAAATCGATACGGGGATCAGCGGGCGGACCGCGCAGGTCGTCGCTGAAAAAATTCTGCAGCTCTCCCGTGAGCGTCAGGTGATTACGATCACTCACCTGCCGCAGATCACGGCGATGGCAGACGCCCATTTCCGCGTCGTCAAACAGGGCGACGACAGCACTACCCAGGTCAGCTTTGATCGGCTTGATGATATGGAAAGCCGAGACGAGCTTGCACGGATGCTCTCCGGCGCGAAGGTGACGGACTTGTCGGAAACCCACGCGAAGGAAATGCTCGCGATGGCGGCACAGCAGAAAGCCGCGTATTTCAAAGACGCCAATCAAAATAATCAGAAAGAAGTGAATCCATGAGCGCACCGAACCCCATTGCATTACAAATCGGCTCCCTGACCGTCAGGTGGTACGGCATTTTGATCGCCTCAGCATTGGTGATTGGTCTGCTGATCGCCGCGAAACGCTCAGATAAAGCGGGTATCAAACGGGACGACATTTACGACTTTTTTATTATCATGGTGCCGTCGATCATCGTCGGCGCCAGGCTCTGGTACGTGATTTTTCAGTGGTCCTACTACAGCCGATACCCTGGAGACATTGTCAAAATTTGGAACGGCGGGCTCGCGATCCACGGCGGCATCATCGCAGGGCTGATCGCCGGCGCATTTTTCTGCAGGGCGCGGAAGCTCTCGTTTTTGAAGCTGGCCGACGTGTTCATTCCAGCCCTGCCCCTGGGGCAGGCGATCGGCCGATGGGGCAATTTTTTTAATCAGGAAGCCTACGGCAGACAGACCAATCTGCCCTGGGCCATCACCGTTCACGACCCCAGCTTCGGCTGGATTCGCGTGCATCCCACCTTTCTTTACGAATCGATTTGGGATTTATGCGTGTTTTTGATTCTCATTTTTGTGATTGAGCGGAAATTCAAAAAGTCGGACGGTGAGCTGCTGTTCAGTTATTTCATTCTGTATTCGATCGGCCGGTTTTTTATCGAAGGTCTTCGAACCGACAGCTTGATGTTTTTCGGGCTGCGCACTGCTCAGCTCGTCAGTCTGATGCTGATTGCGGTCGGGATCATTGGGCTGGTGTGGCTGAAAAGGAGAAAAAGAATTCAATCGTAGTTTTTTAAAAAAATAAACACAAATATAAAGATCGGAATTGCAGCGTTTTTGCAGTTCTGATCTTTTTTAATGAAAAAAATTAGCAGATTGAGTTTTTATAAAAGGTGCTTATCAATAAATGACTTTATGTGCCTTACGTGTTAAAATTAAGCATATATACAGAAAAATGATGGACTTATTTAGAAAGGAAAACGATGGAATTCGAGAATCCGACGGCGAGCTTGTTGATTCTACAAGACAACGCGCAAAAAATTGAAATCCTCACATTAAAACAGGAAAAAAATGTGATCGGGAGAGTTTCATTTGACGCGGAAAAAACAAATCAGGTCGATATTGCGCTGACTTCTAAATTTGTTTCGCATCGGCACGGCCAGATGATTTACCAAAACAATCGTTGGTTTTATCAAGACCTGAACAGCAGGAACGGCATTTTCATCGATGGCCGGCGCATCGCTCACGATCAGAAGCTTTACCAATTGAAGGACGGTACGATTCTTTATATTGGTGGGGACGAGCAGTTTATGAAAATGTACCGCGGAGAAGGCGTGCTGATGATTTTCCTGCTGGGGGATTACAGTAAACAGCAATGGGAAAAAGTTGCACTCAACGACATGCTTGACCACGGCGATGTGACAATGGGCAGAGCCCCTTCCTGTGATATCAGATTGGACAGCTTTTCTGTCGCCCAGATTCAAGGCACCTTTACCCGCCGAAACGGTCAGATCATTTATCACAATACTGCTCAAAAAAATCTGGCGTTCATCGACAATCATCCGATCCGCAGTGATATTTATCTCAAAGACAATAACGTCCTCATTTTTGGCAATATCAAAATGATCTATATTTCGGGACTGCTGATCTATTTAGCGCCAAATTCGGGAGAACGGTTGACTATTCACGAACTGTGCAGAACCGTTCAAGTGCGGGATCGCGGGCTCAAAAAAAAGGACAAAGTTATTCTAGATCACATCAATGTAGAATTTACATCCTCGGAGCTGGTCGCGATTTTAGGCACGTCAGGCGCTGGTAAATCGACATTTGTGAATTGCGTGATCGGTTACGAGAAATTGACGAGCGGTTCGGTCGAAATCAATGGGCAGGATTTTAACAGCTCCGCTGAAAAAAATTTAATCGGCTACGTGCCGCAAATGGATTTAATCCGGCCCAATTTAACTGTGATGAAAACACTTGAATACGTAGCGAAGCTTCGATTGAATTCCGATGTGACGCAGCAGGAACGGAAAAGAAAAATAGAAGAGTGCCTTAAAATGCTGGATATTGGTCCGGCCAAATGGCAAAGCCGTATTCGAGAACTCTCCGGGGGCGAGCGCAAACGGGTCAGCATCGCTAGCGAATTAATTCCAGATCCAAAGCTCCTTTTTTTGGACGAGCCAACGTCGGGGTTAGACCCCAGAACGGAAAAGCTGCTTGTGTTAGCGCTGCAAAAATTAGCGCATCAGCACAATAAAACATTGATCGTCATTACCCATACGTTAAAAAATATTGAGCAATTTGACAAGCTGCTGTTTATCGGACCTGGCGGCAGGGCGTGTTTCTACGGGACCCCTGAAAATGCGCTGAAATTTTTTGATGTCGAGGATTTGGTTGACGCCTACGGCAAGGTTGAAAGGAACGTTAAAACTTACGCCGATCGGTATCGCCGTCAATATTTCAGGGAGAAATGATCATGTACAAAAATAAAAGAAAGCCAGGGTTTATTGAGCAGCTGGGCACGCTGTTTTGTCGAGACGTTGAATTGTTTGTGGTCGAAAAATCCAAAATATTCATCACGTTGTTCTTTCCAATCGTGATCGCGGTATTGATTGTTTACGTCACGCACAGTATCTTTTTTGATACGTATGAAGGGACCAAATCTTCGCTGTTCACCATTGTCAGCGCCAGTATTTACATCGGCATGTTCAATGCGCTGACGGCGATTTGCCAGGAACGGCGCATTGTGAAGCACGAGTATCTAACTGGGATGAATCTTTGGTCGTACGTCTTTGCGCAGGTGCTGTGGCAGGGCGTTGTGTGTATTGTGCAGACTGTTGTTTTTATGACCTATTATTGGCATCATATCGATTTCCCAACCAAGGGGATTTATTTCATCAGCACACTGCCTGAATATTTTATCAGTCTTTTTCTCGTGATGTACGCGGCGGATGTGACCGGGATTTTTATTTCGTGTCTAGTCAAGAAAAATGAAACGGCGAATCTGCTGGCACCGCTGGTCGTGATTTGTCAACTGATTTTTAGCGGCGTCCTCTTTGAGCTAAAGGGATTTTCCAAGAAAATAGCCAATGTCATGATTAGCAAATGGGGCATGGAAGCGATGGGGAGTATTGCCCGATTAAATGGCTTGACCCTGAAAATTCAAAAGAAGTATAAAAATACAGGGATGAGTTTTCCACACAAGGCAGAAAATGCATATACGGCAAAGGCGGCACATCTGTTTTTTGATTGGAGAATACTTTTAATTTATATTTTGATTCTGGCAGTGGCCAGTGTCTTAGTATTGTTTCGAGTGAAAAAAGATCAACGGTAGATAAAGAGAGTTTTAAAGGATAAAGGAGTTTGTGATGAGTAAAAAAATGATGGTACCGGCTGTCTTAAAATCAGAAGATCAGGCAATCAATATTGATGAGTCTCCGTTTAATATCGGCAGCTTTAAAGATTTCTGTCAAATGACAATAGACGGAGACGATATTGCGCCTATTCACTGCTGCATTGTTTTCAATCAGGGAGAATGGCAGATTATCGATCAGAAAGGCCTTGGCGGTGTGACCGTCAATGGAGAACGCATGGAACCCGGCAGTACACAGACCCTTCAAAACGGGGATCAGATTGAAATTGGATCTAAGGGATTCGTATTTTCTTCAATGCCTACTTTATTTTTACAAGATGAAATAAAAGAACTGGAAGATGACTATCACACGATGATCGTATCGGCAGATCCTGAAAAAGCTAAGGATATCGTTGCGCGGCTTTGGCAGAAAATTGAAATGGTCAACCGAATTTCGGACGGCGCCAGTCAAGAAGAACCCAATAGCGGATCGGACGATATTGCGCCAGCTCAAACAAACGAAGCGGCGCAGAGCCGACGTACCGGAGAATTTGAAGGTTTTGAGGCTGAAGAATCAGATTTTAACGCATCTGAAGACGAAGCGGTGGCAGCGGATGGTGAATTTGAAAATCGCGGAAATCCAATTGAAAATGCTGAAAATGAAGTCAAGCAGGGAAGTATTTTAGCCAGCAGAAGAGTCAGAGCAGTCGATCCAGATGAGTACAACATTGAAAATGAAGAACAAAGCGGATTCGACACTTTACCGATTTGTATCTTTAATTCGAATGATCCGGCCATTCCGTCTTTCGAAATTCAGAAAACGCCTTTTTCTATTGGACGCAGCAGCTCGTGTGACCAAACTTTAAAATATAGAGGCATGAGCCGCAAACATGCCACCGTGTTAAGAGATGACAGCAATCAATATTTATTAATTAGGGATGAAGGGTCTACAAACGGGACATTTGTCAATGACCGAAAATTGGAGGCTCATACAGAAATGCGCATCCAAACGGGAGACCGCGTCAGATTTTACAAGACGGCTTTTACCGTACAGATCACCCAGGATTGATGCGATGGACACAAAAATTAATAAAAGCGTTATTTTCTATTCGGTTCTCATTGGCGTTGCCTTAATTGCGACGATGCTGCCGTGGATGAGCGTCGGCGTTTCGAGAAGTGCAAGCCAATCATTAGGGTCTGGATTTACGCTGCCGCGAACGATAAGAAGCATCATCAACGGTACGGCCGCGCTGTCGCAAATCCTCGATGTCAATCTTTCGGATTTTGTCGATGCCATTGGCGCCTCCAATTTATCTTTTATGTTTGCGGTATCACTGTTGATTTATATTGAACCGGTCGTGTTTGGCCTTGCGTATTATTTTTTACTTGCGAAAAAAGAAACGGATCGCTTTGTCAGGATGACCCTCTTTGGCTTGGCAGTGATTGTGGTGATGCCGATAATTTATATTTTATTTTGTTCTAATTTGAACAGTAAAATTAAGCAGGCTATTAGTACAGGACTCAGTATTTTTGGATTATCCGGTTCTTCAAGTGTCAGCCTTTTTCATGTTGGCGCGGGATTAATTCTTGCACTTCTCGTCGGATTATTTGGTCTGCTGTACACATTGATTGTTCGTCAGATGGTCAAAAGTGGCCAAAAGGTTTCTCCGCTTAGTATGGAAATATCGGGACTTGATGGCATTAATTCAAATCAGAAAGAGGTTTATCCAAAGCAGATGCCGACGCAAACAGAAGATAAACCACCACGCCCCAGCGCTGCGTCCCCAAGGACCATTGTGGTCGAGTTGTGTGAAATTGGCGATGAACCGCGCCGTTTGGCATTAACCCATTTTCCGGCTGTGATTGGCAGTGACGATAAGCTTTCCTCAGTAGTAATTGGTGCGCCGTCTGTCGGCGCGAAGCACTGCATGATCAATGTTGAGGGTGATCAGGCGATGATTTGCGACTTGGGTTCGGCGAATGGTACGTATATCGAAAACGAAAAATTAAGTCCGAGGGAATATTACGCGATGATGGACGGCGATCATCTCAAAATTGGTGAAGTGTCGTTACTGGTTAAGATTAGTCAGAGAGTCGTGGCCAAGAAAGTGCAAAAGATAGCGCCTTTGCCTTCAGAATCACAGGTGAATGAAACAGAGGAAACAACCGTGTTGTCAAATATGCCCGAAATGTCGGAAGAAAGGGTCGGCAGTGAGACGATTCCGATCAATTATAATGGCGGAGAATCGCCGTTCCCGAGGAAAATCATGACTTGGCTTGACGGAAGAGACACCTTTATGATCACAAAGACACCCTTTATTCTCGGCCGAGAAGCAGAAAAAGTCGATTTCGTGATTGACGATCGCGGTATCAGCCATCAGCATCTAGCTATTGTCCGCGAAAATGAAGAATTTTTTGCAGAAGATTTAAATTCAAAAAACGGCATTAAGATCAATGGAGTTCAGGCGGCGCCAGGCGCAAAGGTCAAAATTCACAGTGGCGATGTCATCACGATAGGCGTCAGAAATTACAGGTTTGAAGATGAATGACGAGCAGAATCGACTGATTGAAGTCAAAAAAGACATTCAGACGCTTTTTCAAAATCGTTACCGGGTTGTCGCGCTGCTTGGCCGAGGCGGTATGGGCGAGGTGTACCTCGCTGTGACGAATGATCAAGCTGCAATTCAGCGAGCTATTAAAATCATTCATAAAGGAAATCATTCGAAGTTAAATGCCTACGACGAAGTGGAAGCACTGACACAGATCAAAAATCCCGGCGTTCCGAGAATTGTTGAAATTGAACAGAATGATAAAGCGTTTTTCATCGTTCAAGAATACGTTAAGGGCAAATCTTTTCAGAAAATTGTGAAAGAAAGCGGCAGGGTTTCTGAAGATACGGTGCTTTTGTGGATGCAGGATGTAGCGAAAATCATCGAGGCTGTTCACAATGAAGGATTCCTCCATCTTGATATCAAGCCGGACAATATCATCATTCAGGGAGACGGAAAGGCGAAGCTCATTGATTTTGGAGTCGCCCAAAAATTAGAAAAACGCTCAGATGGTGCGGGCGGCATTTTCGGATCCAGATATTACACCGCGCCGGAACGCCTGCGCGGCGAACCCAATGACTATCGAACGGATGTGTTTGGGTACGGCGCGACTTTTTATTTCCTGGTAACGGGAGAGCGGCCGCCGGCAATTAAGCCTAATGACGAAGCGCCGATCACAATAATGAAGCGGAAATTGGCGTCAGTCCAGTCGCCGGTGATTCGTTTTATCCTGCAAAATTGTATCAGCTTTAATCCCGACCGCAGATATCAAAACTTTAGGGATATCCATTCCGCTCTTCTTCAGAAGGATTTATACAATCAAGCTGTTCTCAATGAGGAAAAAAAGAGAAAAACGCGGCTATACGGGATCATGGCCATGTTTGCGGCTGGGATCATTTTGATCGCAGGCGGTGGCTTGTGTTTGAATACGGCGCGCAATAATCGATACGACGCGCTGATTAACCAAGGCGAGACCTACATGACAAGCAGCAATTTGAAGAAGGCAAAAAAATGCTACCAGCATGCCATTAAGCTCAAAAAAGGGGAACCTGCCGGGTATCAGGGATTGTACGAAACGTACACGGCAAAAAAAGAATACAATAAAGTCATTCAGGGCATCTTGGAATTATTCGGCAATGAGCCGTCGATGAGCGACAGCGCTGAGCTGCGCTATCTTCTCGGCAACGCTTATTACGAAAATGGCGATTACGATCAAGCCGAGTACAATCTAAAAAAAGCGGTGGCGCTTAAACCGTCGCTGGAAGAGCATCTGGTTCTCGGCTTGACCTATTGCGCAGAGGGACGATACGAAAAGGCACAGCAGGTCATCCAAGACCTGCGCAAAGATGGCAAAAATACCGACGGCGCCGACTATCTGTCGGGGCAGATCAGCGAAAAGCAGAACGACGAATCGGACGCGATCAGTGATTACAAGCAGGTGATCGACGAAACGAAGAATCATGCGCTCAAACAGCGGGCGATTTTGTCATTAGCTGGTCTTTATCGGCATCGGAAGAGCTTTTACGATGAAATCAATGTGTTGGAGACGGCACAAAGCGAGGATGCCTTTGCCAACAACATTCCAATAAGAGAGCAGCTGGGAGAGGCTTATTATTACGCGGCAGAAAACGGCGGCCGTTCGTATTACAAAAAGGCGATTGATCAGTATCAAAAGCTCATTGACAGCGGCTTTTCTTCCGCACAGACTTACCGCAACTTAGCCATCTGCTATCAAAAATACGGGAATTACGCGCAGGCTGACGCAACGCTCGACCAGATGATTCAAGCTTACCCTGACGATTATACGGGATACATGCAGCGTTGTTATCTGATTTTGGAAGAGGAAGAAAATAAGGATCAGGATCAACGGGATTATTCTGCATTTGAAACCAATTACCGGGCGATGATGAACCGAGCCGGCGATGCGGCATCCGATGATTCTGAAATCGCGGTACTGGAAAGTCGTTATGAAGAGCTTCAGGAGAAAGGATGGTTATAGCGTATGGTGATTGGGTTCATCCTCATCGCGATCGGTGCGGCCGTCATCGTGGCCGCGGCCATTTTATTAAAAAAATATTTGAATACCAGGTATGATATTTCTGTCGACGAATTTGACCGCAAATTTAGACACGAACGTTTGATCGCGTCTGAAGAGCTGACGAATGACGACAAGTACGAAGAAATTGCTGAAAAATACGGCATTACGCCGGAGCAGCTCGATGCGGAAATCAGGCAAAAAAGCACGCAGTTTAATGATGAAATTGAAGCCGATGGATTAGATGCGGCATCACTTCAGGACGATGAGCAAACAGAAAAGCTGTAGCAGACAGCGTGCGCATGAGGAGAAAAAATGATAGATGATTACGAAGTAACAGAGGATTTAACTGCGCCTCAAAAGAACGAAGAGGCCCCGGGGCAGGTCCCAAAACCAGTAAAAAGGCCCAAAACGATCTGGACAAAACGAATGAAGATCTTGATCCCCGTTTTGATGGCTGCCATTGTGGTGCTCTGCGTATTTGGCTACAAAATTTACGCCCACTCACAATACGAAAAAAAGCTCGATCTGGCGGAAAAATATATGGACGACGGGAAAATTGCCCAAGCGAAGCTGGCCTTTGAGGATGCGGCACAGATCGAAAAGAAAAATCCCGAGCCCTATGTCGAAATGGGGAAAATGTACTTTGACAATTCAGATTATGACAAAGCGATTAAATACCTCAGTACAGCGAACCAGCGTCAAGAAACCAGCGAAAGCTATAACAAGATTGCGGACAGCTACGAGGAAAAAGGTGACGACAAAAAGGCTGAGGAAAATCGGGAAAAGGCAGAAGAACTTTCTAAAAAAGAGACGGCACGGCATAGCGTTTTCAGCGCGAAAAACAATAGTAATGTGTCCGGCGCGTCCAATGCGGGAAATACCAATGGCAATTTGACTTATTCAGGCACAACGTCGGATTCTTCTTTTGCAGCGGGAGGCAGAATGGTGCATGCCGGCGAGTGGACGTATTACAGCACAGTAAACGGTCTGTTCCGGACGGATGGCAGCAAGGTCAAACAATTGTCAGACGAAGCGTACGCCAGTTTGAATGTCTACAAGAATAAATTTTACGTCTTAGAAACGGATGACGGCGAACAAAAAGTTGAAAGTATGGATCTCGATGCTGAAAACGAAAAAGAAGTTTACAGCACGAAGGACAACGACATTGCAGAGGTCATGGTCTACAAAGACAAAATCTACGTGATCAAGACGGATGCAGGTGAAGGCACTGATTGGCAGGAAGGCGGCAATAACTTTGGACCGACGACAAGTGTGACTGCGATGGATTTAGATGGCAGCCATCAAAAGAAAGTTTTGTCTAAGTCCAATACCGGTGGACAGGTCAGCATTGATAATGGCCTCATCTATTATTACGATGCTGAAAATGCTGCGATCCGCAGTGTCAATTTAACTGGCGGCGATGATCAATTGGTTCTTGAGGCCAAAAATTTAAGTGATTACGGCACAGATACAATCCCATCCTTTTATGTTGACAATCAGCATGTGTATTATACAGCCTTTGTCGGTAATTATATTGATTATAATTTAAAAACGAAAGACAAGGTTACATTTGAATCAGAAGATTGGCAGCACACTTATATTTTGAACAAAGACTCAAATGGTAAATACGTTTATGTGATTAGTTATGAAGAATCCGATTCGAGCAGTTACAACAGTGACGAGAATAACGATTATGATGACGGTGAAGATGACAGCTACGATAGCGATGAGGACTACGAAAGCGACGAAGACTACGATTATGACGACACTGAGGATGACTATGACAGCTATTCGTATATATCGAGCGGCGCTCCTTACACGCTGTGGCGGATCGATGCCGATGGCGGCAATGTGACGAAGCTGTACACCAGCGATTCGGGAAACAGCAGCGTCGGCTTCGTGTATGCCAATGACGATGGCGTTTTTGTCATGGAAAACAGCGGGGCGGTTAAATTAATCGATTCAGATGGGAATGTGACGGAATTAGAAACAGATGATTAATGCGATGAAAGATAAATTGAGGTTATGGTGCTTAAATGATAAATGATTACGAAGAAACAGAAGAGTTAGAGCCTATCTCTGATCCCAACTCGTACAAACCCGCCGGTCAGCAGAAAAACAACAATAAAATAATTCTATTAGTTGTGATTCTCATTGCGGCTGCAGCGGTTGTTCTAGGTTATTTTGACATTCGCCACATTCAGTACCGCAAAAAGATCGAGCAAGCGGCCGCTTATCAGGACGCAGGGAAGACGGATCAGGCGAAGCAAGCCTACAAAGAGGCGGCGGCGCTTCAGAAACGCAATGCCTATCCTTACACGCAGCTGGGTGAAATCTATCTCGATCAGGGGGCGTACAATCAAGCGATCAAGTATCTGAAACTTGCCAACGACAGAGAAGGATCATCCGAGACGTATACCGCGCTCGGTGACGCTTACACGGGAAAGGGCGATGCTCAAAAAGCAGCGGCAGCTTATAAAAAGGCAGACAAACAGACCGATACGGAGACGAATCAGTATCAGAAAGAAAAGGCCGGCAACACCAACGGCAATCTCGAGTTCAGCTATACGGACATCTGCGTCACTGGCGGCCATACCGTTAAATCCGGGAAATGGCTCTACTATACATCTGATGATGCGATTTACCGCTCGAATGGCAAAAAGACAGAGAAGCTGCAGAATAATTATGGCCAGTTCCTTAACTTTTATAATGGCTGCCTCTATTACGAATGTGATTTAGAGGATGGTGGATGTGGCATCTACAAGCTCAATCCTGAGAATAAGAAGGAAGAAACGGTGTACGAAAATTCCGATGCTTCCAAAAGTATCGAATGGATGAAAGTGTACCGTGGACGAATTTATTATGTGGTGGCCAACGCCGATTTGATTGACAACCTGCAGCCTGGCAGTATCCACTCGATGAAACTCGACGGCAGCGGCAAGAAAACCGTCGTCGATTCAGATGTGTATTACAATTCAGTCAGCATCGATAATGGCCATATCTACTACATCAAACACAGCCAGAGAGAATACGTCCGCACTGATTTAAACGGATCAAATTCAGAAGATGTCGTCAGCTTTTCAGACGGCCTTTACGCCAATAACAGAGGCGCAAGAGAACCGCGGGTCGTCTATACGGACCAGGATCACGTGATCTATTGGCTGGACAAAAAGATTCACGTTTTGAATTTGAAGACCGACAAAACCTTCGACATCGAACAACCAGATGATGTTTTCGGTTACGAACAGCTCAACCATGACTCTGATGGTAAGTATTATTACCTGTTGACAGATGATGAACAGGTAACCGGTCGCGGAAAAGGCAATCATTTGGATCGGTACAGCGTGTGGCGTCTTGACAGCGACGGTACCAACTACAAAAAGCTGTACTCGTTTGAATCGACGATGATCCCCTGCCAGTCCGCTTACGGTGACAAGATTTGCGTTAATTATTATACGGGAGCTAGACAAAAGGTTGATGTGATCGACGCGGAAACCGGTAAAGCTACAACTTATATTGATTTACCGCGAGATAACTAAACGACAGATCAACTGTTTAGACCAATGAAGCAGAATATTTCCACAAGCATCTTCAGAATTTTGGAGATGCTTTTTTTGTAAAAAACGTGATGATTATTGATTAAAAATGAATAAAAATGATTGACTTTGAAAGAAAAGGGGAGTATACTACGAGTAAAGAGATCGAAAATCGAAAGATGAGTGACCACCATGTTGACTGAAGAAAGACAAGCAATTATTTTACAAAACATTAAAGAAAAGGGCTCGATGACGGTTGCTGAGTTAAGTGATCTGCTCCACATTTCCGAATCGACGGTCCGAAGGGACCTCAGTGCGATGGATTCG
The DNA here is from genome assembly GCF_903789625.1 of uncultured Pseudoramibacter sp. Lineage (NCBI taxonomy): Bacteria > Bacillati > Bacillota > Clostridia > Eubacteriales > Eubacteriaceae > Pseudoramibacter > uncultured Pseudoramibacter sp. The sequence goes on along the minus strand of NZ_CAIFFF010000011.1, from coordinate 35,452 downwards.
GAAGGGCTGATTAACAAGGTTCACGGCGGCGCGACAGCTCGGATTGGAAATCTTTTCTCGACTCGCGAAAGCGAAATCGGGATGAAGCGCACGCAGTTCCAGCAGGAAAAGGCAGCGATCGGTAAGAAAGCGGCCAGCTTAATCGAGCCGGACGATTTCGTTTATATCGATGCCGGCAGCACGACAGAAGCGTTGGCGCGGGCAATTGTCGGCCAACCCAAGACCGAGGCCATCTATGTGACTAACGGCCTAATTCAAGCTGAAATCCTGCTTCACAACGGCTGCACGGTTTACGTGTTGGAAGGGCGTCTGCGTCCCGAAACCGAAGCGATTGTCGGCAGCGGCGCGATCAATTCCCTCAAAAAATACCAGTTTACGATCGGATTTTTCGGCACAAACGGGATTGACTACAATCTCGGATACACGACACCGGACATTGAAGAGTCCGAGGTAAAACGGGACGCGTTCAGCCGATGCCTGAAAACCTACGTTTTAGCGGATAATTCGAAATTTAACCACATCACACCGGTGACCTTCGGCAATTTGTCCGATGCGGTGATCATTACCAATCAATTAACCGACAAGCGGTATAAACAAAGAGTAAAAATTTTGGAGGCTGATACATGATTTACACAGTTACGTTCAATCCGTCGCTCGACTACATCGTCAGCGTGGAACATTTCAAATTGGGTCAGGTCAACCGCACGCACGCGGAACTGCTTTATCCCGGCGGCAAAGGGGTCAACGTCGCGATCGTGCTCGGACATCTGGGTATGAAGGCGGTGGCGCTCGGCTTCACAGCTGGCTTTACCGGAGATAAAATCCAGGACATGCTGGCCGAACAGGGCGTGGCAACGGACTTCATCAAGATTGACAACGGGATGAGCCGCATCAACGTCAAGCTGAGAAGCGATGAAGAAAGTGAAATCAATGGGATGGGTCCTGTGATTGCCGATACAGACCTGGAAAAGCTGTACGAAAAATTGGATCAGCTCAAGGCAGGCGATACGCTGGTGCTTGCCGGCAGCATTCCGGCCAGCATGCCAGGGGACATTTACGAAAGAATCATGGCGAGACTGGAAGGCAGAGGTATCGAAATTGTCGTTGACGCGACAAAAGATTTGCTGCTCAACGTCCTGCCTTACCATCCGTTTTTGATCAAGCCGAACAATCACGAATTGGGCGACATGTTTGGGGTGACCCTTGAAACGAACGAAGAAATCGTCACCTACGCTAAAAAGCTGCAGGACAAGGGCGCGCGCAACGTGCTGATCTCGATGGCTGGAGACGGCGCAATCCTCGTCGCGGAAAACGGCGAAATCATTCAGAGCCCGGCGCCGAAGGGCAAGGTCAAAAATTCGGTCGGCGCGGGCGATTCCATGGTCGCCGGTTTCATCACAGGCTTCCATAAAAACGACGGCGATCTGAAGTCGGCCTTCAAGATGGGCGTCGCGACCGGTTCTGCCTCGGCCTTCTCTGACGGCCTGGCCACGGCAGAAGATGTTGAAAAAGTACTGGCTGAAGTCAATTCATTCGGTATTTAAATTTATAATCATTATTGTTCATAATTATTTTCGCAGGAGGGAAATATGAGAATTACGGATTTGCTCAAGAAGGAAGGGATTGAGCTGAATGGCCCGTCGGGCACCAAAGCGGAAACCATCTCCAATATGGTCAAGCTGATGACGGCGACAGGGAACATCAACGATCCTGAAGGCTATGAAGCGGCGCTGACCAAGCGTGAACAGGAAGGCACGACTGGGATCGGCGAAGGGATTGCGATTCCCCACGGGAAAACAGCAGCGGTTGACCACGCAGGTCTCGCCTGCATGGTCTGTAAAGATGGGACGGAATTCGATTCGATGGATGGCCAGCCGGCCAACTTGATCTTCGCGATTGCTGTTCCAAACAACGCGGACAACACCCACTTGGAAATGCTGTCCAGATTGTCGATGATGCTGATGGATGAAGATTTCAGAAAAGAACTCATCGACTGTGACGACAAAGATGAATTCTTGAAAATCATCGACGCCAAGGAAACAGAAAAATTCGGCGATGAAGAGCTCGACATTCCGGAAGAACCGGCAAAAGAAGAACCGGCGTCATCCCGATACGATCTGTTAGCCGTTACGGCCTGCCCGACAGGGATTGCCCACACCTACATGGCGGCGGAATCTCTCGAAGAAAAAGCTAAGAAAATGGGCTACACGATCAAGGTTGAAACCAACGGCTCCGGCGGGATCAAAAATAAACTTACCCCGGAAGAAATTGAAGGCGCAAAGGGCATCATCGTCGCAGCGGACAAAAAGGTTGAAATGGACCGTTTCGACGGCAAGCACGTGTTGATTACTAAAGTTGCGGACGGTATCAACAAACCGGAACAGCTGATTAACGACGCCCTCGCACAAAAGGGTGCGGTTTACCACGCAGCTGCCGGCGCATCGAAGTCGGATGACGACGAAAGCGGCGAAGAAGAATCTGTTGGCCGCAAGATTTACAAAGACCTGATGAACGGCGTTTCCCACATGCTGCCATTCGTCATTGGCGGTGGGATCATGATGGCGCTGTCCTTCTTGATCGACGCCGGCAACATCGGTTCATCCTTTGGGACCGGCACACCGGTCGCTGCGTTCTTCAACCAGGTTGGGAACGGCGCATTCGCATTCATGCTGCCGGTACTCGCTGGGTTTATCGCGATGAGTATTGCGGACCGTCCAGGTCTGGCAGTCGGGTTTGTCGGCGGCTGGCTCGCGAAAGAAGGGATC
>NZ_CAIFFF010000011.1:0-32587 GCF_903789625.1 uncultured Pseudoramibacter sp. | reverse complement strand
GAAGGGATCAAGCCGATGCTGATCTATCCATTTGTCGGCGTACTGTTAATCGGCCTCATTATGGTGCTCATCAACTGGCCGCTGTCAGCGCTGAATCAGCTGCTGTACAACGCATTGGAAAGCATGGGCAACGGGTCAAAAGCGATCCTCGGCCTCGTCGTCGGCGGCATGATGGCCATCGATATGGGCGGCCCGTTCAACAAGGCAGCTTACCTGTTTGGGACCGGGATGCTGGCCTCTGGCAATTACGACATCATGGCAGCCGTCATGATCGGCGGGATGGTGCCGCCGCTGGGCATCGCTCTGGCGACATCGATCTTCAAGAATCGTTTCACCAAACGTGAACGTCAGTCTGGAATCTCCTGCTACGTCATGGGGTTATCCTTTATCACAGAAGGTGCGATTCCGTTTGCAGCCTCTGACCCGGCACACGTCATCCCAAGCTGTGTCGTCGGTTCAGCTGTAGCTGGCGCGCTGTCCATGGTCTTCAACTGCACCCTGCGCGCACCGCACGGCGGCATCTTCGTCTTCCCGGTGGTCGGACATTGGCCGATGTACCTCCTGGCACTGTTGATCGGATCGGTGATCACGATGGCACTGCTCGGTATTTTGAAAAAACCGCTTCCGGCTGAAGAATCCGGGTTGGAAAAATAATATAGTTTTTTCCAGTTGATTTTAAACTCGGAAATGATAAAATAATTTTATACACAGATTTGAATAAATTGAAGGAGTTCAATACAAATGAAAGAATTTACGTACACCATTACAGACCCAGCAGGTATTCACGCACGTCCAGCAGGCATTCTGGTTAAAAAGACACAGCCGTACGCTTCAGAAATCACATTAGTCAAGGGCGACAAACAGGCTAACGGCAAGAGCATGCTCTCTGTCATGGGCCTTGGCGCAAGAAATGGCGACGAAATCACGGTTCAGGCTGAAGGTGCAGACGAAGCAGACGCAATTGCGGAACTCGAAGCATTCTTCAAAGAAAATCTCTAATTCAAATCGATTTCGACGACAGCTTCCAGCTATGCTGGGGGCTGTTTTTTATTGCCAAATCCTGTGTTATAATAATAAAGTATTACGCATGAAAACGGCGCAAATCAAATGATGGCGTCGGGGAGGATAAAATGGCATCACAACGCGAAATCATGGAGGCGCTGGCTCGGGCGGCCAAGCCTGAGGGCGCGGAAAACGCGGACAAATACGCAGAAATAAAAAAACAGCTGGAAGCAAAGGCCAAACAAAAACGGCAGCAGAAGAGGCGGACAGGCGGGACTGTGCTCGCCTCTGGCCACACAGCTGATCAGGTCTCGCCGCGGCCGGGGCATCTCAGCGGCAGCAGCCACACGAGCATTCCCCATCCAGTTGATGGCGGCGAAGCTCGGGTCGCGACGACGCCGACCAGCCGACGCACGACGCGTCAAGCCCGGGTCAGACGCTCCGGCACGACCCTGGCCTCTGGGCATTCGGCGGAAGAAGTGACGGGCCACGCGCTGCCGAAGGTGGAGACACCGGAAGCCGATCTGCCGCCGGTTCAGACGCGGCGCTCTATTTTTGCCAATACCGGCACGACTTTGGCCTCCGGCCACACGGCAGACGAGATTTTAAGCGGTGCGCCGGAGCCGCCGAAGCCCCAGAGTGAACCGGAAAGAGCCGGTGCGGCGAGCCGGCCCCAGCCAAAGCCGGCGCAGCCGCCTAAACCGGCCGCACCCCAGGCTGTTGAAGCCCAGCCCGAACCGGTTCCTACGCCGGCAGCACCGCAGGCAGCCGAAATCGAAGACGCGGTGATTGAAGAAATTCCCGAAACACCGCAGGCTGCGGCACCATCTGAAAAAGCGGCTGTGCAGGACGCGGCGGCAGCGCGGGCCGAACGGGAAAGAGCGGCGGCTATCGAGCAGGACCGAATTGCCACGATGGCCGCGCAGGAAGCGGCAAGAGAGCTGACCGAAGCTGAAAAGGCTAAGGAACAAGCGGCTGAAGAAAAAGAAACGCCAGTCCAAACGTCTGCGCAGCAGCCAGGCCTGTCTTTTTCTGAACAGATCCGGGCGGCCGGCGGCGCGATTCCGGACGCGGCCGACGTAGGTAAGGAAACAGAAGATCTCGGTGAATTGTGGCAGCGCCTCAACGAGTACAAGGTCAAATGCCTGTCGACGCCGGAAATGTTCAGCGAAGGGGCGGTCGATCTGCCGGACGCGCTCATCGACTTCTTCAACGCCGAAGGCCGAGAAAAGCGCGTGATGGTGCTCTTTGAAGGGCGGGAATACCCGTCCTATCTCGAAAGCAGCGACGGCGTCGGCGGTTATCGTTTTGAATGGAGCAAGGCGTTGAGCCGCAAATTCTACAGCATGTTCCCGCAGTACGAAGAATTTTTCGACGGGGACATGACCGAAGAAAAACAGAAAAAGCGCCCCTATCTTGCCATCGAAAAGCTCAGCGAAAACGAATTTGCCTGCAAGCTGATACTGCCCTCAGATCAAGGGCTGACCCGCAAGCAGACGCTTTTCGATTTGCTCGGACCCGGCAAGTCGCTGGCCAATTTTACCGATTCTTACGATCTGGTCTTTTTAAAGAGCTATTTTGAAAACATCGACAACCGTTGGCGCAGCGACGTGTTTGTCGTGTCGGCCAATGTTCAGAAATTCTACAAAAAGCGCATCGAAGAGGGCAGACAGCCCGACCCGAAATCCGATCGGAATCTCGAAGGCATCGCTAACGTCAAGCTGGACGCGATTTTGGATTTCCTGATGGATGGGCCGTACCTGCTCCTTGCGGACCAAAAGCTTTTGTCCACCGTCCAGGAGGACGATCATTTCTATTTCGGCATCGATCAGGATTTGATGGACGAAATGACGATGGACGACCGCAATTTAATAGTCAATCTTCTCGAACAGAAAATCGACTATTACTTCAGCCGCCTCGACGGGCCGTCACTCCAGGAAAGTCTGTCCAACTGGGTAGAAGAATACGCGGATTATTACCATCGGGATTTCCGCTACTCTTTCAAGGATGTGATCACGGAGGGCATCCCGGGCAGCATCGAAGGGCTGAAGCAGTTTGACGAAAAGCGCTACCGCATCTACGGCTTTGCGGGCGAAGACGACTGGGCGGATATCCCTTGGGTCGAAATCGTCGACAAGCAGGTCACCCGTTTTGCGAACACGGGCGTCGGCGTCAAATACGTGTTGAGCAAAGACAGCAAGAAGCTGTACCTGGCATTGTCTCTCGGCTTTAAGCCCATCCGCGCCGAAATCGCCAAGACCGGCGATCTCGATCCGATGCTGGATCCGGATGAGGCGGTCGACGAATTGGTCGCTGAAGCGCTGCCGCCGAAGGTGGCGGAAATCCGCTCGATCGTTCACCCGGGGACCTTCAGCACGAAAACGGCGGATATCGATCTGCCGGACGCAAGATTTGTTGGCGGCATCATCTGCTACAGGGAATACGCCGGGGTCGTGCCGGGAGAAAAGATTCTCGAAGCTGATTTGGCGGAAATGCTCGACGTCTACAACCATTATCTGCACCGCTGTATCATCGGCGACGAAAAACCCGAAGTGGTCGCAGCGCCAGCGGAAGAACCTGCGGCAGAAACGACGGCCGAACAGGAAATGGGTGACACAACATCGGAAGAAACATCAGATGGCGGCGCTGTCAGAGCTGAACAAGATACACCATCGCTTGACCTCGACGACGATTTAGACGAAGCATTAGACGATCTCGACGATATAGAAGATCTTGACGATTTGGATGATTTAGATGATGCGGACGCTGAAGACAAAGCCGAATCGGCTGAAGCAGCCGAACCCGCTGAGGCAGCACTGGCAGCAGAAGCCGCAGACGAAACAGGCGCAATCCCGGAAAATTCGGATGCAGCAGAAGCGGCAGAAGATCAAGACGACACGGCGCCTGAAGAAGAAGTCGCGTCGGAAGCAGCGATTTCCAAGGCCATGGCCGCCGCCGTCGCCCGCAAGCGCGAGGAAGCTGCGCCGGCCTGGCAGCCCGCGTACCGAAACGATTATCAGCCAGCGCCCCAGACAGCGGTGCAGGTGGTCAATACCGGCGGCCTGACTAAAGAAGATCTGGCCGCTTTCCAGAAATCAATAATCAAGGCCCAGCTTAAGGTGCAGAAAATTTTGATGCGTGCTGAAGAAAAGAAAGCGGAAAAACAAATCGAGCCGGAACCGAGAAACCGCCGCGACCTTCATTATGAAGAAGTTCTTCAGGATCCGCCGTCGGATATCGTCGGCCTGATGCGCCACATCGTGCAGTACGTCAACAGCACAGGCGGCATGTGCGATCAGGATGAGGTCGCCGATTTGTTCTTAAGCATCAAATCCGGATCGATGCCGCTGGTGACCGGCGTGGCCGGCCTCGGAAAGGCCGCCTTTATCAGAGGCTTTGCCGGCGCAGTGGGGGCGAACGATCAGAACGGGCGCTTCAAGATGATTCCGGTACGCCCCAGCTGGCAGAACGCGGATGGCTTACTCGGGTACGCCGACGCGGACGGGCACTTCATTCCCGGCGCGATGATTGATTTTGTGGCGGCCGCTGTGGAAAATCCGGACAAGCCCTATTTCCTGCTGCTCGACGAAATGTGCGCGGCGCCGATCGAAAAATATTTCTCCGAAATTCTTTCGATCATGAATACCCGCCGGGTCGTGGACGGCAGATCGGTGACGGACCCGATTCTAAGTGAAGAGCTCCTCGCGAGAGATCCTGAAGCGCAGGCCTATTACGGCGATCTGTTCCTGCCGCAGAACCTGATTATCATCGGCACCATCAGCAGCGACAGCGGTGTGAGCGGCATCACGTCGAGACTGATCGAACAGGCGGCGGTTATCGAAATGACCTCGCCCGACCTGACGCTGACGGCTGAACCGCCTGAAGCCTTTGAGCCCATCGCGCTGAAGAGCGAATTCTTCGAACGGGACATCGCTTCTCTCGCGCAAATTCAGAATCACCGAAAGACCATCACGGATATGGTCACGCTACTGAACGTTATCAACGAGATTCTCAAACGCGCCCAGGCCCAAATCGGCTTCCGCGTCCGGGATGAAATCTGCTTCTTCCTGTACTACAACGCGGAATACGGCTTGATGGTGCCGGAAAAGGCGATTGATACGACGATTATGCAGAAAATGCTGCCACGCATTTCCGGCACGACGGCGGAAATCGAACAGGTGCTGATCGAGTTATTCAAGATCTGCGCGGGCACCCAGGACGACAATATGATTTATCAGCCCATTTCGACCGAAGAAGGCCTGTTCCCGGTCAGCGCGGCCAAGCTGTCCGAAATGGCCGGCTACCTTCAGACCGACGGGCAGGCGTCCTTCTGGAAACTTGGACCGTTACAATCTTAGGATAAAATTAAGTAAAACATTTCATTTCATAATAAGCACTCCCGATTGATGATTGTTTTAAGGATTGTTCGATAGACTATACCCCGTAATCATAAATCACATTTATACAAAGGAGTCTTTTTAATGGAAAAGCACAAATTGGGCTGGCGTTCAATCGTCCTCAACGTATTAGCAATTATCTTTTTAGCAGCATTCTTCTATGGGATCTTCATCTCAGTATCTCAGGTTGCGTCTATGGTCGCCCAGTACAAAGCGATGGGCACGAGCATTCCGACCAGCTACGCCGTTCAGCAGATCGTCTTTGCGATTATGCAGTACGCACTGCCGGAACTGTTCTTTGCTGTGATGTGCGCGGCGGTCTCGAAGATCATCGATCATATGGGCATCGGCGCAGACAAGGCAGAAGAAGCCAAAACTGAAGAAGCCAAGACTGAAGATACACCGGCGGAAGATGAAACAGCATTTGAAGAAGCAGTACCGTCGACAGAAGAACTGAACGTGGAACCTGCTGAATCATCAGAAGAAAAAGAAGATGCAGAAGAAGCGTAAATAAAAGAATCACAATAAAAAACCAAAGCTGAAAATCAATCAGCTTTGGTTTTTTTGTGCCCATTATGCGTTTTCGGTGAGATCGATGGCGCGGGCCATCAGCGTGATTTCTCGGTTGTGACTGCCCGTTAGATTCAGGTAGCCGAACAAGGCTTCGAGTCCGGTCGCGTAGCGGTAATCCATGACGTCAGCGTGCTTCGGCGGCATGCTCTTGGTATTGCGGCCTCGGCGGACGATGGCGCGTTCCTCCTCGGTCAGCTCCGGCAGCATCAGGCGGATCGCCTTGGCCTGAGCTGAGGCGCGGACGTAGTCGATGGAACGCTTGGTCAAGCGGTCGACCTTGGTCATGCCCTCTGCGACGAGATACCGGCGGATGTAGTCGGAGTAAACGACATCCCCGATATAGGCGAGGGTCAGCGGATTCATCATCCGCGCCTCCGCCTTGGAATAGGTTTTGTCTAGATCAGACAGGATATCGGTGTTGTCCCGGTGGACGGCTGTCATTGTCATGCTTTGTGCCATTTGACGCCATCCCGCGTGTCTTCGAGAATGATGCCCTTCGCGGCGAGATCGTCGCGGATGGCATCGGCCGTCGCAAAATCTTTAGCTTTGCGCGCGGCCTGACGTTTTTCGATCAGCGCTTCGATTTCGTCTTCGAGGCTGCCTTCTTTTTCGTCTTTATTTTTCGTGGCCAAGCCCAATACGTCGGAGAGCTGGTTGAACATTTGAAGGGCTGCTTCGACAGTTTGCTTTGATGAGGCTTCGGTCAAAGTTGAGTTGGCGTCGCGGACCAATTCGAACATCGCGGCGATGGCGTCGGCGGTGTTGAGATCGTCGTCCATCGCGGCGATAAACTGATCGTTGTAGGTTTTAAGATGATCGGCCCACTTCGCTTCGTCTTCGCTCGGTGCCTTGTCTTCGCAGCGTTCGAGCAGGTACTGCATCTGGAATTTGGCCGTGTAGAGGCGTTCGAGGGCGTTTTTCGCCTGGGTCAGCAGTTCGTCAGAGAAGTTGACTGGGCTTCTGTAATGGGCCATCAGCATGAACATGCGGACCACTTCGAGATCGTACTTTTTGGCGATGTCTCGGACGGTAAAGAAGTTGCCCTTGGATTTTGACATCTTTTCATTGTTGATGTTGATGTAGCCGTTGTGCACCCAGTAGTGGGCGAAGGTGCAGCCGTTGGCGCCTTCGGACTGCGCAATTTCGTTTTCGTGGTGCGGGAAGATCAGGTCCTGGCCGCCACCGTGAATGTCGATGGTCTTGCCGAGGAATTTGCGGCTCATGGCTGAGCATTCAATGTGCCATCCTGGACGGCCCTTGCCCCAAGGGCTTTCCCAATAGGGTTCACCGGGTTTGGCTTTTTTCCAGACCGCGAAATCCAGCGGGCTCTGCTTTTCGTCATTGACGTCGATGCGGGCGCCGGCTTCGAGATCTTCGATATTCTGTCCGGACAGGCAGCCGTAGCGCGGGAATTTTTCGACCGCGTAGTAGACGTTGCCGTCGATGTTGTAGGCGAGGCCTTTGTCGACGAGGGCTTGGACCATGTCGATGATTTCCGGAATCGTGTCGGAGACGCGGGGGTGCACGTCGGCGCGGCGGATCCCCAGGGCGTCAGCGTCGGTGAAATATTCCTTGATGTATTTATCTGCAATTTCCTTGGCCGTGCAGTTTTCTTCGTGAGAACGATTGATGATTTTATCGTCGACGTCGGTGAAGTTTTGAACAAAGGTCACATCGTAGCCGATATATTCAAGATAGCGGCGCAGCACGTCGAACACGATAAAGGGTCTGGCGTTGCCAATGTGAAAATAATTGTAGACCGTCGGCCCGCAGGAGTACATTTTGACTTTTCCCGGTTCGATGGGTTCAAAAGTTTCCTTGCGGTGGGTCATCGTGTTGTATAATTTCATAGGGTTCTCCTTTTTAATCTAAAATCGTTCCAATTATAACACAGAACCCCCGGGGTTTCACGAATAAATCTAGATCGAGTGGTTTAACTTGCGACAGTAAAGTGGTATAATGAAGTATATTTTATGTAGCAAGCGTATCTGCAAAGAATAGAGGTAAGATTCATGGAAAAGGAACGTGACGTGCTGATCAAGGCACTGCTGTCCCTCAAAACACCGGAGGAATGCGAGGCTCTTCTCGACGATATGTGCACGATCAAGGAGATCGAGGACATGTCCCACAGATTGATGATCGCCCTTCTTCTGGCCGAGAGGAAGACGTTTATCGACGTCGAAAAGAAAACGGGCGCGAGCTCTGCGACGATCAGTCGGGTCAACAAATGCCTGAAGCACGGAACCGGTTATCAAACGGTCATCAAGCGGATTCTCGATGATCAGGATATAGAAAATCAATAAATAGAAGGAAGTTAGGAAAATGAGGCAATTTCAGAAATCCCATAAGCTTGACAATGTGTGTTACGACATTCGCGGACCAGTTGTCGCAGAAGCCGACCGCATGCAGCGGGAAGGCGTAGACATCATTCAGCTGAACACTGGCAACCCGCCGCATTTTGATATGAACGCGCCGGACGAAGTCATTCGCGACGTGCGCCTGCACTTGAAGGATTCAGAAGCCTATTGCGGCTCCCAGGGGCTGTTCCAGGCGCGCAAGGCGATCGTCCAGTATTATCAGACCCAGGGGATTATGGGCGTCGACGAAGACGACGTCTACATCGGCAATGGTTCCAGCGAATTGGTCAGCTTCTGCATGTCGGCGTTATTGAACGATGGCGACGAAGTGCTGATCCCGATGCCGGACTACCCGCTGTGGACGGCGGCAGCGACACTGGCCGGCGGCAAGGCCGTGCATTATCTCTGCGACGAAAAGAGCAATTGGTACCCGGATCTTGACGATATCCGCGCCAAGGTCACGGACAGAACCAAAGCTATTGTCGTCATCAATCCGAACAACCCGACTGGCGCGGTTTACCCGAAGGAAATCCTCGAAGGTATTGTCAAGATTGCGGAAGACAACGAGCTGATCATTTTCTCTGACGAAATTTACGATCACATCATTTACGACAACCTGCCCTACACGCACATGGCGAGTCTGACCGAAGATGTTCTCGTCGTCACACTGAATGGCTTGTCCAAGAGCCACCGCGTGCCGGGATTTAGAGTCGGCTGGATGATGCTCACCGGCAACAAGGAATGCGCGAAGGACTACATCGAAGGGATTCACATTTTGTCGACGATGCGCCTCTGCGCGAACGTGCCGGCGCAGTACGCGATCCAAACCTCTTTAGGCGGCTACCAGAGTATTCAGGATTTGATCGCACCGGGCGGCCGGCTCTACGAGCAGCGCAATATCGTGTACGAAGGCATTAACTCGATTCCGGGATTATCCTGTACGAAGCCTGCCGGGGCGATGTACGCGTTTGTCAAGATCGACACGGCTTCCTTTAATATTACCGACGACATGCAGTTTGCCCTTGACCTGCTCAAGCGCGAAAAAATCCTGATCGTTCAGGGGACCGGGTTCAACTGGCCGGAACCGGATCATTTTAGAATCGTCTTCCTGCCGAGCCCGATTCTGCTCAACGAGACCATTGAACGGCTCCGCCATTTCATGGCCCATTACATCCAGGAATAATCATGGAGAAGAATTGGGAAAGTGCGTCGCCGGAACAGACGCTGACCATCGGCAGAAAAATCGGCGAAGCGCTTAAAGGAAAGAGCGGATTGATTTTTTTGACCGGCGATCTCGGGGCCGGCAAGACAAAATTGACCCAGGGCGTCGTGAGCGGTCTGGGTATCGACGCCGAGGTCACCAGCCCTACCTTCGCGCTGATCAACGAATACGGCCCGGACGCCGAGGCGGTGCACATGGATTTGTACCGTCTCGAGGATTATGAAGAGCTGCAGGAAATCGGCTTTGAGGATTACCTCGACGGCGACCGCCTCATTCTCTGCGAATGGCCGGATATCCTAGAGGACGAGGGCTATGAACCGATGCTGCGCATCGATTTGCGGCGGGACGACGCCAAGGGCGAAACGGCCAGACGGATCACGGTGGTCTGCGAGGACGACAGCGCTGCGGAAAGGATCGCGGCCATTGAAAGCTGAAACACCTGACGCCCGTCCTTTTGTCTCGGTCGTCATCCCGGCAGCAGGCCGAGGCCGGCGGATGGGGACGAAAACGAACAAGCAGTTTTTAAAGCTCCAGGACGAACCAATCCTGTACTGGACGATTCGTGCCTTTGATGAGAGCCCGAGGGTTGACGAGATTGTCGTCATCCTCAACCCAGACGATCGGGATATTTTTAATCGGGATATCATGTCGACACATATTTTTCACCATCAAATCAAGACGACGGCTGGCGGCGGCACGCGCAGCCAGTCCGTTTACAACGGCCTGAAAGCGGCGGATCCGCGCTGCACGGTGGTGCTCATTCACGACGGCGCGCGGCCGATGATTGGCGAGACCTTGATTCGTGACAGCATAGACTTTGCGTTAAAGTACAAAGCGGCGATTGCAGCGGTCCCGGCGAAAAATACGATCAAGTCGGTGACGCCGGCAGGAGACGGAAGCGGTGCGCTTCAGGTCAATCAGACCCTCGACCGCCGGGTGCTCTACGAGGTGCAGACCCCTCAAGCTTTTGACTACAAGCTGATCCTCAGCGCGTACGAAGCGGCGGCTGCCGACCACGTCGAGGCGACCGATGACGCGGCGCTCGTCGAGCGTTTGGGCCTGCCCGTCGCCATCATCCCGGGAGATTACAACAACATCAAAATCACAACATCCGAAGATTTAATGATCATCAACAGTTTTCTGACATTAATGAATAAAAAAAACCAGCACGAAAGTGGAGGGCGTTCAATATGAAATTTACTGAAGAATTACTGGCAACGATGTATTACCGCATGAACCAGGCGCGGTTTTTCGAAGAAACCATAAAATCCATCAGCGCATCGGACAAGATTAACGGCGTGTCCCATTTGTCCATCGGGCAGGAAGCGTCGGCAGTCGGCGCGTGCATGGCCATTGAAAAGGGCGACGACATCGTGATGAGTTTCCGCAGTCACGCGCAGGCCATCGCTTCAGGGGTGGAAATCAAGGGCATGATGGCGGAAGCCTTAGGCAAAGCGTCGGGAATTGACGGCGGCCTGGCAGGATCTGCGCATTTGTCTGATTTGTCCGTTCACAATCTGGGCACGAGCCCAGCGCCTGGCGCGAATTATCCGGTTGCCTGCGGTGCGGCACTGACTCACAAGCAGAAGGAAGACGGCCACGTCGTGCTCTGCTTCGGCGGCGACGGCACCTTAGACGAAGGCGCATTTTACGAGTCACTCAACCTGGCGGCGCTCTGGAAACTGCCGGTTATTTTTATGATTGAAAACAACTTTTTCAGCGGGGCGACGGCCATTGAAGACCATCTTGCACCGCAGGATATCAAGGAAGTGATCGAAGGCTACGGCGTGCCGGCTGTGACGGTCGACGGCAACGACGCGGTTGCGGTCGCGATGGCCGTTGAAAAGGCGCGGGCCCACGCGGCAGCAGGGGAAGGGCCGTTCTTCATCGAAGCCCAGACTTATCGGCTGTGCGGCTATGACACGAGCGATCTCCAGCTTTACCGCAGCGTCGACGAACAGAAGATCTGGCAGCAGCACGACCCCATCGCGCTCTTTGCGAAGTCCCTCGTGGACGACTACGGCATGAAGCAGAATGTGCTGGATCAGCTTAAACAGAACGCATCCCGCAGCGTGAGCGACGCGCTGAGCTACGCGGAAGCGTCGGACGATCCGGCGATGAACGACGCATTGTCACCGGTATTAGCATAGGAGGACAGGATCATGGAAATCAAAGAATTATCCTTCAAGGAAGCGATGCGTCAGGCATTGCAGGAAGAAATGAAAGCGGACCAATCCATCGTAGTGATGGGACAGGATGTGCGCGAAAACGGCGGCAGCTGCGGCATTACCCTTGGCCTTGACGAGGACAGGATGCTCGACACCCCATCATCTGAACAGGCCGTCATTGGCGCGGCAGCTGGCGCAGCCATGACTGGGCTCAGACCGATTGTCGAGCTGGCCTCGATGGATCAGGCGTTGACCGCCTTTGGCGAATTGGTTCACACCGCAGCGCGGCCCTTCTATTGGTCCAAGGGCAAGGTCAACGTGCCGATGACGGTGATCGTACCGGTAGGCGGCGGCGATCAGCCGCAGAACGGCCAGACCCTTGAAAGCCTTTTCGCCCACATTCCAGGCTTAAAGGTTGTCGAGCCATCTAATGCGGCGCAGGGCAAGGGTCTGCTCAAGGCGGCGATCCGCGACGATAACCCAGTGGTGTTTTTAATTAACCGCGATCTCTTGGGCTACAAAACCCAGGTGCCGATCGAAGACGAATACGTGCTGCCCCTCGGCAAATCCTACACCGAACGCAAGGGCGGCAGTGTGACGGTCGTATCGTGGGGCGCGGCATTGGTATCTGTGCTCGAAGCGTCGGTCATTCTCGATCACGACGGCTACAATATAGAAGTGATCAATCCGATGACCCTCGCGCCGATGGACATGGATACGATTTATAAATCGGTTAAGAAAACGGGACATCTGCTCATTGTGCACGATGAAAACAAGACCGGCGGACTCGGCGCGGAAATTTCAGCATCGGTTGCGGAAAGCGAATGTTTCGATTATCTCGAAGCCCCGATTTTCAGATTGTGCGGGCTTGACGTGCCGATGCCCTACAACAAGGGCCTGGAAGACGTGGTGACGCCGAAGGCCGAAGATGTGGTTCAGTCTGTTTACGATCTGCTGGGGGTTGATTGATGGGCGACCAAAAGGCAAAACCCTCAAATGGACGTCTTTCTTTAAGAAATTTAGGCGGCCGGGCCAGACAAGCCAACAGCGGCAGGCAGGTCCTGCCGGCGACACCGGCGGCCAGACGCTACGCTGCGGAAAAGGGCGTCGACCTTCAGGAGCTGTCTGAAATCGGCAAAGAACGACGCATCACCGAACGGGATATTGACATCTATTTAGAAAAAAAGAAAATTTTCGAAAAGCATACCCAGAACGGGCGCCGTCAAGAAGCGCAGGAAACCCTTGACCAGCCGGAAGAGCCGAAGTTAAAAGCGGCGGCGGATGACGGTGACCCGCAGGCCGATCAATCGCAAGCGGCAGAGCCTGAATCTGCAAGCCAGCCCGAACCGGGAGCGGAAGCATCGGCTGAAGCCCCGCCACAGACAGAGCCGGATATACAGCCGGAAAGTATCGGCGAGACAGAAACAGAACAAACAGAAGCACCTGCCGCGCCTGAAGTCAAGACAGAATCGGAACAGCCAGACGCAGCGGAAGCGCCATCGGTCAGTGAAACGAAAGAAAAATCCAGTGGGTTTAACCTTGACGATTTTGATCCCAACGATGTGACCATCGTCAGCGTGTCGCCGCTGGCGCGAGAACTCGCCGAAGAACACCACGTCGATTTGTCGAAGCTTACGCCGGGCAGCGGCCCCAATGGGCGTATCGTCCGTTACGATGTGCGCCAATGGCTGAAAGCCCATCCCGATGAGACAGAGGCTGCGTCTCAGCCGGTGGTGCACAAGCCGATGGCTCAGGAAAAACCTGCGCCAAAAGAAGAACAGCAGGCGGCTCCAGCTGAACAGGTCCAGATGCAGCCGGAACCCGAAAAATTGGCCGACGACGCGGACAAGCCGAAAGCGGATTTAAACCTCGGTCATCACGATCCGGTGGCCGCGAAAATTTATCAGGCCATTCGGGATAACATGGGAGATACCTTCACCCAGAAAACACCACCTCAACGCGCGAAAGCTCAAGATGTGATGGCATCGGCGATGGCGGAACAAGAGTCGCCTCAGGACGGCACATCAAGTGATTTAACGCGCCGCGAAGATCCGGCCGACACGGCAGCGGTCGGGCCTTATTCGCTGGACATCACGGTGGACGTGACAAGGGTGCACGACGCCTGCAGAAATCAGTCGGAAAACAGCAGCGTCGAGTTGACCGACTATGTCACTGCAGCGGCAGCCCGTTCGATGAGTCTTCACACCAAAGCCTGTGGGGAAGGCTCAAAAATCGTACTGATGACCCTCAGTGAAAGCAAAGGGCTGGTCTGTACGCCGGCGCTTGACGCAGACGAAAGGACGTCGCCTCAAGCTATTTCAGAACAGCGATGTGACGTGATGCAGAAAATCGAAGACGGCCGCCTGAACGGCTCGGATTGCGACGCCGGTCTTCACATCATGTCCCTCGGTCAGGGTGTTGGCGTTAATTATATCTGTGACAAGCAGAAGGCCCCGATCCTGGCGGTGGGTGCTGTGCGTAAGGAAATGCAGATCGGCGGCATGCACTACATCGCTGCACTGACCCTTTCACAAAAGCGCGGTGCGGCTAACGTTGCGGCGTCTGTGGCTTTTTTGAACGCGCTGAAAACATTTTTGGAAAATCCGGACGCGCTGATTCAATTAAAGCCGAAGGAGGAAAAATGATCGAACCCAATTTATCCAAGGAATTTAGAGATAATGCTGTGGATATTCCGAGAAATTTTGACATCGTCGTTGTGGGCGGCGGGATTGTCGGTATTACCGCGGCGATCGAAGCGAGACGGGCTGGTTACCAGACCGCGCTGGTCGCCGGCGATTTCGGCGGAAAATTTTTAAGAGAAGGCATTCCGGCAGGATTTTATCACGAAAACGCGCGGTTTATCCGCCACTGCATGCGCTATCGCGGCCATCACGGCATCGTCGTCGGCAAGCTGTCCCTCGATATGCATCAGCTGGTCAACGAAAAAAATGAAGCGGTGCGCCAGGAAGAAGCCAAGCTGCGCCGGCAGCTCGACGACGCCGGCGTGTACGTCTTTAATGGCGCGGGCCGGCCACTGACCAACGGGATGATCGACGTCAAGGAAGAGGACGGCAACCAGATCCGTCTGACCTGGAAGCGCCTGATCATCGCGACGGGGCTTAAAGCCCAGGAACGGGAAACCCTGAAGCATTACACCGAAGTGGTCGAAGACAGCAGCGTCTGTGAGTTCAACAAGATTCCCGAAGAAATGACGATATTGGGCTCCGGTGTACGCGCCTGCGAAGCGGCTTCGCTTTTCCAGACCCTCGGTACCCACGTGTCCATCGTCACGGACAAATCGGCAGTGCTCAAAAATTTAGACGCGCAGATCGTCGGCCGCCTCGAAGAACAGATGAAACGCCGGGGCACGAAAATTTACCTGAAAATGCGTCCGGTGGATATGTACAAGGACTCCTTAAAAATGACGCACATCGAGCTCGCGTCTGTCGACGCCGAGCCTGAAAAAAAAGGCGGCCGTCCGAAAACGGAACACACCGTCATTTCCTCGACGATTTACGTGCCGACTCTTTATAAGGGCAATCTCGCTGGACTCAGCCAGCTCCGTCTGGACATTGACGACGGCTTTATCGTGACAGACAGCTTCAATCGCACCTCGATGAAGAAGGTCTACGCAGTCGGCGGGATCACCGGCCAATGCCAGATGCCCCACGAAGGACGGATTCAGGCGAAGATGCTCGTCGAAAACATTGTGGCGGAGGACGAAGAAAAGTCGCGCCGCATGATGGACGTGTATCAGATGCCTCATTTTATTCACACCTTCCCGGAAGTGGCGAGCATCGGGCTGACGACGCAGGAAGCCTCTGTGGAACATGACGACATCAAGGTCGGGCTCGCGCCTCTGGGCGACGAACCGGGCTCGCTGTTTAAAGCCGACAAGCAGGGCTTTGTCAAGGTGATCGTCGACGGCAAATATCACGAAATCCTCGGCGTCCACATCATCGGCGAAAACGCCTGCGAATTGATTGCGCAGGTTCAGGCGCTGATGGTGATGGAAGGCACGACGATGGATTTAGACCGGATCGTCCATCCGATTCCGAGTCTTTCCCTCGCCATGGAAGAAGCCTTCGAGCAGATTGAACAGTGAAGCGACTTTAGAGAACAGGAGAAAAACATGACGACAAAGCAATCGGCACGGCCCCGTGAATTGGTGGTTGTGCTGGATTTCGGCGGACAGTACAAGCAGCTCATTGCCAGACGGGTCCGCGAATGCCAGGTGTACTGCGAAATCCATTCGTACAAAACACCCATTGACGAGCTCAAGGCCATGGCGCCCAAGGGCATCATCTTGACCGGTGGGCCAAACAGCGTTTTTGAAGCGACCTCACCGACCTACCAGAAAGAGCTCTACGAACTGGGCATCCCGATTCTCGGGATCTGCTACGGCTCTCAGCTCATGGCGCACACGCTGGGCGGCCAGGTGAAGAAGGCGCCGGTCAGCGAGTACGGCCACACGGACCTCACCATTGATGGGCAGGACAGCCTCATCATGAAGGATGTGGCGGCGGACACCGTCTGCTGGATGAGCCACACGGACTACATCGCGAAGGCGCCGGAAGGCTTCAAGGTGACGGCGCACACTGCGAACTGCCCGATCGCTGCGATGGAAAATCCGGAAAAGCAGCTTTACGCGGTGCAGTTCCATCCGGAAGTGGTCCACACGCCAGAAGGTAAGAAGATTTTAAACAACTTCCTGACCGAGGTCTGCGGATGTTCCGGCAGCTGGCAGATGAACACTTTTGTGAAAGATACGGTGGCGGCGCTTAAAGAAAAAATCGGAAGCGATCGGGTGCTCCTCGGCCTGTCCGGCGGTGTCGACTCGACCGTTACGGCTGTGCTGCTTTCCAAAGCCATCGGCAAGCAGCTGACCTGCGTGTTCGTCGATCACGGTCTGATGCGCAAGGATGAAGGCGACGAGGTCGAAGCGGTGTTTGGACCGAAGGGCGATTTCGATTTGAACTTCATCCGGGTCAACGCCGGCGACACCTATTTTGAAAAGCTCAAAGGCGTGACCGATCCGGAACAAAAGCGCAAAATCATCGGTGCGCTGTTTGTCGAAATCTTCGGCGCGGAAGCGAAGAAGCTGACCGACGAAGGCGGCTTTAAATACATGGCGCAAGGGACGATTTACCCAGACGTCGTGGAAAGCGGCGCTGGCAACGGCGGCGCGGTGATCAAATCCCACCACAATGTCGGCGGCCTGCCCCAGGAAATGGTTGTCGAATTGGGCTTTGATCAGACGCCGATCGAGCCGCTTCGAGATTTATTTAAGGATGAAGTCCGCCAGGTTGGTCTGGAACTGGGCATCCCGCGGAATCTCGTGTTCCGTCAGCCTTTCCCGGGTCCAGGTCTGGGTATCCGCGTTGTCGGTGAAGTGACGCCGGAAAAGGTGAAGATCACCCAAGACGCCGACGCCATTTACCGCGAGGAACTCGAAAAGGCCGGCATCGATATGGGCAAGGGCCAGTTTTTCGCGGCCTTGTCCAACCTCAGAAGTGTCGGCGTCATGGGCGACGACCGGACCTACGATTACGCGGTCGTGCTGCGCGGTGTGATCACCTCAGATTTTATGACTGCGGAAGCAGCCCAAATCCCGTGGTCGGTGCTGCAGACGTGCATGAACCGCATCATCAACGAGGTCAAAGGGGTCAACCGCGTCATGTACGACCTGACCTCCAAGCCGCCAGGAACGATTGAACTGGAATAAAAGCACAAATCCCTGCCAGTCTTGTTCATTCAAGGCTGACAGGGATTTTTTATGCTTCACATCAGTCGTTTTCGATGTCGATGTCGCCGGTGTCGGTTTTAGCGGAGATGGTGTAATGGCGGAGGCTGTCGGCTGGGGAGGCCGAGATATCGCCGTTATCAGAGGTCAGGGTGAGGGTTTTGAGTTCGGCGCGGGATTTCGGAATGGTGAGAATCAGCTGGATCGCGGCCGCCGATCAAGTGGGATGCGGAGTCGGCGCTCCATTCCTACCGTTTCCGTTCCGCCTGCCAACAATGATATTACCATTCGTATCAATGACATTAGGCATATCGATATTGGTGTTCTTATTTCCAATGTAATTTCTATTGATCATATCATTAATGTTTTTTGCGGTCGGGTTCTTATCATCATGTCCGTCGTGGTAAACGCCATTCGCGATATCTCGTGCATGCATATCTGAAGCGACATGATATGTCGGTGCATATGGATGAGATCCGCCGCCACCGCTGTATTTTCCATTTACTCCGCTTCCCATCAGCGATCACCACCTTTCTTCCGGGTGATCCAGTCAGGAAGGATTTAATCTTGATACCGTTCTGCTCGCACCAGGCCTTTCTTGTAAGGCCGCTGGCATGACAGACATGAATGATATCAAGCCACTGTTGATGGCGGACATCAGAAGTGATCTTGTCCATGATTTTTAGCCTCTTTGGGGAAAGTCGAAAAGGCTAGTGGAGTGCAACAGGTACTGATGATCTACCGCTTACTATCAAGGAGAGATGCAAGGTAAGAGAAAATCGTGAAAAAGTTCTTGACAAGAAAAAAAGACGATGCTATTATATGCATGCACATACAAATAAATAGCTAGCAAAGATTCAATAATCCGGATTATTTTTACTAAAAAATATGTATGCGCATACAATAAATATAAAAAAGATAAAGAAATGCATTATAACGGTTTTACAGAAAGGAGCTATCCCTATGGTATCACAGACAACGCAAGATTACAGAGAAATTGAAAAGGTCATTCAGACGTATACGAAAGGAGGGAATGGAGATTTGGACGCTCTTCGGTCCGTATTCCTTTCTTCGGCGATCATCAATGGCAGACCGATTCAGGAGCTGTACGACATCGTAACCGAAAGGGGGAAGACGGATTCGACCAGTCACATTGATTTCATCGATATTACAGGTCCTGTTGCTAGTACGAAAATCGTCATTGAAGATTGGCATGGAGCGAATTTCGTAGAATACTTCCACCTGTTGAAGACGCTCCAAGGCTGGAAGATATCGTCCAAGACAGGAATTGGGTTCGCAGAAGGTTAAAGGAGGAATTACCATGCTTAGAATGACAAAGGAATACAATGCAGTACGACAGACTATCGACGATTATATTGAAGGTGCCAATGGGGATATGACACGGTTGAAACGGGCCTATCATAAAAATGCACTGATTAACGGGATGCCGATCCAAGCACTGTTCGATAGTGTAGAACGGAATGGCAAGACGCAGGCGACGGGGCGCCTGGACTATCTGGATATCAGCGGGCAGGCAGCCAGTGCCAAGGTCATCATTGAAAACTGGCATGGAAATCAATATGTCGAATATCTGCAGTTATTGAAATTCTCCGAAACGGGATGGCAGATTATATCCAAGGCTTTTGATGGATATTATGGCGTATAAATTAGAAAAGGAGAGACACATCATGGGAGAAAAAACAATTCAAGACGCTTTAGTCAACAGAAGATCGATTCGTAATTTCAGCAGCAAACCGGTATCGGAAGAAACCATCCGTGACATCGTAAAGGATGCAAGATGGGCCCCGTCCTGGGCGAACGCACAACCTTGGAAACTCTATGTGGCCTTAGGTAAGGCAGCTGAAGAAATCCGGGAAGCCTACGTGAATGGGACGGCAGTCCAGGAAGGGGCGGAAATGCTTTCGTTCCGCGGAGAAAACTGGGGAAGGAGAGAACAGCATAACATGTCGAATTGGGGCCGGCAGCTGCAGGAATTTCTCGGTGCACAGCGCTATGAATTCGGGCAAAGTCAGCAGACCCTGTTCCAGGCGCCAGCGATAGCCATCATCACCGTATCGGCCAATGGCCCGCTCTGGGAAATTTTTGATGCCGGAGCCTTTGAAGAAAGCCTGATGCTCAGTGCCTTTAATCATGGCGTAGATTCCATTGCGGCAGTGGCTTTTGTATCGGCCCCGTCTTATCTCCGGAGCAAGCTGGGCATTCCGGATACGGAGCGGATCATCATGGGCGTAGGCCTCGGCTATCGGTCTGATGACGCTATTAACGATTTCCGGAGTGATCGGGAAGACGTTGATTCTATTCTGTCCATCACCCAATGAGGCAGGACGAGTTTTAAAGGAGGTATTACGATGAACAAAGGAATTACTGTATTTTTTTCAGCCAGTGGCATTACTAAGAAAGTCGCTGAAAAAGTGGCCAAAGTGACTGGAACAGGACTCTATGAGATTGTGCCGGAAGTACCGTATTCAAAGGCCGATTTAAACTGGAACGATAAACGGAGCCGGAGCTCCCGGGAGACCGATGACCCTGCGGCCAGACCGGCCATCCAGGATAGTCCCGTTGATTTATCCGCATATGACGTGATTTATCTCGGCTTTCCCATCTGGTGGTACAGAGAACCGAAGATAATCGATACGTTTTTGGAATCAGAAGACCTGGAGGGAAAGACACTTATTCCCTTTGTTACTTCCGGATCCAGTCCTATCGGAGATACGGTGACGTACCTGAAACAAATAGCTCCCAAAGCAGATATCCGGGAAGGGAAACGGTTTACCGGTTCCGTAACAGAAGATGAGCTGCACCGTTGGGTTGTCAGTGAATCTGTATGAATGGAGAAATCAATACCTGGCAGGACGTTGACGGGAGAGCACTCTGGCCATAAAATATATATATACATACAAATAAAGTAACGTAAAGGAGACGCTCGAATGAACAATAGTAACGAATGCCAGATTATCCATCATTGGATGCGGTTCACCAAAAGCTATCGCATGCTGGAACAGAAAATTGAAGGCCGGATCAGGGAAAAGACAGGCCTTTGCCTCAATGATTTTTACCTGCTCTACTATCTGGGCGAAAGCAGCCAGCACAAGATGAAGCTGCAAGATGCCTGTGAAAAAATCCAGATGAGCCAGAGCGCTTTATCCCGGCTGGTCCAGCGATTGGAAGAATATAATGAACCCATCATTCGCAGGAGCATCTGCAATGAAGATAAGCGGGCCGTCTACATTTCGCTGACAGAAAAAGGCAAGGAACTGTATGAATCCATTATTCAGGACATTGCCGATCTCTTGATTGAATTTTCGGAAGTAGATTTTAGCCAATAATTCTTCATCGGCAGAAACGCTGCTCCAGATAGGAGATGTTGTAATGGCCGATACAAAGAAGGGGAGAAAGTCTGGTATGTTCCGAACAGGTCTGATAGGCACGCTGTTTTGCATGATTTTCATGCTATTGCTGGTAGGATGTAGAAGCAGATTTCTTTATGGATACTCGAGTTGGAATAAAAACAAATCCCTGCCGGTCT
The DNA here is from genome assembly GCF_903789625.1 of uncultured Pseudoramibacter sp. Lineage (NCBI taxonomy): Bacteria > Bacillati > Bacillota > Clostridia > Eubacteriales > Eubacteriaceae > Pseudoramibacter > uncultured Pseudoramibacter sp. The sequence goes on along the minus strand of NZ_CAIFFF010000011.1, from coordinate 11,578 downwards.
TGTTCATTCAAGGCTGACAGGGATTTTTTATGCTTCACATCAGTCGTTTTCGATGTCGATGTCGCCGGTGTCGGTTTTGGCGGAGATGGTGTAGTGAGCGAGGCTGTCGGACGGGACGAGTGAGAGGTCGCCGGTGTCCGCGGTCAGTTCCGCGGTGGTGAAGGCGGCGTCCTCGATGTCGATGTCGCCGTTTGAGGTCGTGGCCTTGAGGGTCCCGCCGGCCGATCGGCTGAGTTCGATGTCGCCGTTCTGGCTGTCGAGGGTCAGGGTGTCTACCGTCAGGGTCTGGCTGGGCTCGACAGTGATGTCGCCGTTCTGGGAGGCGAGGGTGAGGGCCTGAAGCTCGGTGTGGGATCTCGGAATCGTGAGGACCAGCTCGGTATCCTGATGGGCGCCGACCGCGGTTTTCGCCGCTTTGGCGATAAGCTTCCCGTCGGTGACGGTGAGGGTGGGGCAGGTGCCCTTCGGCCCGCGGTAGACCATGGCGAAGTCAGCGCCGCTTTGGAGGGTGATGTCCGTGTTGTCGAGGTGGATATCGGCGCGGTCAAAGGCGTCGAGCTTTTTTCGGACGGTGGCCGGATTAGACGAGGTCAGGTTCAGGCCGTCCCCGTTCAGGGTCAGCTTTAGGTGGGCGGCGTTTAAGTGTTTTACGGTGCCGTAGCCGATGGCGGCTGCCGCAAGGGCTGCGATGATGACGAGGTAAAGGGTGCGTTTGTGTTTCATTGGGCGTCTCCTTTCGTTTGATCCATCGTATCGATCAGTTTTCGGACGACGCCGGCGACCGGCCAGATGATCCAGGTGGCGGCCCAGTCGAAGGTCAAAAAGCTTAAGATCAAATACAGGCAGGTGATCGTCGGCCAGTAGACGGAGAGGACAGCGCGCACGGCGGGGCTGTGGCTCGCCGCCTTTTGGGGGTGGCCCTTTTGATAAGCGCCTTGGCTGCCGTTTAAATCGAGCAGCCGGCGGCAGCTGGCTACCCTCGATGCGCTCACCGTCAGAAGCAGCACGCCCGCAGCGACCATGAAAAGCAGCAGGACCACCCCGGCCGCGTCTGCGGCGGCGCTTTTGCTTAAGAGCGCTAGAAAGACGAGGGGAATGTAGCAGGTGCAGAAGAGCAGGATGGCGATTGTGCGCTGGAGGACGACGCTGTCGTGGGTGCTGCGGCTTAAGTCGTTGATCCTTTCGGCGGTGCCGTAATCGATGGTGCAGGGCTCGTCCTTCAAAAAGCGCCATCGGCCCATGTGCAGGCTGCTGTAGACGTGGAGGGTGACGCAGGCGGCCGCTGCGGCGAGGAGGAACACGATTCCGGCCGCCATCCAGGTGCGGGCCCCCGGGGCCAGAGTGGCGGCCAGGATCACGCCGGAGGGGCAGACGATGGCGAAGAGGGTGGCCAGCCCGTGAAAGAAGGCGTAGTGGGCGCTTTCGTCCAGGTAGGCCTTGGCTTCGTCGTCGGAAAGCTGGTGCGTGTTCCGGGCGGCGTCCTGCTGTTCTTTTAAGATCTGGCTGATGCCCAGGGCGTCTCCCAGCTCATCGAGGTTGCCGAATTCGGCGATGACCTGGGCGACGGCTTCGTTGTCGGATTTGCCCTCGTCTGTGAGCTCGGTGTATTTGTCCTCCATCATCTGCCCGAGTTCACACTTGGCCTTGACGATTTCGGGGGTGTTGGGCAGGCCCGCAAACATCGATTCCAAATAATTGCGAATAGTATTCATGATTCATTCTCCCTTATAAAATGCTCGACCACTTGCTTGGTGATTTGCCATTCCTGACACTTTTCCTTGTAGTATTTCCGGCCGGCGTCGGTGATGCGGTAATAGGTCCGCCTCTTGCCGTTGTCGGCAAATCCCGGAAAGGATGTGATGTACCCGTGTTTCTCCATACGGGTGAAGGCGGAATACAGCGTGGTCTCCTTGATGATGTAGGCGCCCTCGGTGATGGTGCGGATTCTCTTGGAAATGGCGTAGCCGTAAGAAGGCGCGTCCCAGAGCAGGTACAGGATGATCGTGTCGTTGTAGCCGCGGATGACATCGCTGCTGATTGCCATCTGACCCTCCTTTCTCAATTTGCTTAAAAGATACATTGTCTGACGTATTACGACTGTCGTAGTATGCTGATGCCCTCAATATACTACGACAGATGAAGTATGTCAAGGGGAAGTCAACAATCATCATCGATGCAATCGCAAAAGCGAAAATACAACCGAAAAACAATCGTAAAGCAATCGTAAATTTTTGCGATTGCTTTTTAATTATAATAATCGAAAAAGATGCGATATGAGGAGGGGCCATGCGGGAAAGAAGGCACATGCACTTTGAACAATTGCCGGCAAATCGGCAGGATTTAACCTTTAACGTGCTGCAAATGGCCGCGGTCCGGGAAATTGGCATCGCGGAAATCAACCAAGATATTCTAAAAACATTGAATCTTTACAGCAACACACAGGGATACAATCACGCGGCTGAGCTGCTGGCGGATGTGAACGGATTCCCCGGGATCGATATCGCGCGTTTCGGAGAATCGATCAGCATCATATTGAAACGGGAAATAATTGAAAACCGTTCGATTTTGACAGAATTGGATGAAACGGTAAAAATATTCCGGGATTTTTACCGGTATGAAGCCATCCAGGGGATGGAACGAAAGGTAGTTGAGAGAATTCCGGAAGAAGCCTTTCGGGAAACCATCGCGAACGCGTTGATTCACCGCATTTTATCGGCAATGTATTTTATCGACTGCATATTGTTGAAATTTTGGGAACGGGCGTGCTCAGAATTAAAGAAGCGTATCGCGGCAGTGACAAAAAGCCCGCTTTTGAAATTTTCGAAAATTCGATCAAGGTGACGCTCCCCATTGTCGACCGGCAGGATCTAACGGATGATGAATTGCTGCTGCTGGGGGTACTCAGCCATAATCTGCCGAAATCGGCCGGCGAAATCACGGACGCGCTGCCCTTTGGACGGTCCAAAACGACAAAGCTGCTGAAGGGCCTTGCATCCAAGCATTATGTCACCATTTCAGGCAGAGGCAGGGGAACAAAATACTCAAAGTGAAGCCGCAAGGCTTACATCTGTGCTTTTCTATTCATAGAATCGTTGAACAAATTTAGAAGGGCGGCAATTTTGATCGAATGAATAAAAGAGAAAAAATATATAACGTGGTGATCTGTTTATTGGCTATTGTGTCGGTAACCTTGGCGCTTGAAGATATGTGGCGGGGGTTGTCGCCGGCAGCTAGAGTGTGCGATGAGATCATTTATCTGGTTTTTGTAGCTGATTACATCATTCGCTTCGTAGTGGCGAAAGAGAAAAAACAATTTTTTAAATCAAATGTGAAGGAAGAATTTAAAAATCAAATCATGCATTAATTTTGAAAAATTAAAACGTGTTGCCCTAACAACGTACCGCGCAGGCAAAATATGATAAGCTTAATTTATAGTCAGCGTGTGCTGAATTAATTTTAATCGTTCGAAAAAATCAGCCGAAACCAGCGCGAAAGAAGGGAATACAATGACAGTAGAGGAAATCGTGGAAAAACTGAAGGCAGATGAAAGAAATCAAGCCTACACCAAGCGGGGCGTGCCGCCGGTATTTCAAATCAGCCCAGACGCCAAGATTCTGCTCATCGGGCAGGCACCAGGAAGAAAGGTCGAGGAAACCAGAATTCCCTTTAACGACAAGTCTGGCGAAAAGCTGATCCGCTGGATGGGCATCGACCGGGAGACGTTCTACTCCTCGAAAATTGCGATTATGCCGATGGATTTTTATTATCCGGGCAAGGGCAAGTCCGGCGATCTGCCGCCTCGGAAATTCATCGCGCAGACCTATCATCCTCAGATTCTGCGTATGATGCCAGACGTCGAGATGACCATTTTGATCGGCAAGTACGCGGTGGATTATTATCTTAAAGGGAAGAAGAAAAGAAATCTGACAGAAACCGTCGCGGCTTACAAGGCATATCTGCCGGCGTATTTCCCAATCGTGCATCCGAGTCCGCTGAATTTCAGATGGCAGCGCAAAAACCCCTGGTTTGAGGAACAGGTGGTGCCGGCACTTCAGCGGCGCGTCCGCGATATTTTGAGTTGATTTATCGGCAGCATTCCAATAAAATACAAATAAACAAATCACGAAAGGTGGGATAAACATGCCAGCATGCAGAATGATTCACGAAATGATCCGCGTTTACGATTTAAAACGCTCCCTTAAATTTTACGACGACGCCCTCGGGATGAAGGAAGTCCGCCGTAAGGATAAGCCGGAAGGGAAATTCACTCTGGTTTACCTGTCGGACGGTCAGTCGGATTTCGAGCTGGAATTGACGTACAATTACGATCCGGCACAGCCCTACGATTTGGGCACTGGCTACGGCCACATTGCGGTGGAGGTCGACAATCTGGAAGCGGCCCACGCCGAACATCAGGCGAAGGGCTACAAGGTCGGTCCGCTCAAGGGGCTCGGCGCGACGAAGGATTATTATTTTTTGACCGACCCGGACGGGTATCAGATCGAAGTCATGCGGAAAAAATAGAGACAGAAGAACAGATGATGTGAGAAAATTTACGGTTTATTCATTTAGAATTTAGGCTGCCTGCGGGCGGCCTTTTTTAGTGTTCAATTTTTCATCCGCTTACCAGATCTGCATCACGTGCTGCATCAGCAGGCTGACGACGGTAATGCCCACCCAGCAGCAGGCGCCGAGGACGATGGGCTTCCCGCCCGATTTGATCAGCTTGATGACGTTGCTGTTGAGGCCGATGGCGGCCATGGCCATGATGATCATGAATTTCGACAACTCCTTCAGCGGTGCAAAGACCCCAGCGGGGACGCCGAAATGAATACAGACCGTCGTGATGATGGCGGCGATGACAAAATAAAGGATGAACATCGGGAAGGCGCGGCGGAAACTGAAGCTGCCGGCCTTATTTTTTTCGCCGCCGTTGTTTTCGGCCCGGGCCTGATACAGCGCGAGCACCAGTGTAATCGGAATGATGGCGAGGGTCCGGGTCAGCTTGACGGTGACGGCCTTGTCGAGAGTTTGGGTGCCGAGGTGCCACATGCTGTCCCAGGTCGCCGCCGCCGCTGTGACTGATGAGGTGTCGTTGACAGCGGTGCCGGCGAAAATGCCGAAGGGACCGCCGCTGGTGGTGGAGAAGCCCAGGGCGTGGCCAAGCATCGGAAAGAAAATGGCCGCCAGGACGTTGAAGAAAAAGATGACCGAGATGGACTGGGCGACCTCGTCGTCATCGGCATGGATGACCGGTGCGGTTGCGGCAATTGCCGAGCCGCCGCAGATCGAGCTGCCGACGCCGATCAAGATGGACGTCTTCCCCGGAATGTGCAGGGCTTTTTGCAAAAGCCAGGCGAGAATCAGCGAGGTGGAAATGGTGCAGACGATGATCGGCAGGGACTGACGCCCAGTCTGCAAAATGACGCCTAAATCCATCCCGAAGCCGAGCAGGACGACGGCCGCCTGAAGAATGTATTTTGAGGTCCAATGAATCCCCGGATCACAGACGCCCTTGTCATTCCAGAACAAGGTGATGACCATACCGGCCAGAATGGCAATGACGGCGCCGCCGACGACAGGGAAAACCTTCCCGAGCAGCCAAGCTGGAATGGCGATGGCGAAACAAACGGCCAGCCCCGGACCAAAATTTTTCAAATGTGATTTCATGATTATCCTCCCTAAACGCAACAAGTTTTGAATTTCCTAAAGGCATGTGCTAGTATAAAGAAACATAACCAAAATGTAAAATAATGAATTTTTATAAAAACATAAGAAAAAATTATTGATGAGAGGAATGGCATGCTTGATTTTCGCGTTCAAACCTTTTTAGCGGTCTGCCGGACATTGAATTACACCAAGGCGGCTGAGATACTGCACATTACTCAGCCCGCCGTATCCCAGCATATCCATTTTCTGGAGCAGCATTACGGCGTCAAACTTTTTCATTACGAAAAGAAAAAATTGACGCTGACGCCTCAGGGAAAGATTTTGAAAAACCGCCTGCTCGTGCTGCAGAACGATGAAAGGCGGGTCAACAAAGAATTGCAAAGCGTTTTTTCCGGGAAATTGTCCATTTCCATCGGCGTCACGATGACGGTCGGGGAGTACGCGATTGCCGATCCGCTGTCCGCGTTGTTAAAAAATCATCCGGATTGGAGCATTCACGTCATTTTCGGCAATACCCAAAAGCTGCTTGGCCTGCTTGAAGCCGGCACCATTGATTTCGCGCTGGTCGAAGGCTATTATTCCCAAGATGATTACGAGCATCGAACGTTCAGCCGCCAGCCCTTTGTCGCGGTCTGCGCGGCAGACCATCAATTTGCCGTCGGCGACGTTGAAACGCTGGGGGATCTGCCGCCGGAGCGCATCATTGTGCGCGAGCCTGGATCGGGCACGCGGGAGATACTGGAGCGCAATCTCGCGGTGAAGGGGATTCAGTTTTCGGATTTTAAGTCGTCAGTTGAAGTGGGCAACATGCACACCATCATCAGCCTGCTCAAAAACGACTGCGGCATTTCCTTTCTCTACCGCATCGCGGTCGAACCGGAGCTCGAGGCGGGCATACTAAAAGAAATTCCGTTGAAGGATTTCCAGATGGTGCACAATTTTGATTTTATTTGGGAAAAGGGCAGCGTCTATTCGCCGCGCATCGAAGCCATCTGCGACGAACTTATGGCGGCGAAGTGAGGGCATTCTTTCCTTTTAAATTCAATTATTTTCACATTTTTGTCATCCATTTTCGACTTTTTGCATACTTATATAGGCAGAAGGACGCACGCACAAGTTTCGACGCTTAATAAAATTTCAAATTTTTTGTCATCCAATTTTGGGAAAGTCCCCATTATATAAGTGAATGAAAAAACAGAAAACAAAACATAAAGGAGAAAACTGCATGACAAATAAGAGTGGACGCCCCAGAAAGACGGGGCTGGATTGGTTCCCCTTCGAGGTGGGACTTTTGACGGACCGGAAATTCAGGGTGCCGCGGGCACATCACGGACGGCTGGCCGTCTTGGCCTACATGGCGATTCTGTCGCTGATTTACGCCGATAAGGGCTATTATTTGAGGTATGAGGGCAAAAAGCGCGAGGGGGTCGAGCTCGACATCGCGGACATGACCCTCGGCAAGGAAGCGGCGGAGGCGGCAGAAATCCGGGAGGTGATTGCCGAATTGGTGGATAACGAGCTCTTCGATCAAAATCTGTTCGAGAAAGGGGTGTTGACCAGCAAACGCATCCAGAGCGAGTATTACAATGCGGTTTCCAGACGAAAATGCGCGTGCATCGACTGGGACATCTGGCTTTTATCCGAGGATGAAATGCGGGAAATCAAGCCCAGTCACGAGATATTATCCGCCTATCTGAAACGTCAATCTCATGGAGACATTTCTGCAACATTAAGTCCAATTAATGCGGAAAAAAATACACAGAGTAGAGTAGAGAAGAGTAGAGTAGAAAAGAGTAGAGAAGAGGAGACTCTCTCCTCGGCTGACGCCGAGGTTTCAGGCGCTGACGCGCCGAGGGAGGATCTTACACTCTACGCAGATTATTGGAATCACCACGTGGCCGGCCCTGGCGGCCTGCCGCAGGTGCGCGGGGCCGAGAAGTGGAGCCCGAGCCGGAAGAAAGCCCTTCGGGCGCGGGTGCGCGAGGAAGGGACCCAGGGGGTGCTTGCCGTCTTCGACAAGGTCGCGGCCTCGGACTACCTCTGCGGGCGTATCGACAATTGGCACGCCGATTTCGACTGGACCCTCGATTCAGGGCATTTCCAGAAAATCGCCGAGGGGCGCTACGACAATTTTAAATCGACGGGCGGGTCGACGGGCGGGGGCGCCTCCAGCCTGTCTTATTACGACAAATTAATGCGGGGTGAAGCATGAATTTAAACGAAACAGGACGCATCATGAAAATGCTCAAAGCGGCTTATCCGAATTTTGACAACAACGGCGACGCGGCGGATATCGCGGCGCTGTGGGCGTGGCGCTTTGCTGACACGGAGCTGAAAACCGTGATGGACGCCGTCGGCACCTACATCGACGGGGATCACACCTTCGCACCGACCGTCGGGCAGATTAAAAAGATTATTCAGGACCGCCAGCCGAAGCTCTCGGCGGCGGAGGGCTGGGCGGAAATCGCCCGGGCGCTGAAGGATTCCCTGGCCAACGCCGAGGCAGAATTTAAGAAGCTCTCGCCGCCGGTGCGCGCCTACGTCAAGGACCCCCACACCCTCAGGCTTCTGGCCGGAAGCGACTTGTCCGGGCGGTTTTTCGGCGATTATCAGGAACGCTTCTTTAAGACCTTCTCGCAGGTGCAGGGGGACGAGCGGAAAGACTACGCGGCCTTAAACGCGCCCGAGGCGGGGGAAAAAGCCCTGGAAAGCGGGGAGAAACATATGGCCATATAAAGGCGCTTTAGCGAGTATAGCGGTTGAGGATATCCTGGAAGACATCGGTGCCCAATCTGTGGGCAAAATGGAAAAACCGTTCTCCTTTATTTTTGTGGTCGAGATAATATTGAACCATTTCGCCAATGGCGTCTGCGGCTGAATCCGCCGGCAGCCATCCATCAAGTGTTGTGCCAAAGGCGCCGCCAGGCCCCAGCGCGCCGCCAACAGTCATGCGGAACACGTCTGTGGGTTCGCCATTGACCTTGCGTCTCCCACCGGTGAGACCAAAATCCGCCAGCTGAGGGTGGGCACAGGAATGGGCGCAGCCGGTCAGATTGACGCGGATCGGCATCCGCAGTCCAGGAAAGCGCTGATCCAGCTGATCCACAATGGTCTGCAGCCGCTTTTTCGTTTCGATTGGCGCAAAACTGCAGTACTGATTGCCGGTGCAGGAGGAGCTGTATCCGGAGAAGGCCTTCGGACGCAGCGGGAATTTTTGTAAGATCGGTTCGCGCTTCAATTGGGCGATGTTTTGTTTCGGCAGATCGATCAGGATCAGATTTTGCGAGTTGGTGGTGCGCATTCTGCCAGAGCCGTAGGTTTTGGCCAGACGTGCAAATTCCGCCAGATCCTCCGCCTGCATCGCGCCGCTCGGAATGTGCACGCCCGCGTAGTAGAGGCCGTTCTGTTTTTGAGGATGCACGCCGAAAAAGCAGCCGCGGTTCCAGCTGCCGGATACGGCGCGTCCGCCGCGCGCCAGCGGCCCTGTGATCTGTTCAATGGCGTCTTCGACCTTGCGGATGCCCCAGTCTTCCACGAGGAATTTGAGCCGGCAGTGATTGCGCTGTTCCCGGTATCCGTATTCTCTAAAAATAACGGCGACCGCTTCTGCAGCGGGCGCAACCTGATCGGGAAGCAGAAAGAATTTGGTCTTTTTGGCTAGCTTGGGGTTGGCTGACAAGCCGCCGCCCACGTACAGGTGAAAGCCCTGCACCATTTCGCCGTCGATTTCTTTTTCCGCAGGGACGAAGGCCGCGTCGTTGATACGGGCAAAGCCGCAGTCGTGGGGATTAGAGGAAATGGAAATTTTGTACTTGCGGGGCAGATTGGAATACGCTGGATTGCCGACGAGTCTGCGGGCGGTTTCGCGAACGATCGGTTGGGTATCGACGCGCGCTTCCGGGTCGATGCCCATTAGAGGATTGCCGAGGATGTTGCGCGGGACGTCGCCGCAGCCTTCCACAGTGGTCAATCCTGCCTGTTTCAGCCGAGCGAAAATTTCGGGCATGTCCGGCAGCGTCAGGTTGTGGATTTGGATGCACTGACGGATCGTAATCTGGATAGAATGGGCGCCAAAATCTCTGGATATTCCGGCAATGACATTGGCTTGGTCGGACGTCAGCTCGCCGGAGGCCAGCTTGACGCGAATCAAGAAGCGTCCGTTCTTTGGACGCTGAGTGTAGATGCCAGCCCATTTCATGCGTTCGATGTCTGAGGGGTCGATTTCTTCGTACGGCGTCTGTGACAGACGGTCCAGCTCGTCCAGAATTTCCAAGCCGTCTTTTTTGAGCTTTGCCAATTCATTTTTATTTAAATTTTCTCTTTCAGCCCATGAGCGTTCGATTTCCATGCTTTTGTCCTTTCTGACTTTATGTTTACGGTTTTGACGAATCGTTTTTATATTTTGTATATATTTTTAATATGTTTTTGATTGTAGCATCATTTTTTCTTTTATGCTGTTGTTTTGACAACGCATTAAGCAATAAATTAAAATAATCAAAAAATTTCTTTGTATCGAAAAACAAAAAGCCCAGACTGCCAATTAAGGCGTCTGAGCTTTTGGGTTTGTGCCGCTGTTTTTTTCTTTTAGATAGGCGATGTACGCGTTGCCCCAGGTTTCGATGCTGTCGAGTACGGGGCGGAATGCCTCGCCGATGGGCGTCAGCGAGTATTCCACCCGCGGCGGCACTTCGGCGAAAACCTCGCGGTGGATCAGGCCCTCGCTTTCCAGATGCTTCAGCTGATTGGACAGGGTCGCCTGCGTGATGTCAATCTGGCGCTGGAGCTCGCCGAAGCGCCTGGGCCCGTCCGATAATTTCTGCAGAATGAGAATGGCCCATTTGCCGGAAAGCAGCTGCTGGGCAGTGACGAAGGGGCACATGCCGAAGGTGCCGGCATTTTCACAATCCTGTTTTTTCATGAAAACCTCCTAATGCTCAAGATAAAGATACTAACTTAAGGAAAAAATCCGGATTGACTTGAGTATACCAGCTTTATATAATACAAGCAAGTCAGAAAATTAAAGCATGTAAAATAAAAGTATGTAAAAAGGAGGAATAAAATGAAAACCAATCAAAAAATGCCCGTCATCTTCACCGGCCACGGCAGCCCGATGCTGGCGCTGGACGACGACAACATCACGCGGACTCTCAAACAAGTGGGGCAGGAAGTGGTCCGTACCTACGGCAAACCGAAAGCGATCCTGATGCTTTCGGCCCATTGGTTCACCCGGGGCACCTTTGTTCAGCGGACGAAGACGCCGCGGCAGATTTACGACATGTACGGCTTTCCGGAAGCGCTCTACGAAGTCAAATACCCGGCGCCGGGCGACGAAGCACTGGCCGACCGCGTCAGCGAACTGCTCGACGATGACGTCTCGGTGAATAACGATTGGGGCATCGACCACGGCGCCTGGACTGTATTGGTGCATCTGTTCCCGGATGCGGACATTCCGGTGGTGCAGCTGTCGATCGACGGCGAAGCCGAACCGGTCGATTTGTACGCGATGGCCGAAAAGCTCGCGCCCCTGCGGGATGAAGGCGTGCTCATCCTCGGCAGCGGCAATGTCGTGCACAACTTAAGACGGGTGGAATGGGACAATCCCGGCGGATCCAAGCAGACGGAAGCCTTTAACGCGGACATCATTCAAGCAGTTGTGGCGCGGGACGACGAAGCCGTGATCCATTGGGAAAGCAATCTCAACGCGGATTACGCGGTGCCGACGCCGGATCATTTTCTGCCGCTGATTATGTGCCTGGGCGCAGCCCAAGATGAGACGGTGAAGGTCTTTAACGATGTGTGCAACCTCGGAGCCATTGCGATGACGGGGTTTGTGCTGGGGTGATTGGGCGCATACAAAAAGGGCGTGTGAAAAAACAAAAATTTTTCACACGCCTTTATTTTTTGGGGG
>NZ_CAIFFF010000010.1:60182-62450 GCF_903789625.1 uncultured Pseudoramibacter sp. | reverse complement strand
TTAAAGGCTTATAGCCTTAGAGCGAGCCACCCGTTTTACGGGTGGTCGCGACTTTAAAGCAACGGTGCGAAAAGTCTGAGAAAAGCGTGGACGAACTGGCGGATCAGCGGCAGGCGTTCGCGCTGATAGGTCTGGGTGACCTCGTGGCATAGGGTGAAGGTGTGGTTGAAATCGGCGAGGATGTCCTGAATCACCGGCACCTTGATCAGCTGGACGCCGCACTCGAAATGCAGATATAGGCTGCGGTAATCCAAATTGATCGTGCCGACCGTCGCGGCCTCGCCGTCGCAGACACATTGCTTCGCGTGGATAAAGCCGGGCTGGTATTCGAAGATGCGCACGCCGTTCTGCACCAGCTGGGAATAATAGGACCGGGTCAGCGCGTAGACGAGGGGCTTGTCCGGTACGCCAGGGGTGATGATGCGCACGTCGACGCCGCGCTTGGCCGCTAAGCCGAGCTCCCGGGACATTTCGTCGGTGAGGATCAAATAGGGCGTCGTCAGGTAGAAATAATGCTTGGCGTTCTTGATCAGGTTCAGGTAGACGTCTTCGCCGACGTGTTCAAAGTCCAAGGGACTGTCAGCGTAGGGCTGGACGTAGCCCTCGGCGCCTTCGACCGGTTCCCAGGGGGCGAAGTATTTCGTGTCGATTTCGTCCGGGGTGTCGGTGTTTTTGACGGCGTTCCACATTTCGAAAAACATCAGCGTGAAGGAGCGCACAGCAGAGCCCTCGAGGCGGATGCCGGTGTCCTTCCAATAGCCGTAGGGGTGGGTGATGTTGAAGTATTCGTTGGCGAGGTTGTAGCCGCCGGAGTAAGCGACCTTCCCGTCGATAACCGTGAATTTGCGGTGATCGCGGTTGTTCATAAACACATTGAGGAAGGGAATGACCGGATTGAAATCCCGGCACTGGATACCGTCGGCGGCCATTTTCTTGATGAAGCTCTGGTTGATGAAGCCGATGCTGCCGATATCGTCGTAGAACAGGCGCACCTCGACCCCTTCCTTAACCTTTTGTCTGAGGATGTGGTAGATGCCGGCGAAGGCTTCTGCGTCTTCGATCGCGAAGTATTCCATAAAGATAAAATGCTCGGCGCGGCGCAGATCGGCCTTCATGGCCTCGAGGGCCTGATCCGCCATATCGTAAAATTGAACGGCCGTATTGTCGTAGACCGGGTAGGGGCCGTAATGGCGGACGTAGTGGCAGATATTGGCCAGCGCCGGATCGGTTTCCCGAAGCTTTTTGGCGACGGCAGCGTCCTGCGCCATCATCGGGTGCAGCAGCTTGTCGATGGCCGCGTAACGCTTGCGCATGGGCTTGGTGACGTTGATCCGCCCGCCGAGCGTGTACAGTAAAAGCCCAAATTCCGGAAAGAGCAGGATTAAAATGATCCACGGCATTTTGATACCAGCGTTGCGGCGTTCGCCAAAAATGATAATACTGACGATCAGCGACGCGATGCGCACACAGGTGTGAATCCAAGCGAAAGCGGTATAGAGTTTGACAAAAACGGCGTATAGTACATAAAACTCCAGCGCAATAATTGCGACGGTGAGCACCAGTCTAGCGACGCCATTCTGGACGGCAGCTTTTTTTTCAGTGCGCATAAATAGGAAATTCCTTTCAACAATTTCCCTTTATTGTAGCGAAAATATCATTGAAAAACAAGCAATGGGTGTGTACGGGACACAGAGTGAAAGGTAAGTATGCAAAATTAAATTTTATTGATCTCCGAGTTTGATGTCCTGAATGGGATCACCGTCACCGTGGCCGCTGCAGCGTTCGTACTCGAGATTTAAGATCGTGTCGACAGCCAGCTTGCCATGTTCGTCGAGACAATTGTATTTGTAGAGACCTTCAGGTTCAGAAAGGTGATTTCGGAGCAGCAGGCTTGGATCGGCGTCGCGGGTCCAGCCCATGATGTACGCGGGAGAGACACCGAGCACTTCGGCGAGAGCTTCAATTTTATCCGACGGAATGTTGGTGACAATGTCGAATTCGTATTTGTACATGGTCTGTTTGGAAACACCGATGATGCGGGCCAGCTGTTCCTGACGGAAACCGCGCTGCATCCGAAGGCTGCGAATGCGCTTTCCTTTGGTGATGACTGGCTCTTTAGTTTGAGTTGTGGTTGCTTTTTCTTTTTTCATTGAATATCCATCTCATTTATACATTTATATTTATTTACATTATAGCATGTAAAAGAATTTTAATACAATTATAACTTGACAACCTTAGAAAAAGGTGAGAAAATAAAATTAACAAAAA
>NZ_CAIFFF010000010.1:0-60082 GCF_903789625.1 uncultured Pseudoramibacter sp. | reverse complement strand
TAAAAATAAAAATAAAAATAAAAATAAAAATAAAAATAAAAATAAAAATAAAAATAAAAATGAAAATGAAAATGAAAAGGGAAGGGAAAATGATTGACACAGCAGAATTGCGTATCATTATGAAAAATCAGGGCTACCGTGACGAACAATTAGCTGAGGCTATCGGCTTGTCTCAAAGCGAGTTCTCTGATCGGATGAGCGAGGGGGGTCTTTGGATCGGATGAAATCGATAAAATGATCGAAATTTTACAGATCGAAGATCCAGAAACGATTTTTTTCAAATAGTCCAATTTAATTACGATAAAGTTGTCATTTCAACGCGGTTCCACTGCATTTTGAGAGTTTTGCAATACATTTAATAGTTTCGCTCAGATTGAGCGTTTTTTTATGCCCAAAAACAAAAATCACGGGGAATATCAGCATCGCTTATACGCAATTTAGCGGTAACTTATTTTGTTAAAAAAACAAAATTTTTTTTGATAAAGTGAAACCGTATTTTTAATTAAAAATAAAGAAATTGCCGCTGATTTGGTGTATCGATTGATGAAAAAATATATTAACTAAATTTCAAAACTGTATCATCTACATCGGAGAAGCAGCAAATCAAAAGCAATCAATAAAGCGTTTGACCGAGACCATGGTCTCAGCCAAACGCTTTTATTTTTATGCAATACTGCGCGTTTACGCGTCTTCACTGTCGGACAGGGCTTCGCGCTGTTCAACCAGCACCTTTTTGCCGTAGCAGGCAAAGGTGGCTTCGACGCGTTCGGCGTCGGGCTTCTTTGTGAACAGCGAGACGACGGGCACGATCACGAGGCCAGCGACCATGCAGAAAGCACCAGCGTTGATCGGCGACTGGAGCACCGTCGGCAGGTGGGCGCCGGAAAACAGATCGACAAGCATAAAGCAGACCGCGAAAATGAAGCTGCACCAGCAGCCCGCAGCGGTGGTGCCTTTCCAATACAGGCTGTAGAGGAAGGACGCTAAAAACGCGCCGGCCATCGCGCCCCAGGAAATGCCCATCAGCTGGGCGATGAAGGTCACGTTCGAGTGGTATTGAATCAGCGCGATGACGACGGAGATCGCGATAAAGACGACGATTAAGACGCGCATAATGGCGACGAGGGTGTCGTCGTTCATGTGCTTTTTGGACTGACCGCGGATCAAATCCAGGGTGATTGTCGAGCTGGAGGTCAGCACGAGGGAAGACAGCGTCGACATCGACGCCGACAGGACGAGCACGATGACCACACCAATGAGGAGATCCGGCAGGCCTGAGATCATCGTCGGGACGATCGCGTCGTAGCCGTCCTTGACCACGTCGACCTGTCCCGCAAACAAGCGGCCGAAGCTGCCGAGAAAATAGCAGCCGCCGGCGACGATGAACGCGAAGATTGTCGAGACGACGGTACCAGTGTCGATGGATTTCTCGCTCTTAATGGCGTAAAATTTCTGCACCATCTGCGGCAGCCCCCAGGTCCCCAGGGAGGTCAGCAGGACGACCCCGAGCAGGTTCAGCGGATCGGGCCCGAAGAAGGACGCGAAGACGCCGGGGGTCTTGGAGATTGTCGGGTCGCTGACCCGGGCCATTTTGTCCAGCGCTGCCATGAAGCCGCCCTTGCTGGCGAGCACCGCGGCGATGACTGCGACAATGCCGACCAGCATGATCAGCCCCTGAATAAAGTCGTTGATCGCCGTCGCCATGTAGCCGCCGGCGATGACGTAAACGCCAGTCAAAATCGCCATGACGATGACGCAGACGCTGTAGTCGATGTGGAAGGCCATGCCGAAAAGACGGGACAGCCCGTTGTAGAGAGACGCCGTGTACGGGATCATGAAGATAAAGGTGATGACCGACGCGGCGATTTTCAGCGCGTCGCTGTCGAAGCGCTTGCCGAAAAAGTCAGGCATCGTCGCGGAATTGAGGTGCTGGGTCATGATGCGGGTGCGGCGGCCCAAAACCGTCCAGGCAAGGAAGGAGCCGAGCAGCGCGTTGCCGATTCCGGCCCAGGTGGCGGCGATACCGTATTTCCATCCGAACTGACCGGCGTAGCCGACGAAAACAACCGCAGAGAAATAGGAGGTCCCGTAGGCGAAGGCCGTGAGCCAGGGCCCGACGCTGCGCCCCCCGAGGACGAAGCCGTTGACATCCGTCGCGCGCTTTCTGCAGTAGAAGCCGATCGCGAGCATGACGGCGAAGAAAATGAGAACCAGTGCGATTTTAATAGCCATAAAATTCAATAACTCCTAAATTTAATAAATGATTAAGATTGATTATAGCATAAAAGCAGAAATTCTCAAAAAAGACAAAAAAATAAAGCCTTGAGAGGCTTAAAATAAAAAAGTGGTGCGCCAAAAGGGATTCGAACCCCTGCCCTTTCGGTTCGTAGCCGAACGCTCTATCCAGCTGAGCTATTGGCGCATCTGCTCTCAAAAAGCTTACTTGATTATTATAGCAGTTCAAAAATAAAAATCAAGTCTTATTTTAAAAAAATTCAAAGGAAATAAAAAACACCGGTTGAGCAGTCGAAACTGCAAAACCGGCGCCGTTGATTTTAAAATGAATCGCAAGCTTATTCGTCGTCGTTGTCTCGGATGAACAGGCGCGAGGAACGGTTTGTGTAATGATGGGTTTTAGGTCGACGCTTGCGCTGAGTGGCCCATTGCGGCGTTTCCGTATGAGAAGCGGCGTCGGCGGCAGAGGTCGAAGGCGTGTGGGTGCGCATCGCCGATTTTCGAGCCTTCAGCTGTGCGGTTCTTTTCGCTGACGCTTCGGCCTGACGGACTTTTCTCGGTTCCCATTTCGTGGTCGCGTCGGCAGCGGGCTGCGCGGTTTGGCGTGCCGGCTGTGCTTGACGGATTGGCTGAGTGTCAGCATGCCGCTTGTTTTCAGGCTGCTGCTGGACGTGCACCCGCGGCTGTGCAGGCTTCCGGCGCTGTTCTGTGGCAGCCTGTCTTTGCGCTTGGATTGGTTTCGTATGATGCGATGGGGTGCGTTTGGCCTGGTGAGCCGGCGTTTCCCGTTTCACTTCGGTGAAGATCGGTTCGCGCTTTGGCTTTGGCTGACTCTGCGCAGTGGCGTGTTTTTCAGCTCTGCGGGGCTGAGCTGCACGTTTTTCAGCGGACTGTGCTGCGGTGCGCGATGTGCTGCGGCTGCGCTTTTCGAAATCTTCGGCCAGCACCTGTTTAGCTCTGGCCTTGGCCTGAGCTTGTTTCACGGCGTTGCGGGCCTCGTTTTGATCGATGACCTGAATCTTTGGATGGGCCTGAGTCTGGCGGCGCATTGTGCTGCGCTTGAGATGCGTGGTGTCGAGGGTGACTGTGCCCTGGTGCACTGTGGCCTGAGGTGTCGACGCGGGTTTCGCCTGCGGCTGGGTTTCAATTTCGACCATGTTGTCAGCGCCCTTCATCATGAAATGCATAATCGAACGGAACCAGATCGCGTCGATCTGAACGAAGAGGCCGATGGCGAGGATGCAGAACAGCCCAATGAGAAAATACATCGGGAAGGGCGCCTGTTGATTTTTGACGAGCATCAGAGAGCTCGAGGCGCCGAGCCACACGCCCTGAGCGGCGAGAATCACCGTTTCAAACATGCAGCTGCGGAAGAGTTCGTATTCCTTGCTCGCAAAAATGCCGACGAGCGCCGCGATCAGCGCGGCCGCCATCAAAGCGATCCACACGTAGGGCAGAATGTGCTGATAGAGGGACGGCAGGTTGTTGTATTGATAAAAGCTGAGACCGAGGATGACGTAAACCGCGTCCATAATGAGACAGAAGATGCCAAGCCGTTTCCGAGGCTTGGACACGTAAGTCTTATTGGGTTTTTCCATGCGATTCATAAATACTCCAAATTCTAGTTTAACGGAACTATTATATAAAAATCAGATAAGCTTTGCAAATTCTTAAGGATTTATGCTTTAGCAGATACGACTTTGACGTAGGAGCCGCCTTCCGTTTTGCGCACGATGATCTTGTCATCAACCAGATCCAGCAGCTCGCTGACGTGAGAGATGATGCCGATGACGCGGCCGTTGCGCTGCAGCCTGGCCAGGCAGTTCATCGCGTTGTCCAGCGCGTCGGCGTCGAGGGTCGCGAAGCCCTCGTCGATGAACAGGGTATCCAGCTGGATGCCGCCGCTTTCGCTCTGCACCCGGTCTGAAAGGCCGAGGGCCATCGACAGCGCGGCCATGAAGGTTTCGCCGCCGGAAAGGGATGCGGCCGGCCGCTCTTTGCCGGTAAAATCGTCGTACACCTGAATGGTGAGTCCCCGGCTGCTCTTGCCCTCGGGCTGATCGGCCAGGGTGAGGTGGTAGCGGGAGTCGGACATGTCCTCGAGGAAGGTGTTGGCCGACAACAGGATGTCCTGGAGGTAGGCCGAGAGGATGTAGCGCTCGAAGCTGATCTTCGGGCAGTCCTTGACCTTTCCCTTGACGGTGTCGTAAAGATCGCAGGCAATCCGCTTTTGATGCTCGGCTACCTGCTGACGGGTCAATGTCTTTCGGATGCGCGCGATTTGATCGGTATTGGTCTTTACGCGGAGGGTCAGATCGGCAATGGCGTCGGACACGCGCTTGTGCCAGTATTTGTAGTGATCGAGCCGGGTCTGATTCTGGCTGAGATCGGGCATCGTCTTGCCCGCCAGCTCCTCTTCGACGGCGTCGAGCCGGCTCTGAATGGTGTGGACGTTCTCGTCGTAGCGCGCGATTTTCTGCTCGGTGGACTGAATCTGATCCGTCAAGGTCTTGGTGTCGTGGGATTCGTACACCTGGAAGACCTCGCGGGTCAAACCGTTGACGGACAGCGCGTCGTTGAATTCCTGCTGGTCCTGTTCGAGGGCCGCTTTGGCTTGATGAGCCGCCTGCTCGAGCTGGGCGGTCGAGGCGGAGGCGCTGGCTAAATCCTTTTCGAGCTGCTGCTGCTTTTTCCTGAGGGTGTCCCGACGTCCGGCCGCGTCGTCGACCTGCTTTTGAAGGCCGGCAATTTCGGCGTCGAGCCGGGCTGCTCCGCCGTCCGCGGTCAATCCGGGCAGCACCGCGTCGATGTCGGCTTTAAGCTGATCGATGGCGCCGGTTTTCTGGTCGATTTGGCTTTGAAGGGCCGTCTGTTTGTCAGCGTCGTCTTGAGCCTGAGCTAGGATTTTTTCGTTCTGTGCGGCCGTTTTGGTCAGGGTGTCGAGTTGGCGCTCAATTTGGGTCAGGTTTTCCTGCAGCTTTTCCTGCGCGGATTGATTGGCTTGATTTTCTGCGCTCAGCCGTTTGTGTTCGTCGCGGATGGCGCCGCGCACAGCGTCCAGCTCGCCCTCGAGGAGGGGGGCCATCCACGGGTGGCGGGACGTCCGTTCGTCGAGGACCTGCCGGTCGGCAGTCAGCTCGCGGCTCAGCAGATCGATCTGTCCCTGGGCCGTGTCGGCAGCGCGCTGGGCCTCGGTCAGCTGCTCCCGGCACACCCGCAGGGCTTTGTCGGCGGCGTCCAGCTCGGTGTTTGGCGCGGGTGCAGGGTGGTGCACCGCGCCGCAGACCGGACAGGGCTCGCCGTCGGTCAGGGTCTGGGCCAGCCGTCCGGCGGCCGTCGCCTTGAGCTTATTTTCCAGCGATTCCGCCCGCAGCTTAAGCTTCGCGATTTCGGCGCTGCTGTTTTGACACAGCAGGCGGTTGGCGTCGACGGCTTTCTGCCGCTCGGCCATGCGGCTGCAGATAGTGCCGAGTTCTTTTAAATGCGTCAATCTTTCGCGCGTTTCGTTTTGGGCGCTGCCTTTTTGGATCAGCTCGCCTTGTACATGGTTGCGTTTTTCGCTGAGGGCGTGGATTTGCTTTTGGCTCTCGGCCATCTGTGCCTCGAGGGCTTCGCGCTGCTGGCGCTGGGCGTCCAGCTGCTGCATTTGACGGCGGCAGGCTGCCAGCTCGCGGCTGGCGGCGGTGAGTTTCGCCAGGGTCGTCTTGGCGCCGGTGAGGCGGGAGAGCCGATCCTGCTTGGTCTTGAGGTCCTGAGCGTAGGCGTCGGAGCTGACGGTTTCGAGCTGCGGGCGCAGCGCTTCGATCTGCTGCTTGGTGTCAGCCTGCTTGGCCTTGATTTCAGCCAGAGCCTCCTGAGATTTGGCCTCGCGCTGCTGCTGGCGCATCAGATTTCGGTAAACCGGGAGAATCTGGAGCACTTTGCGGCTCAGTGCGACCCAGCGGCGGTTTTTTTCGATGGCGTCCTGCTGCTCTTCAAGGGCCTGCTGCTGCTGGAGCAGGTATTTTTTTTGATGAAAGCGCTCAATTAAGGCCTCGTCCTTTTCAATCTGCCGGTTGATGGTGTCGATGCGGCTGTCGAAATAGGCTTGTTCTTTTTCGAGCCCTTCGCGGAAGCGCTCGTCTCTGTCGATGTCCTGCTCGAGGGCGCGCAGCAGGTGCGGCACCGGCGCACCCTCGGCAATCAGTTTGGCTGGGTTTGATTTAGGCTTGTATTGAAGGTGATCAATTTCGACCTGTAGCGTCGATTTCAAACGCTCAAAAGCTTCGATGCTGCGTTGACGCGCTAGCTCGACTTGATGTTCGAAGCGCTTGTATCCAGCCATGGAAAACAAGGTTTTCAGCAGGGCGACTCGATCCGAGTCCTTCGCTTTCAACAGCTGACTGAACTGCCCCTGGGGCAGCATGACGATCTGCCTGAACTGTTCGGCGCTTAAGCCGAGGATGCGGTGAATGGCGTCATTGCAGGCTTTGACGGAGGATTCCAACAGGGTGACGGGATTGGCGGACGCGTCGCATTCCCAGAGGGCCGCCTCGGCGGCCTTGGCCACCAGTCTGGTGTTTTGGCGGTTAAAGGCCTGCTGGCGAGGCTGTCTGTAGATTTTGTAGGTTTTCGGTCCGACGCGGAAGACGAAGGAGACGCAGCAGAGTTTACCGGGGTCGGCAAAATCGCTTTTAATGGTGTCGATCGGGCGGTCGCCCGGCGTGCTGGTTTCGCCGTAAAGGGCGTAGCAGATCCCATCAAATAAGGTCGACTTGCCGCTGCCCGTCGGCCCGGAAATCAGGAAGAGATGGTTTTTCAGCGCTGAAAAGTCGATGCGCTGGTCCAAAAACGGGCCAAAGCATTGAAGGTGTAGACTAATGGGACGCATGGGATGCTCCTTCCTCGGCGGTCTCCGCCGTGTGCTGCGTTTCGCCGCCCTCCGCGTGGGCGGCGCCGAAAAGGGACTTGGCGAGCGCGGCCTCTTCTTCAGGCAGGGCTTCGCCGCGGATCGTCTCGTAGAAATCCGAGAACAGCGTCATCGGATCGTTGAGATGCTCCTTGATCCTGCGCTGTTTGTCCGTGCCATCGACGGTCTGGCTGTGGGCGTAGGTCATTTCCAGCACGTTGGGATAAACCTCGCGCAGCCCGTCCATCGGGTTGGTGACGCGGATTTTGTCGGTGAGGACGGCTTTGATGTAGTCGTCGCGGTTTTCCTGGGTGTACGCGGCTAGTCCTGTCAAATCGTCGAAGGGGCCGGAGATGATGCGCAGGTCCCGCTTCGCCGGAATCGGAATGAGCTCGATCTCGGGAAGGGCCTGCCGGTTCGGGTCGAGGGTGACGACCGCAGCAGATTTTTTCTGATTGACCTCGGAAAACGAATATTTAAGGAGCGATCCGGCGTAGCGGATTCGGTTGCTGCCGACCTTCTGCGGGCGGTGAAGGTGGCCGAGGGCGACGTAATCAAAATCGGAAAACAAATGGGAGGAGGCGTAGGCAATCCCGCCGATTTCGATGGGGCGCACCGAATCGTCGAGGGTGTCGGCAGTGGGCGGCGCGGAGAGAATCAGCCCGTGGGAAATGAGCACGTTAGGCTGACCCAGGTTCATTCTCGGCCGGATATGGGCGACGATGTCGGCGTACATCCCGTTGTAGTCTGGGATGCTTTCGGTTTCGGCAGCGGTGTGGTATTCGACCGGCTTGATGAAGGGCACGGCCCAAAAGGCTGTGGGAACGGTGTCGCCTTGCCCGGTGATTTCGATGGGACCGGCCTCCGGGTCGTAGGCACCGCGGAAGTAGAGGCCTTTGCGGGCGAGGATGGCCGAACCGTAATCGAGGCGGCTGCGCCCGTCGTGGTTGCCGCCGATGACGATGACGGGGATGTGGTCGTCGAGAATCAGGTGGGTGAGGATCTCATCGACGAGTTCGAGGGCTTCCCGGGGCGGGATGGCCCGGTCGTACAGATCGCCGGCGATGAGAATGACGTCTGGCTGGACATCGTGGACGATGGAGAGAAAGGCTTCGAGTGCGCAGCGCTGGTCGTCGATCAGCGAATGCTGGTCCAAAACCCGTCCGATGTGCCAGTCTCCGGTATGCAGTATTTTCATTTCGTCCTCCGATAAAGAAAAACCCATCCGCAGAAAAGACGGATGGGATCTGAATTATTTTGAAATTAAACGGCGCAGTGAACGGTAAAAGCTGTCACTGCATTGAAAATCAACGCGGCAGGTTTCGCCGTCGCGGTTGTACAGCAGCGTGTAGAACTTCAAATCGTCGAGCTCCTTCGGGGAGACGGTGTATTTGAAAGTTTTGCCGGTGACGAGGCCGTCTTCGTTGAACTGGCTGGTGCGCCACAGTCCGATGATGTGAGAAATCGGAATTTCCGCGACGATCTTGTGATACAAAACCGTCACGCGGCGTTCGATTTCCAGACGTTCGTGGGTCAGCAGCAGGTCGTACATCGTGCTGTCGAATCGAAGCAGAAGCACCAGGGCAATAGCCAAGGCAATCGTCGTGACCAAACTGAACCGCTGGGCAGTTGCAGGATGGGTTCTGCTCATCACGTAGTAAAAGGTGATGTAGGCGACGAGAATCACGCAGATCACGAGCGAGGTCTTGCCGGACATCTGCTTGTTGTGAACTCTTTCCTGGGCTTTAATGGCCATGCTTTCCTCGTTTTAGAAAATTACAGGAAATTATTCGACGACTTCGAAATCGTCTTTGCCAACGCCGCAGTCTGGGCATGTCCAATCGTCTGGCAGATCTTCAAATGCGGTTCCCGGGGCAATGCCATTATCCGGATCGCCCTTTTCAGGATCGTAAACATAACCGCAAATGGTGCATTCGTATTTTTTCATAGGGATTCTCCTTTCAAGTATTGCATGGTTAATATTATAATGAACAAACTGGCCGCTTGCAAGAAAATTAATGGCTTTTGGCGAGAAACATCCGTTCGATCAGCGAAATGCCGGTGTTGGTTTTGAAAACTTTTTCACGGGCATTGGCGATCGCCGTTTCGGAGGCGCCATCCTCGTAGAGGTTGACGAGAAAATCCGATTCGATCAGAATTTGATAATCGATGCCGTCGACCTGTTCGGGGTCGTAGGTGTGATGGTGGCCGATTAAGAACAGCACCCGTTCGATCTGCGCTTCGGTGAAGCCGCCGATTTCATCTAAAATGCGGCGCGCGATCGGCGGCCCTTCAAGCTCTTGATAATGGCCGGCGGTGGAGTGGTATTTTTCTTCACAGGTGTGGATGCCGATGTCGTGCAGAATGGCAGCCACTTCCAGCAGAAAGGCGGGCTCGGCAGGGACATTTTCTCGGCTGGCAATGTAATCCGCAAAGGACTGGACCTTTAAGAAATGCTGAATGCGTTTCGGATCGCCCGCGTCGATGTCAACGGCCGCTTGAATGACTTCTGTCAGTTTATGATTCATACAAACGTTCCTCTCTCGTATAAATATAAAAAAATTATACCATAAATCGGACAGCCCCGCTTTTATAAAATTATATAAAATCAGCTTATCTTATATGCGGGTATTATCTTTAAATATATTAAAGAAAAGAAACCGCAGCAGCTTGCAACATAAATAGTTCGGGACAGCCAAATAAATTAGAAAACTTAAAAGAAAATAAAGAACGAATAATTGTTAGCACTCAACGCTTGACAGTGCTAACAAATCGGACTATAATACAGTTGTCGAAAGGAAAGAGAGACACCAAGACAAAGACATGAAGCTGAATCCCCCGAGAGAGACAACCCGAAGGATTGAGCATCAAATTCAAATTAGGAGGTTATGAATCATGTTACCAAGCGTATTTGGAGAAAACTTATTTGATGAATTTATGAACAGTGCATTTGACCAAGGCTTCTTTAGAAATGCCGCAAGACACGACATGATGAAAACCGACGTCAAGGAATCTGATGATGGGTATCAATTGGCAGTGGATCTGCCGGGCTTCAGCAAAGATGAAGTGACCGTGAAACTGGAAAACGGCAACCTGATCATTTCAGCGGAAACGAAAAAGGTCGACGATCAGAAGAACGACAAAGGCGAATACGTCAGACGTGAACGCTACGCAGGCAGCTGCAGCAGAAGCTTCTATGTAGGCGACGCCGTCGACAAGGATGACATCAAAGCGAAAATGGACGATGGGGTATTAACCATCAGCATTCCGAAGAAAGATCAGAAAGCGATCGATCAGGAACAGCAGATCATGATTGAAGGCTAACGCTTAAGCGGGTAGCCTGAATTCGGCAAAGTATTCAGCCATCCGGTCCTTTGACCGGATGGGCATTAAGAAAAATCCATCAGCCGGAAAAACGGCGGGTGTTTCCAAATAAATGAAATTAGACAATTAACAGGAGGTTGGAAATTATGTTACCAAGCACTTTTGGAGAAAATTTATTTGATAGTTTATTCGATACAGCATTTGACCGCAAGTTTTTCGGCAATGGAAACACATCACGGGCTAACGTGATGAAAACTGACGTGAAGGAATCGGACGATGCCTATACCGTTGACATCGAACTGCCGGGCTTCAAGAAAGAAGATGTGTCGGTCAGATTTGAAAACGGCACATTGACCGTAACTGCGACAAAAGCAGACAGCAGCGACCAGAAGGACGAAAAAGGCGCTTATGTCAGACGTGAACGTTACAGCGGCAGCTGCAGCAGAAGCTTCTATGTCGGCGATGACATCAAGAAAGACGATATCAATGCGAAGATGACAGACGGTATTCTGACGTTGACGATTCCGAAGAAAGGCAAAGAAGAAATCGAAGCGTCCAAGCTCATTCAAATCGATTAAGGTTATGAACCGATTCTTGAACAGTAAGCCATAATATCCTTTCAATTAACGAACAACATTCTAGACACAAATCTTTTTTAACATCCATTCAATATTCTTAAACGGCCTGCCAATCCACACACTCCCCCAGCGGGCCGTTAACTCCTTTAAAATTAATCACAACACAAAAAGGCGATGCGCAGGCATCGTCCTTTTTTATGTTCAGAATGATTTTCAGACGCGGACGCCGTTGACTGTGACGTCCGCGATTTTGGTGCCGAGATCGTCGGTAACGTGGATCAAGAAGGAGCAGGTGCGCCGCCCGGCCTTTACGCATTCGGATTCCGCGTAGAGGGTGTGCCCTTTAGAGGGGTTCAGGTAAGTGATGTGGGCGTCGAGGGAAACCGTATCCGGCTGGCCGGTGTTGGAAGCGATGGCGAAGGTGAAATCCGCCAATGTGAAAATTGCGCCGCCCATGACCATGCCGAGGCCGTTGCGGTGGTCTTCGGTGATCGGCATGCCGCATTTGGCGTATCCCGGCGCGACGTCTAACAGGGCACATTCGGTTTTTTTCGTGGCGAAGCGGTCTTTGGCGAAACGTTCTTTCGTTTCGGCAAAGAGCAGGGCCTTTTCTTCTGAGTTGAGTGTATTTTTCATTTTGGGTTGTCCTTTAAAATAGCTTTTATTATTTTCATTATATCAAAAAAGTGCGCTGTAACTTCAAGCTACCACCAAATTCATCACATCACCCTTATCGGTTTAGGTTATACTAATCTCATATCAAGACGAACGGAGGGCTTTGACATGGAAGAATTTGAAGAATTGTTTTACCGCGAACCGTACAGAAAGACCTTTGACGCGGAAGTCGTCACGTGTGAAAAGGGAAAGGGCGGCTGGCACGTCGTTCTCGATGACACGGCGTTTTACCCGGAAGGCGGCGGACAGCCGGGCGATCGGGGCAGGCTGAATGACATTGCCGTGATGGACACTCAGAGAATTGACGGTCAGGTGGTTCACCTTTGTGAAAAAGCGATCGCACCGGGAACGTCGGTTCACGGTAAGCTGGACTGGCAGTGGCGGTTCGAGAACATGCAGTCCCATACGGGTGAACACATCGTTTCGGGGCTGGTCCACAAGAAATTTGGCTACGAAAACGTCGGCTTTCACATGGGAGACGTTATTCAGATTGATTTCGACGGAGAAATGACCTGGCCGGACGTGATGCAGATCGAACGCGAAGCCAACGCGGCCGTTTACCGCAATGTGGACGTGAGGTGCTGGTTCCCGGACGCGGCGGAACTTCAGGATCTGCCTTACCGCTCGAAAAAAGAACTGAATGGGCGGGTCAGATTGGTGACCATCGACGGCGTGGATCAGTGCGCGTGCTGCGGGACGCAGGTCAAGCGTACCGGCGAAATCGGAATGATCAAGCTGTTGTCGCTGTCGGCCCATCGCGGGGGCGTGCGCATCGACATGCTCGCCGGTGCCCGTGCCCTGGCCTATACGGAAGGGATTTACCGCGAAAATGAAGCCATCTCGCATCTGCTCAGCGCGCCGATGACGTCGACCGCGGCCGCCGTTAAAAAATTGCTGAACCATGCCGATGAGATGGAGATGCAGGTGCACCACTGGATGGCAGTTTCGCTGGAAAATCAGGCGGAACGCATTGCCGACGGCGAAAAGCTGGTCCTGCTGTTTGAAAAAGGGATGGACCGCAACACCATGCGCCATTTCGCGACACAGCTGCTCGACGAAAAGCACTGCGGCACGGTTGGCATGTTCAACTTAGAAGACAACGGCGCCTACAGCTACATGCTGCTGTCAGGCAGTGTCGCGCTGCGCGGCTGCGTCAAAGAGTTGAACGAAAAGCTGAACGGCCGAGGCGGCGGCAAGGACAACATGATCCAGGGCAGCTTTAAGGCCGACAGAGAAACGATTGAAACGATGATTCGGCAGATGTGGGATGCGCAGTGAGCGTCATCTGTTCAACACACAAAGCGCTTGAGGAGGGATAACCTTGACTGAAATTTACGGCACATTGGGCCCGGCCTGCCAGTCGGAAGAGACGCTGGCGGCGATGTTTCGAGAGGGCATGACGGGGATGCGGCTCAACCTCTCCCACACGTCTCTCGCGGACAGCCGCGATATGATTGAAAGCTATCAAAAGGCGGCCGCCGCTCAGGGCGTTTCGCCGGAGCTTCTGATCGATCTGCAGGGGCCGGAGCTTCGCCTTGGCAAGATGGCGCCGGTTGCGGCTGAGTCAGGCCAAAACCTGGAGCTGCCATTGGCGGCGCGCATTTTGGAGGCCCTCGAACCGGGCGATCGGGTGCTCATCGACGACGGCAGGATCGAAGCGTCTGTCGTCAGCGTCGGGGATCAGCGCGCGGCCCTTCACGTCCTGCGCGGCGGTGTCATCCGCAGCCGAAAATCCCTGAAGATCGAAGGCAAGGACGTCGCCGGCCCGGCTCTGACGGCACATGACAAGGCCAATCTCGCAGACGCCAGAAGGTGCGGCGTCACAGCGGTGATGGAACCCTTTGTCACCAATGCAGAAACACTGCGTGAACTTCGCGCGGCGCTGGACGACGCGGGTCTGGCCGACGTGCGGATTTTCGCCAAGATCGAGAATAGGCAGGGTGTGCGGGCGCTGCCGGCACTTTTGCCGGAGGCGGACATGATCGTCATTGCCCGTGGCGACCTCGGCAACGATATGCCGCTGTGGGCGCTGCCCGCCGTGCAGAAGGATATCGCCGCCGCGTGTCGGCAGGCAGAGGTGCCGTTTATGGTCGTCACGCAGATGCTCGCCTCGATGGCGGACGCCCCTGTGCCGACTCGCGCGGAGGTTTCCGACATCTTTAATGCGGTGGCGGACGGCGCCGCCGCCGTTATGGTGACGAATGAAACAGC
This sequence comes from uncultured Pseudoramibacter sp., assembly GCF_903789625.1. NCBI lineage: Bacteria > Bacillati > Bacillota > Clostridia > Eubacteriales > Eubacteriaceae > Pseudoramibacter > uncultured Pseudoramibacter sp. The sequence continues at coordinate 46,171 of NZ_CAIFFF010000010.1, read as the reverse complement.
GGTCGGGCATTATCCGGCTGAGGTGATCCGCTATCTTACGAAAACCGCGGCTGAGGCAGAGAAATGGACAGCGGCACAGGCATCTTCCGCGGCGGATAGATGAACGCAACGCTCCGACTTAATAGAAATTTAAAATAGTATTAGTATTTTACCGTGATGAAGTGTATAATAAAAAGTATCTTAAAGAATATGCGGTGTTTACGAAATGAACACCGTTCGTAAAGGAGCGGAAACATGAAAAAGAAACTTGTGGCAGTGCTGCTGACAGCATGCCTGGCCATGGTGGTCGTTGCGGGGTGCGGGAGCAGCTCGTCGAAGAGTTCATCGTCGTCGTCAGATACGAAAAATGACAGCAAGACCTTCGTCATCGGGGTAGACGACACCTTCCCGCCGATGGGCTTCAGAAACAAGAAGAACAAAATCGTCGGCTTTGACATCGATCTGGCCCGCGAAGCGGCAAAGCGCATGGATATGAAATTTAAGGTTCAGGCCATCAACTGGGATACCAAGGAAATGGAATTGAACAAAAACAACATCGATGCGATTTGGAACGGTCTGTCGATCACCGATGAACGGAAAAAGAAAATGGACTTCACCACGCCGTATCTGGAAAACGATCAGGTCATTGTCGTCAAAAAGGATTCGTCGATCAATTCGGTCAGTGACTTAGCTGGCAAAACAGTCGGCTGCCAGAAAGGTTCGTCCGCTGAAGATGCATTAAAGGCCAACCCGATTTACGACAAAATTGCAGGCGGTTCACCTACCGAATTTGACGAAAACGTCTCCTGCTTCCAGGATCTCGACGCCGGCCGTATCGATGCGATGGTTGTCGACTCTGTCGTTGCGAAATACTACATCAAGAAACACAATTCCGACTTCAAGATCGTCGGAGAAAGCCTCCAGCCTGAACAGTACGGTGTCGCCGTCAAGAAGGGCAACACTAAGATGCTCAACAAGATCCAGAAGGCATTGGATGACATGAAGGCTGACGGTACAGCTGGTAAGATTTCGACAAAATGGTTCGGCGAAGATATCATTTACAACAAATAATTGAAGATCTCGCGTAAGTGCAGACAGGCCTCCCGCAATCCGGGAGGTCTGTTATTGTTTTTTTCAGACATCCAAATGATCAATACGAAATAAAAATAAAAGAAAATAAAGGAGACTTGAATGAGTGAAAATGTGATCAGCCTGCTCACCTCAATCATGGCTGGGCTCGGCACGACACTTGAATTGTTCGCCATTTCGCTGGTGGTGTCGATCCCCCTTGGATTTTTAATTACGCTGATGCTGCGGAGCAAGCTGAAAGTGGTAAAGTGGATTGCGGAAGTTTACGTCTACATCCTGAGAGGGACGCCGCTGCTGCTGCAGCTGTTCTTTGTGTATTTCGGGCTGCCCTACATTCCGGGCATCGGGAAATTTTTAACCTTCCAGCGGTTTTCAGCGTCCTGCATCGCCTTTGCGCTGAACTACGCGGCCTATTTCGCGGAAATCTTCCGCGGCGGCCTGCTCGCCATCGACGACGGCCAGTACGAAGCGTCGAAGGTGCTGGGGCTGACCCACGCCCAGACGATGTGGCACGTCGTGCTGCCCCAGATGATCCGCGTGACCCTGCCGGCGGTTTCCAACGAAACCATCGTCCTCATTAAAGACACCGCGCTGGTCACCGCTATTGCCGTTCCGGAAATCATGTACTACGCGAAGGGCGCCGTCGTCCGCGACGCCGACCCGACCGCCTTTATCGTCGCCGGCGCGATTTACCTGGTGATCAACTTCTTCATCACGATCATCTTTAAGCAGCTGGAAAAGAAGACAGATTTCTAAGAGAAAGGGGAATCCATGAGCAAAACGATGATCCGCGTGACGTCGCTGGACAAGCGCTTCGGCGACAATCACGTGTTAAAAAATATTAACTTTGAAGTCGAGCAGGGAGATGTGGTGGCCATCATCGGCTCTTCCGGCTCCGGAAAATCGACGCTGCTGCGCTGCCTGATCGATTTGGAACAGGCTGACGGCGGCACGATCATGATCGAAGACAAGGCCCTGGTCAAGGACGGTGTTCAGGCGCCGCCGGCGGAAATCAAAAGTATCATTTCCAGAATGGGCGTGGTGTTCCAGCATTTCAATCTATTTCCCCATCTGTCGGTCAGAAAGAACCTGCAGCTCGCGCCGCGCATCGTCGCCAAGGCCGACAAGGGGACGATCGAAGCCAACACGAAGAAGCTTTTGGACGAGGTCGGTCTGAGCGACCGCATCGACGCGATGCCGTCGACCCTCTCCGGCGGGGAAAAGCAGCGCGTCGCCATTGCCCGGGCGCTGATGATGAATCCGGATATTATGCTGTTTGACGAACCGACGTCCGCCCTGGATCCGGAGCTGACCGGCGAAGTGCTGAAGGTCATGGGCGATCTGGCCAAGGCCAAGATGACGATGATCGTCGTCACCCACGAAATGGGATTTGCCCGTTCGGCGGCGAATAAAATTCTGTTTATGGACGACGGTATCATTTTGGAAGAAGGCACGCCGGATGAAATCTTCAATCATCCGAAACACCAGCGGACTGAAGAATTCCTTGCATCGATTACAAATAAAGATTAATTAAGAAAGTGAATCGCGTAAAACGTTTTGTGCTATGATGAGGTATGCCTTTGAGCAATCCACAATTTGCAAAAATAAGGAGAATACAATGAACGAAACAGCTCAAAACCAACAGGCGGGAAAGGTCGCCGTCATCGACGTCGGCGGTGGCCAGCGGGGCATTTACGGCGCCGGAGTCTTCGACACGTGTTTAGATGAAGACGTCCGGTTCGATATGACTTACGGCATTTCCGCCGGATCGGCCAATGTCACCTCTTATCTGGCGGGGCAGCGCGGCCGAAATTACGTTTACTACAGCCAATACTGCTTAAGAAAAGAATACAAAAGTTTAAAGGTTTTGATGAAAACGCACGCTTTCATCGACCTGCATTACGTGTACGAGACCTTGTCCAACTCGGACGGGGAATACCCGCTGGACTACCCGGCGATGATGGCGAATCCGGCGCCCTGTACGGTCATCGCGACCGAAGCGGAAACCGGCTTTCCCCATTATTTCACAAAAGAAGATTTCAGCCAGGATCAATATCAGGTGATCATTGCCAGCTGTTCAGTGCCGGTGTTCACACGGCCGGCGCCGGTTGGCAGTCACCTGTATTTTGACGGCGCCATTTCCAATCCCATTCCAGTTCAGAAAGCCTTTGACGACGGCGCGGACGCGGTGGTCTTGATTCTGACCCGGCCCAAAAATTTCTTCCGGAAGACGTCCTCCGACAAATGGCTTTCGAAAATTTTGAAGCGCCATTATCCGGAGGCGGCCAAGGTCTTTGCGCGGCGCGCGCTGACTTACAACCGGCAGCTGAGAGAGGCGCTTGAGCTGGAAAAACAGGGAAAGGTGCTGATTGTCGCGCCGGATTCCATCGCGGGAATGAAAACGCTGGGGACCGACCCCGAGGCGGGAGAAACACTGTATCAAAAAGGGATTAAAGACGGCCAGGCCATTGGGGCTTTTGTCAAACACTGGCAGAACCGTTAAGGAGGAAAAATGAAACTCAGTGAACAATTCAAAGTCGATCGACCGATGTTATCTTTCGAGGTGTTTCCGCCGAAGACGGAAGCGCGGTTTGAACCGATTATGTCAGCGGTCGAAGAGATCGCAAAGCTCGACCCTGCGTACATGAGCGTCACCTACGGCGCCGGCGGCGATGGCAGCCAATATACGGTCGATATCGCCAAAAAAATCAAAGCCATGAACGTGACGCCGCTGGCCCACCTCACCTGTGTGTCCAGTGACAAGGCGAAAATTCATGCGCAGCTTTCAGCGTTAAAGGCGGCGGGAATCGAAAATATTCTGGCGCTGCGCGGGGATCTGCCGAAGGATTACGTTCCCGGCGAATACCGCCACGCCTCGGAGCTCATCGACGAAATTCACCGCTTCGACGGCGAGTTCTGCATCGGCGGCGCGTGCTACCCGGAAGGCCATCCAGAATCCGCCCGTCAGAAGGACGACATCCAGCATCTAAAAGAAAAGGTGGACTGCGGCTGCGAATTCTTAACGACTCAGATGTTCTTCGACAACGATTTATTCTACAATTTCATGTACAAGATTCGGGAAGCGGGGATCAATGTGCCGATTATCGCCGGGATCATGCCGGTGACCAACGCCGCGCAGATCAGCCGCATCGTCGATCTTTCCGGTGCCTTTATGCCCCAGTCCTTTCTGAACATCGTCGATCATTTCAGAGACGATCCGGCCTCGATTTACGAAGCCGGCATTGCCTACGCGACAGAACAAATTGTCGATTTATTTGCCAACGGCATCAACCACGTCCACGTCTATTCGATGAACAAACCGGACGTGGCGGCGGACATTCAGAACAATCTTAAGTCTATTTTGGATAAATAAAAAAATGGAACTTCTTTCAATTAACGATTTCTCGGATCCCGGGAAAATGCGCAGGCGCCTGTCTTCGGCGCGGCTGATCACTGTTGGATTTGCCGCCGTGATCTTGGCGGGCGCTTTGCTTTTGATGCTGCCGATCGCCTCCCGCGGTCCCGGGCACGCCAGCTTCGCCGACACCTTGTTCACCTCCACCTCGGCTGTGTGTGTGACGGGGTTAGTCGTCCAGGATACCGGCACCTATTGGACCGCCTTTGGCCAAGCGGTCATCATTGCACTGATTCAAATCGGCGGGCTCGGTGTGGTCACGATGGCCATGTCGATCTTTATCGTGTCCGGGCGGCGCATCGGCCTGATGCAGCGCTCCTTTATGCAGGATTCGATTTCAGCGCCCCAGGTCGGCGGAATCATCCGACTGACCGGCTTTATCCTGAAGGGCACGGCCATCATCGAAGGGATCGGCGCGGCGGTGATGGCGCCGACGTTTATCCGGGAATTCGGTGTCGGCAAAGGCATATGGTACGCGGTGTTCCATTCGATTTCCGCTTTCTGCAACGCCGGCTTCGATCTCATGGGCGTGCATCAGAAATACAGTTCGATCACAGAGTTTGTAAGTAATCCGGCCATTTCCATTACCATCGCGCTTTTGATCGTCGTTGGCGGCATCGGCTTTATCGTCTGGAACGATGTGGTCAAGCACAAATGGCATTTGAAGCAGTACCGTCTGCAGAGCAAGGTGGCCCTGTCGACAACCGCTTTCTTGATTGTGATTCCGACGCTGTACTTCTTCTTCTTTCAGCCCCAGGCGCTGCCGAAGGCCGAGGGCGCGAAATGGATGGCGGCGTTTTTCCAGGCGGTGACGCCGAGAACGGCGGGCTTCAATTCCGTCGATCTCACCCGTTTCAACGATACCGGCGTTTCAGTTTTGACGATTCTGCAGCTCATCGGCGGCTCGCCCGGCTCGACGGCAGGCGGGATGAAGACGACGACTTTTGCGGTCATGCTGGCAGAAGCCCTTTCTGTCTTCGCCCAATCGGGAAACATCCACTTTTTCGGGCGCAACATCCCAGAAGATACGGTGCGCCGGGCAGGAGCGATTCTCATGATGTACATCACCCTCTTTTTGGTCGGCGGGTTTATCATTTCGTCAGTGGATCATATTCCGATGCTGACGTGTTTATTTGAAACCGCGTCGGCCATCGGAACAGTTGGGCTGACCCTCGGCATTACACCCCATCTGTCGCTTGTTTCGAGAACGGTGCTCGTGCTGCTGATGTATTTTGGACGGGTCGGCGGCCTGACGATTTTCTTCGCGCTGTCGTCGGGACCCAAGATTTACCATTCGCGTCTGCCGAAGGAAGATTTGACAGTCGGTTAAGGGGATAGGAGATTGAACATGAAAGTAAAATCGATTTTATTAATTGGATTGGGACGCTTCGGACGTCATATCGCGATGCGGCTCAACGAAGTCGGTCAGGAAGTCATGGCGGTGGACCAAGACGAAGATCGGGTGAACAAGGTGTTACCTATGGTCACCAGTGCGCTGATCGGCGACAGCACCGATCCGGATTTCCTCGCGTCATTGGGGATTCGGAATTTTGATACGTGCATCGTCGCGATAGGCGATGACTTTCAAGCCTCACTGGAAACCACAGATCTGCTCAGAGAGCTGGGAGCCAACTACATCATTTCCAGAGCCTGCTCGGATATTCAGGCCAAATTCCTTCTGCGCAACGGCGCCGACTCCATCGCCTTCCCCGAACGGCAGCTGGCGGAGTGGATCGCGATCCGTTCAAGCTCAGACAACATCATCGATTATTTCGAACTGGATCACGATCACGCCATTTACGAAATTTCGGTGCCGAAGGACTGGGCCGGCAAAACCGTCAGCGCGCTGGATACGCGGAAGCGGTTCGGCATCAATATCCTGGCCATTAAGCGCAAAAACAGCTTAGACACCACCGTGACCCCAGGGACGATTCTCGAACAGAAGGACACGATTTTGATCCTCGGCAAGCGCGACGTCATTCAGCACATTATCGAATCGTAATCAGGAATGTCTTATGGGAGAAAATGAATCATCAAAACAAGAAGAAATGACATTGAAAACGGCGGATAAGAAAACCGGTTTGGTTTTGGAAGGCGGGGCGATGCGCGGCATGTTTACCGCCGGCGTCACCGATGTGATGATGGAAAACGGCATCGAATTTGACGGGATCATTGGCGTTTCGGCCGGTGCGACCTTTGGCTGCAATTACAAATCCCGCCAGCCGGGCCGGACGATCCGCTACAACCTCGCATTGTGTAAAGATCCGCGGTATTGCAGCTTTCGCTCGCTGTTCAAGACCGGCGACCTTTACGGCGCCGATTTCTGCTACCGGGTCCTGCCCGACGAGCTGGACCCCTTTGACAAGGCGGCCTACAACGAGAATCCGACGGCCTTTTATTCGGTGGTGACCGATATCGAAAGCGGTCTGCCGGTTTATCACCGCTGCGACGACGCCCAGGACAGCCTTCAATGGATGCGGGCGTCTGCATCGATGCCGGTGTTTTCAACACCAGTGGCGCTGGACGGCCATCTCTATCTCGACGGCGGGATCTCGGATTCCATTCCCCTCAAGGCCTTTGAGGATATGGGCTACAACCGGAACGTCGTCATCCTGACCCAGCCGGCGGATTACATCAAAAAGCACAACAAATACATGCCCTACCTGCGCATGCGTTTCGGCCGCAAATACCCGGAAATGGTGAAGGATTTGGACGAACGCCACGATTTCTACAACAAACAGCGCGCCTATGTGCGCCGGCGCGCCTCTGAAGGCGGCACCTACGTCGTGATGCCCGATTTTCCGCTGAAGATCGGCAGCATCTGCCACAATCCCGCCGATCTGCGCCGGGTTTACGCCCAGGGCCGCGTCGTCGGCGAAAAGCACGTCGAGGGGATGAAGGCGTTCCTCGCGGGATAAGGTGTGGATTGGAAACAGCAATTAGAAAAATAACAGCAGTTAAGCTGCATCAAAAAAAGTCAGCCGAGAAGGCTGACTTTTTTGATGGCCAAAATTAAACAAAATGACCGACAGGAGTCAAAATCATCTGATCCTTGTGGCGCGCAAACGCCGAATCGGTCATGACGGCTAAGATGCACGACGACGGCCCGCCGGATTGATTCAAATCAATTCCGCTGTTTTCGTCGAGTTCAGCGGTCAGGTGATGCAGTGCCGCGGTGTTCTTGGCTTCCCAGGCGATGCCGTGGGAACCCACCGGCACCAGCTCGTGGACGTCAGAATCCTTAGAGAGGGTTTTGATCATGTCGTAGGTGGCAATCGGTGCGTCCTGATGGAGGAAAGCGAGGCCGACGGCGGGCTTGCCGACGCTGACGAGAAGGTCGCCCACGCCACAAACCGGCGGCTCAAAATTTCCCGGGAAATAACCGACGGCGGCCGTCCCCACGCCGGTCATCGATGTGGGGAAGTTTTCTTCGGTTGAGCCGGTGAGCTGTTCCGGCGAGAGGCCCGCGAGCTTCATCTCGTCGTGAAAGCCCTCGATGATGCCGCGGCCGGTCGGGTCCATTTCGCTGCAGACGCCGTCAGCGAGCATCAGCACGTCGGCTCCGATGCAGAGCAGCTCGAATAATACGACCCGCGCTGAAACGCGGCCGCAGTGATAGGGCGGGCATTTCAGCGTGTCGTTCGGCTTTTCGCCGGTGGAGGCGCAGCTGTCCGCGGCGAGCACGATGGTGCCGCCGGGGATGGGCGTCATGCACAAATCCCGGTAGCGGAAGACATGACCTGTCATCTTATTTCCCCGGAGGCGTCAGCCGCTGCATGCGCTTCGGCAGGAAGCGGTAAATCACGCAGGCGATGATGACGTTGGCGAAGGCCGCGGGAATCAGCACCGGCACGAGGGCCATCGCGACCTTGAACGTCATCAATGGGGAAGTCGCGAGCAGCGCAATCGGCACGTTGAAAATCACCGCGACGACACAGCCGACGACGTAGGCGACGATGCTGTTGACGTGGTGGTCAAGCAGCAGTTTGACGCTCCAGTAAAAGGCGACCATCGTGACACCCATCATCACACCGTTGATCAGGTGAACTGGCAGCGTCAGCGGGAAGCCGGAGGTTGCGGCTGTCAGGATGTGGGCCAGAAAGCCGATGGCAAAGCCCCAGGGCGCGCCGAGGACTAGCACGGAGATGAAGGCCGGCAGGGAATCGAAAGCGATGGAGCCCATGATCTTGATATTGGCGCCGACAAAGGACAAAGCAATGAACACGGCCGCGTAGACGAGCTGACGGGTCGGGTTCATTTTTTCAGTTTTATTGTTTTCCATTACACAATTTCCTTTCTGTAATTAAAAATGTTAAAATAAGACCGCAACCATTTTAGCACAAGGACACGCGGCCATGCGTGTAAAATAGAAATCTGCAAAGGATTTGAATGATAAGTATGGAAAAGAGAAGTATAGAAAAGAGGACAATGTGGCACAATCAAGCAATTCCAAGGATCCGCTGACCCGAGGGCCGGTCGTGTTCGGCCTGGCCCTCGTCAGCTGCCTGCTCTGGGGCTCGGCCTTTTCGATGATCAAGCTCGGCTACCGCTTTCTTTCGATCGGCGGCACCGCTGACCAGATTTTGTTCGCCGGTCTGCGCTTCACCCTCGCGGGCATTTTAACGGTGCTCATCGGCAGGGCGATTTTCAAAGGGCCCTTTTGGCCGAAGCGGAGCGCCTGGCCTTGTGTGGCCTGGCTCGCTCTGTTTCAGACGATCCTACAGTACACGCTGTTTTACATCAGCCTCGGGCATTTGTCTGGGGTGCGGGGCTCGATCATTAACGGTACCGGCACCTTTTGGGCCATTCTCGTGGCGTGCCTGATTTTCAGGCAGGAGCGGCTCACCGCGCGGAAGCTCGCCGGCTGCGCCCTCGGCTTTTTCGGCATCCTGCTCGTCAACCTTTCGGGCCTGCACACGGGCGAGCCCTTTTCGCTGCTTGGCGATGGCTTCATGATTCTCTCGACGATCGCCTCGTCGGTTTCGGCAGCGCTGCTCCGGCAGTTCGGCGGCCGGGAAGAACCTTACCTGCTCAGCGGCTGGCAGTTCTTTTTCGGCGGTTTGATTTTGACGGCCGCGGGCTTAATTTTAGGCGGCCGTTTCGGCGCCCTGAATGTTCAAGGGATCGCCGTGCTGATCTATCTGGCCTTTGTGTCGGCGGTGGCCTACGGGCTGTGGGCGCTGCTGTTGGCGCACAACCCGGTCTCCAAGGTGCAGATTTACTTCTTTGTCACGCCTGTGGCCGGGGTGTTTCTTTCGGCGTGGCTCCTTGGCGAAAAAAATCAGGCCCTCGGCTGGCCGGCGCTGCTGGCGCTGGTCTGCGTGTCGCTGGGCATTTACATCGTCAATCGGCCGCAAAAAACTGTACAGCCTTAAGATAATTAAGGTACAATAAAGACAATCTAACGAGTATTTTATAAGGAGGATCATCATGCAGCTTAAAAGTGCATCGGACCGCGTACCGTTGAGAAACGGCACAGCGATTCCCTGCCTGGGATTTGGCACCTACCAAATCCCTGACGACGCGCGCGCGGTCGAGGCCATTGACGCGGCGGTCGGCGCAGGCTACCGCTTGATCGACGGCGCGGCTTTTTATCATAATGAGGTTCACGTGGGCGAAGGCATCCGCCGCGCGCTGGACAAATACGAACTGGATCGGGATGACTTGTTCATCACGAGTAAGGTCTGGAAGACCAATCGGGGCTACGACAACACGATGCGGGCCTTCGATCAGACCATGGCCGATTTGAAGCTCGACGTGCTCGACTTGTATTTGATTCACTGGCCGATGGTGCCCGCGCTCTCTGACCAGTGGGAAGCAGTCAACGTCGACACCTGGAAGGCGCTGATCGAGCTGTACAAATCGGGACGTGTCCGGGCGATCGGCGTCTCCAATTTTAAACCGGCGCATCTGAAGGCGCTGATGGACACCGAAGTGATTCCGATGGTGGATCAAATCCAATTCCATCCGGGGCTCGACCAGCAGGCTACCACTGATTTCTGCATGGGCCACGACATCATGATTGAAGGCTGGCGCCCGCTGGGAAAGGGGACGATTGTGGGCAGTCCCCTCATCGTCGAACGGGCGAGCCGCTACGGCGTCACGCCGGCGCAGCTGATCCTCAGGTGGGCGCTGCAGCATCGCGTTATTCCGCTGCCGAAGGCCTCAAATCCTCAGCATATCGCAGAAAACACGAAGCTGTTCGATTTTGAAATCGCGCCGGAAGACATGGCGATGATCGACGCCATCGAAAAAGAACCGGATCAATCCCACGATCCAGACTTCCAAACCGAATAATGTTTACTTATGTCAAAATAAAAACCAATACGTTCAGAATTGTGAAAATATGATAAAATAGAAAAAGAACAAATTCACGATTGGAGAAAGTAACATGAAAATTGCGATTGGATCGGATCACGGCGGATACGAGCTCAAACAGAAGTTCATCGAAGAATTGAAGAATCAATATCAGGTCGAAGTCATCGACTGTGGCTGCGACAGCACGGATTCGGTGGACTATCCGGATTACGGCCAGAAGGTCGGCGAAACCGTCGTCTCCGGACAGGCTGACCGCGGAATTGTCATCTGCGGTACCGGCATCGGCATCAGCATTTCGGCGAACAAGGTGCCAGGGGTGCGCGCGGCGCTCTGTACCAACGAATACATGGCGATGATGACCCGCAAGCACAACAACGCCAACGTGCTGGCGCTGGGAGCCCGTGTGGTCGGCGACGAGCTGGCCAAGGACATCCTCCGGGTTTGGCTGACCACCGAATTTGAAGGCGGACGCCACCAAAGACGGCTGGACAAAATTTCCGCGATTGAAGAAAAATACAGCCGTTCGTAATTTTTAAAGGATTTGCAAAGTGAAGCAAAATCCACTATAATATCAAAAGAACGCAAGGGCGCGTTAATTCTGCCCTTGCGTTCTTTTTTATTTTGCGTTCTAGAGAGGATGATTGTATGGCCATTCAGCCATTTTTTGCACTGAGCACCGATACCTATTTTGTCCGTCGGGTGCATCAGGCGGGGATTACCCAAACCTACGCCTATACTCCCGATCCCTCGCGGTGCAGAACCACTGGGGTGCCGGACGGTTCGATCGACATTCAATTTGATTTTTATCAAAATGATGTCCGCGCGCTCGTGTTGGGGCCCGTGCCCAGCCACAACGTGTTAGAGACGGAGCCGGGACATTTTTACTTCGGCATCCGCTTCGATCCCGGTGTGCTGCCGCCCTTTATCGACGGGAAATTTCGGGATTTCTGCGATCAGGTTGTGCCCCTCGACGACTGCATCACCGATCGAAAGCTGGAAGAAGATTTAATCCAGAGCCATTTCATGGGCATGCGCACGGATATTCTGCTTCAGGCGATGCACTACCACGTCGATGCAGAAAAGGACGTGGCCCAGAAGCTTTTCGTAGACGCAGTCATTCAATGGATCGTCAAGTCAAAGGGCTGCATCCGCATGGACGAGCTGGCGGCTCACATGCAGTACAGCACGCGCTACATCGATAAAGTTTTCAGCCAAACGATGGGCATCAGCCCGAAGCAGTTCAGCCAGGCGATCCGCTTTCAAAATACGCTGTCCCAGCTGACCCACGGCAGATCGATCAAAATGGTGGACCTGGCGCAGCTCTGCGGGTATTATGACCAGTCACAGATGACCCGCTACTTTAAATCCGCGACGGGTCTGACCCCGAAGAAATACCGGGATCAGATCGTCAACAGCAATTACGAGAGCAAATTCATTAATTGTTAAATTTTGCTGATTTCAAATCGAGTCGATTATTTTTCACGTTTTTCTTTATGCCTTTGCTTTAAATCGGTCGTAGGTCAGGCCGGAGATGTCGACCGTCGTGTCCGGTCCTTCGACCAGTTCGGACACCGTCATGCCGACAGCCGGCGCGATGCCGAAGCCGTGGCCGCTGAAGCCGCAGGCCAGAATCAAGCCCGGCACTTCGTCGATGCAGTCGATGACCGGCACGCCGTCGACCATGTGGTCCATCCAGCCGGCCCAGGTCCGTACAATTTTCGCGTTGGCGAGCCGGGGCATGTATTTGATGATCCCGCGGCAGATACACGGCGCCGTGATCGAATGGGTCACCGGTGTGCCGTTGTCGCTGTTCACCGCTTCGAGGCCGGAGGAGCCGCCGAAGACGAAGGAGCCGTGGGCGGTTTGATGGCCGTAAAAGTCAGCTTCTGCCGTCCCGAGCATCTGTGGGAACATGTCCGGTTCCTGTTCGGTGACCAGCGCTTCGAGGAGCACAGAGCTCATTGGAATGTCGATGCCGACTTGGCTCGCGATGGGGCGGGCGCCAAGGCCGCAGGCCAAAATAATGGTATCCCCTTCGAAGACGCCCTTATCTGTTTCGACGATTTTCAGCTTGCCGGCCTTTTTCTTCAGTCCCGTGACGCTTGTTTCAGTGTAGAACTGCACGCCGAGTTCCCTCGACTTCATGTAAAAGGCGAGGGTCGCCTTCAGCGGGTTGGCGTGGCCGTCGGTGGGGCACCAGCTCGCGCCGACGACTTCGTCGGACATGTAGGGGTTGATGGCCTGCACTTCCTTGCCGTCGATCATCCGCATGTCGAGGCCGCAGCTCTGTCCAACCTTGGCCAAGCCTTCGAGAATTTTCAAGTGTGCCGGGGTTTTCCCGAGTCGGAGATTGCCTTTTTTGACGTATTCGACGTCGTAGCCCAGTTCGTCGGACAGGCCCGGCCAGAGATTTTCGATGCCGTACATGGCCAGGGGCAGTTCTCTCGCGTCTCGGCCAGACTGGCGGACCCCGCCGCCGTTACGGCTGGATCCGCCGTTGCCGACAATGGCACTTTTTTCCAATACGATGACCGAATGGCCTTTTTTTGCGGTGTAATACGCGATGGCGTTGCCGATGATGCCGGCACCGACCACGATCACGTCTGCTGTTGTTTTCATTAGAAGTTTACCTCGCTTTCTGTGGCGATGACCTGCATTTCAGTCGGGCGCATCGGCGCTCTCGATGTGGCCGGTTCGAGCAGGGCCGGGGAGACGCCCAGTTCTCTGGCGACAATGCCCTTCACCAGTTTGCTGCAGGTTTGGCCCTGGCAGAGCCCCATGCCGCAGCGCAGGTAGCGGCGGATTTCCGCGATGGTCCAGAGGCCCGCGTGGACGGCCTTCCGAATTTCACCCTTTGTGACTTCTTCACAGCGGCAGACGATCATGTCGTCGTCCGGCGCCGGGACAAAGGGACCGATATCCGCACAGCGGTCGCTTAATGTGGTTAATGGTTGTTTATTTTCACTCATGGTTCATTCTCGTTTCTATTCAGCTTTGAAAAACCGCGCTTTCATCGCGTAGGCCTTTGGCACCTTCATCGTTAACAGTGTGGTCTGATCGAAGGCTTTGGCGGTGCGCAGGTTGACGACCGTCGCGTCGCAGATCGGTTCGCCCTTTCGCGAAAGCGCTTTGCCGACCGCGCCCTTTTCAGGAACCGGCAGGAATTCGTAAGGCAGGGTGATTTCCGCCGTGCCGTCTCCGCAGTCTTCGTCGATCAGGAAGATCGCCTGGCCCGGGCAGGACGCGACGCACATGCCGCAGTTCACACACGGGTTGTCTTCGTTGATGTGGGGCAGCGTCGTGATTTTTTCGCCGACTTCGATGCATTTTTTCGGGCAGGCATCCTGGCACGGGTTGCACGGAATGTTCTGGATGCACTCGATGACCGGGTGGACGCCGGGTCTGTGGGTCACGCCTGGGAAGCGTTCGATTTCGTCGTCGGCAACGAATCCGTGGTGCAGCAGTGAATCGGAAACCGGAATGCCTTCGTCGGTCTTTTCGATGCGCTTGCCTTTATTGCCCGGCGCGAACATGCCCTGGCGCAGACCTGAGAGGGCCGCATCCAGTTCGTCTTCGCCTTCTGAGAAGTCGGCATCCTCAATGTAGCCGAGGTATTCAGCGGCGTAGAGTCCGGCCTGGCGGCCTTCGATCATCGCCGAGCTGGCTTCTTCGATACCGGCCACATCCCCTGCGGCGAAAATGCCGGGGACAGAAGTGGCACCGTGGGCGTCGATAATCGGCACCTGACCGCCGCGTTTCGGATTGTCCTCCATTTTGCAGCCGGCCATTTTGAGCAGCTGGCTCATTGGCGAAAGGCCAACTGCGACGCAGATCGTGTCGACGTCGAAATGTTTTTCCGTTCCGGGAATGAAGTTGAAGTGGCTGTCCACTTCGGCGATGGTGACGCCGGTGACGTGATCGTCGCCTTCAGCCTCGACGATGGTGTGGGACAGGTAGAAGGGTACGCCGGTTCTGGCGACCTTGGACGCGTGGACGCCGTAGCCGCCGACAGACGGCGCGGCGTCAGCCAGCGCGACGACTTCGCATCCGGCCTGCAGCAGCTGGAAGGAGACGACCAGGCCGACGTTCCCGGTGCCGAGCATCAGAATGCGGTTGCCGGGCTTGACGCCGTGGAGGTTCATCATGGTCTGGGCCGCGCCCGCGCCGATGACGCCGGGGAGGGTCCATCCCTTGAAAGTGACCATGTTTTCAGAGGCACCGGTCGCGACGATGATCGCGTCGGCCTTGATGTGTTCGATGGCTTCGCCGATTCTCACGACGACTTCCTTTTCCATGTAAATGCCCATGACGGTCGCGTTCAGGACGACGTCGACGCCGGCCTTGCCCGCTTCGTCGAGAAGGGTCTGGCCGATGCGGAAGCCGCGGATTTTCGCCTTGTGTTCCTTTGAGCCGAAGAATTTGTGAATCTGTTTAAAGAGCTGGCCGCCAGGACGGGCGTTTTCGTCGAAAACGACGGTGGAGAGCCCCCGGCTGGAGGCTTCGATGGCGGCGGAAAGCCCGGCTGGGCCTGCGCCGATGACGATTAAATCAACACGTTTCATGCTTTTTCCTCCAATTCTGGAAAGGGTTCAGCCGAGACGCCGTATTGGGTCTGGACGGTCATGCCGGCTTTCAGCGGGGTCATACAGGTGCGGACGTTGGGCTGTCCGTCAACGATCATGACGCAGTCGGTGCAGCGGCCGATCGCGCAGAAAATACCCCGCGGGCTGTGCTTTTTGGAGGTGTAGCGGTGGACCATGACGCCGGCTACCTTGAGCGCCATCGCAATCGGCTCACCTTCGTAACCGGTCATCGGTTTGCCGTCGTAAGTGAAATTGACTTTAGGGCCCTTTTCGTACGTCCCTAAAATCGGGTGGGTGGTTAATCTTGTACTCATGTGTTCCTCTGTTTCTAATATAGATAAAAGAGTCCTGAAGGCAGGAACTGTCCTCAGGAGTCTTTTGTGAAGAAGTCAGTAAATGGATGTTTTCAATAAAGATTAAAGGAGAGATCCTTAGGATCAATAGAAGTACGGGCTGTCCCAGAGATTGAGCTTCACGCCGATGCCTTTTTCAACGGCTCTGTCGTAAAGCACCTTGCCCCAGGCGACGTCTTCAATTGGCATCCCGCCGATGGAGTAGATGATGACCTGCTTGTCGTCCTTTCTGCCTGGGAAGCGGCCGTTTAAAATGCCGCCGAGGTCTTCGATTCTGGAGGCTTCGATTTTTCCGTCGTGGATCATGTCGGTGAATTTGCTCCCCGGAATGGCGATGGTGTTGTAGGTCGGGTACGGATATTCTTCCGCCCAGGCTTCGTAGAGTCCGGAGTTGTCGACGACCAGCTTGGTATTCGGGTCTTCGATGATGTCGTCGCTGAAGTCGCCGGCCATCGGGCAGGTGAACAAGGCGCCAGGTTTGATCCATTCGGTTTCGACGTGCGGATAATTGGCCGGATCGCCGCCGGTGATGCTGGTGCAGAAGCTGACGATATCGGAATCCCGAACACATTCTTCGAGGGTATCACAGACGATGATGTCTTTGAAGCGTCCCGGCATTTTTTTGTTGACGTATTCGATGCAGCGGTCGATGGACGCTTGGCCGCGGCCTTTGATTTTCAGGATTTCGAGAGATGGACGCAGGGCCGCGAAGGTTTCGATGGTGGCGCGGTTGATAACCCCAGGGCCGACAACGCCGAGCACCTTGGCGTCTTCAAGGGCTAAATGTTTCACACCGACGCCTGGAATCGCGGCGGTTCTGTAAGCGGAGATCAGGTTGCCGGACATCAAGGCCAGCGGTTCGCCGGTATCCTTGTCGTTGAGCATGACCATCAGGATTGAGCGCGGAATGCCTTTTTCTCTGTTGGCGGTGTTGGAGCCGTACCATTTTTCACCAGCGACCTGGAAAGGTCCGCCGACGTAGGCCGGCATCGCCATGAAGCGGCGGTCAGGACCGTTTTTCGGCATGCCTGGGAACTGCGGCTCGTCCGGGAAGGTGACCATGCAGCCGTGGGAGTTGCCGTTTTCGCCGCCCATGCGGTAGTCGCCTTTGTCGAGCAGCTTGAGCAGGTCTTCCATGCAGTCGGTGCAGGCCACGACGTCATCGACGCCTGCTTTTAACATATCCGGTTCACTTAAATACAGAAAATCAATTTTTGGGTAACTCATTTTTTATGTCCTTTCAAAATCCTAAATTTTATATTTATCTCTAAATCAATTGCACAGGTTTGGGGTTACGATTCGCTTTCGCCAAGCGGTGTCACGCCGCCGCGGGCGATATTGGCGCGCAGCCTGCCGGTTTTCGGGTCGTGGTAGACCGAGTAGAGGTCGTTGTCCATCGCCATGACTTCTTCCATCGGGAAGGGCTTGAACAGCGGGCGGTGCATGACCTTTTTAATCCACAGGACCGCGTAGACGCTCAAGACGGCGACCATGATCAGGCAGACGATGTAAATCAACGTCCGTTCTGCCGGATCGGAAGAAATATTCCAGAACATCCAGCCCATGCCGATAGCGCCGAGCACCGGAATGATCGGGCCGCCCGGCACCTTGAACTTGCGCGGTGCGTTGGGCAGGCGTTTCCTGAAGATGAGCACGTTGATATGGGTGACGATATAGGACAGCATCCAGAACGCGCATCCGCAGAGAATCAAGAACGACAGTGAAGAAGAGGTGGACAGGCCGACGGCGTTGATGACGAGGATGATCCCGCCAAAGAGGAGGATACCGGCGACCGGTGCGCCCTTCTTGTTCGTCTTGTTGAAAATTTCAGGGAGCAGTCCGATTTTGGCCATCCCTGCGGCGATGTAGGCCAGAGAGGAGATGACGGTGTTGACTGAAGAGACGACGGCGAGCACTGAGACAATCGCCATCCAGTACGTGCCGACCGGGCCTAAAAGCAGGGTGCCGTAAAGCACGTGAGGCGTTGTGCTCTTGCCGAGCTGTGCCCACGGGGTGTAGTGGCTGAAGCCGATGCACATGAAAATCTGGAAGGTCAGCACCAGAAGCAGGGAGATGACCATGCCAGCCGGAATTTTCCGGCGCGGGTTGTCGATCTTATCCCCGATCGGAATGACGTATTCGCACCCGATGAACAGGAAAAAGGCCAAGCCGCAGAGACCGGTGATGTCCGAGAACTTCGAGGAGAGGACCGCGGGCTGGGTGATTGGGGTGCCGGTGCCGACTTTAATCGTGCCGAGGACGCCGAGAATCAAAAGCGAGACGATCAGCGCGTAGGCGACGAAGTCCTGAACCTTTGCGAAAATATCGACGCCGTTTAAATTGATGAGGATCAAAATCGCGACGAGGATGACGCAGTAGACTGAAGCCGGAATGCCGGCCTGGGGGAAAACGCTTTGAATGGTGTTGCCGAACATCGCACATTCCGCCGAGCTGACCATCGTGTTGCAGGCCAGATACCCGCCCACCATGATGACGATGGTGACGAAGGGGCCCATGCTCGCGAGGGTGTACTGCGGCAGCCCGCCGGTGATGTTAGGCATCAGCGAATTGAGCTCCGAAACCGATAAAGCGAATAGAATGTTAATGGCACAGGCGATCACCATCGAGATGATAAAGGTGGTCCCGATTGCCGAGGAGCCCTGCCCGAGAGAGAGCAGACAGCTTGTGGCGACGATCAGACCGACGCCGGTGGCGACGACGCTGCCCATGCCGAGTTTTTTGTTAGCAGCCAAGAGGATTCACTTCCTTTTTTATCAATACATTGAATTTAAGAAAACGGTGCTTAGTGCTTCTGGGGTTCTAACGCCTCGATACCAACTTCGCCGGTGCGCACACGCATGATTTCCTGAATGTCTGAAACGAAAATTTTACCGTCGCCGATGTGGCCGGTGTACAATTCTTCGCTGACGAATTTCAAAAAGGCGTCGACCTGATCCGTCGGCATGACGACCATGGCCACCTGCTTCGGCAGCAGGGTCGGGGTTTCTTTCACGCCCCCTTCAAATTCCTTAGAGCCGTACTGAACGCCGCATCCCAAAACCTGATAAACAGTGATACCGGAGATGCCGTACTGTCCGACTGCACTCAGCAAGGTTTCCAATTTCGCATTGTCTGTGACGATTTCAACTCTTGAAAATTTCATGTTTGCCTCCATCAATCAAAAAAGGCGCCGTCACCGTATTGGTGATCGACGCCTTTGTCTTGATCTGTTTGATTTGATGCCATTATGATAACGTTGAAGCCCGACAAAAAATTGTAAAAATCGGAACAGTTTTTTATTTTTTGAGAATGCGTATCTTTGCTATAATAGCATCATGATGAACACGAATTGGAACGCAAACAGCGATATAAAAGAAGACAACCGTATGACGGTCGGCGTGATCGGTCTGACGGTGACGGGATTGGCCTGGGCCGCAGTTCAGGCGGAAATGGGACTCGCCGTTTTGGCGACGGACCCGGACGAAGATATGGCCGAGGGCATTCAGGAGGAGATGACACTGCCAGGTGTAGAGCCGGGATTGGAGGACGCCATCGCGGCACAGATCACATCCGGCGGGGTGACCATTTTGACCCAGCCGCGGCGCATTTTTAAAACCTGCCGGTTTATCACATTGTGCGGCATGACGCCGGCCGGTGAAGATGGCAGCCCGTCTCTCAGGCTGATCGAGTCGGTGGTGCGCCAGGCGGTCTACCAATGCCCAGAGGAAACCGTGCTCGCCGTCAAGGCGACATTGCCGCCGGGGGGCATCCGCGCGCTGCAGCGCGCCGCGGACGACGCAGCAGCGGACCGCGAGGACACCGCGGCGGTTCACGTCATCGCGCTGCCCGAGCTTTACGACGACGGAGCCATGCTGAAGGCCATGCGCCGGGATGCGCCGATCGTCGTCGGGGCAGACGGCAGGTACCAGCCGACGGAGGCTGTGCTCGACGTGATGGATCCGGACGGCAGCCGCCGAATCTACTGCACGCCGGAGGACGCGGAAGCGGCGGCGGTATCGGACGCGGCACGGACTGCCTTTGAACAGGTGCTGGCCAACTACTGGCAGGACGTCGCCGCGGACTGCGGCGCGTCGGGGCAGAAGGTCTTAGAAATCCTCGCCAAAGGAGAAAGCGGTCGCCGCAGAGCGGGCTTAGGCTTATCTGCCGGCGCAGGGGGCCGGCGCCTGAGCCAGGAGCTTAACAATTTATCGGCCTTTGAAAAACAAGAGGAACGGTCGTTAATCGACGCCTTTCAGGCCGCCAATACGGCGCATTTCGAAAAAATGAAGGCGTGGCTGCTGCCGCCTGTTCAAAAGATCACAGCACACGGCGGGAAAATTGCGGTGCTGGGGCTGTCCAACGTCCCGGGAACCGACGATTTGCGGGAGACGCCGGCTGTGGAACTGCTCAAAGCCATAGCGGCGCCCTTTGAAGACCGACAGCTTGAGGGCGTGAAGCCCTTCGCTCTTTACCTGCCCTGGGGCATGGATCAGGCCAAGTGGCGGCTGTTCCGCACCCGAGACGCCTTTACCTTCTGCGAAAGCTGCGCCGAGGCGACGAAAGGCGCGGAGCTGGTCGTCGTGCTCGGCGCGTGGCCGGGGATGGGCCGGATTTTGACGCCGGCGCTCGCGAAGCGCATGGTGGGGCGTCAGATCGTCGACGTCACGGCGCGGCTCGACCGGAATCGGATCGCAGCCCTCGGCTTAAAGCCGGTCGGCGTGTTCGAAAAACTTGAAGATTAGCGGTAAAGCCGTTATACTTATATACAGACTTGTGAAGCATTTTCACAGAATTTGGATGAGATCAATATAGGAGAACATTATGACAAAAGAAGTTAAAAAGGCGGTCATTCCGGCGGCTGGTCTGGGCACGCGGTTTTTGCCGGTGACCAAATCGGTGCCGAAGGAAATTCTGCCGATCGTCGATAAACCGACCATTCAGTATATCGTCGAAGAAATCGTCGCGTCGGGCATTACCGACATTTTGATCATCACCGGCCGCAACAAGGAAATCATCATCAACCATTTTGACCACGTGCCGGAATTGGAATTCAACCTGAGAATGAAGGGCAAGAACGCTGAGCTGCAGATGGTGGAAGATATCACCAATATGGCCAACATCTACACCATTCGTCAGGGCGAAGCCAAGGGCCTCGGCCACGCCGTGCTCTGCGCCAAGGAATTTGTCGGGGATGAACCTTTCGCAGTGGTGCTGGGGGATGATATTGTCTACAACAAAGAAAACCCAGCCCTCAAGCAGATGATCAACGTCTACAATAAACATCAGGCATCGGTCATTGGGGTGCAGCGTGTGCCGAAGGATCAAGTCGATAAATACGGCATCGTTTCGGGAAAGGCTATCAACGATTACGAATTTGCCGTCGATGATTTGGTCGAAAAGCCGGCCATTGACGAAGCGCCGAGCGATTTGGCGATTTTGGGGCGCTACATCATCACGCCGGACATTTTTGAAATTCTCGAACACACCGGCCGGGGCGCCGGCGGCGAAATTCAGCTGACGGACGCGCTGAGAAAATTGGCCCATCGTCAGAAGATGATCGCTTACGATTTTGCGGGGCGCCGCTACGATGTCGGCGATAAGCTCGGCTTCCTCGAAGCGACCGTCGAATACGGGCTGCGCATGCCTGGGGTCGGCGATCGGTTCAAGAAGTATTTAAAGGAACTCGATATCGACAATCAATAATTTTGGGAATCAAAACTGCAGCAGCTTTGAACAAGCTGCTGTATTTTTTTCGCAAAAAAAGCCAGACGGTTTAAAAATCGTCTGGCCTTTTGAATCGAATCTGGGATTAGGTTTAATTGTCGTGCCGGAAGAGTCTTGAGAAGAAAGACGGCTTATGCTTGGGTTTTTCGGAGGCGTCGGGCGTTCTGCTCTTCTGAACGGGAAAGCTGTTCGCGATGGCCTCTTTGGCTTGCGCTTCCTGGCAATTGTACGGTGGCAGCGGCGCGCCCTTGGCGTCTGTGATCGGGTGATAAAGCTTGTCTGGCCCGAGGATGCGCGCCTTCGATGTGTCGTGCAGCATGATGTCGACGATGTGGTTAATTTTTTCGCGGATCTTCGGGTCGAGGATCGGCGCGCCGACTTCGACACGGCGTTCGGTGTTGCGGGTCATGAAATCGGCTGAGGCGATGTACATTTTCTGACTGTCACCGGTGCCGAAACGGTAGATCCGAGAGTGTTCGAGGTAACGCCCGACCACGCTGCGCACGTTGATGTTTTCGGTGACGCCCGGGATGCCAGGCACGATGCAGCAGATGCCGCGGATAATCATGTGGATCTTCACGCCGGCGCAGGAGGCTTCCTTGAGCTTGCGGATGATGTCCACGTCGGTCAGGGAATTGAGCTTGAAGAACATTTCGCCTTCATCGCCGAGGGCGATCTGTTCGTCCATCAGCTTCAGCACCGTCGATTTCAGAGTAGACGGCGAGACGATCAGCTTGTTGTACTTGGCGTTGAGCTTTTCAAGCCCCATGTTCTGGAAGAAATGCATGGCGTCCAGCCCGATGTCCTGATTGGCGGTCAGCAGCGACAAATCGGTGTAGAGGGTCGCCGTCTTTTCGTTGTAGTTGCCCGTGCCGATTTGGGTCTGGTAGGTGATTTCGCCGTTTCTTTCCCGGGTGATCAGGCAGATTTTCGAGTGGACCTTGAAGCCCGGCGTCCCGTAGATGACGGTGCAGCCGGCGTTTTCCAGCCGTTCGGACCAGTCGATGTTGTTCTGTTCGTCGAAGCGGGCCCGGAGCTCGATCAGGGTGGTGACGTTTTTGCCGTTTTCGGCAGCGCGGCAGATCGCTTCGACCAGCTTGCTCTTCGAGGATAATCTGTAAATCGTGATGGCGATGGAGCGCACCGACGGATCGTCCGCCGCTTCGGAGACCATTTTCACGAAGGGGTCCATCGAATCGTAGGGGAAGGACAGCAGAATGTCGTGATCCTTGATTTGCGGCTCCATTTTGCGTTTCATATTCACCGAAGACGGAATCTGCGGTGAGAACGGCGCGTAGAGCAGGTCGGCCTTTTGTTCGTCGTTGAGCTTGTCAGCGATCGGGTAGGCGTAGCCCAGACGCATCGGCGATTTGACGTAGAAAATCTGTGCGTCGGCTAGGCGCAGCTTCTTTTTCAAGAAATCGTAGCATTCGTCGCTGACGGTATTGGACAATTCCAGGCGAAGGGGTGCCAGGCGCTTGCGGCGCTTGAGCATATCGCGCATCACGGTTCGGAAATCGTCGTTGACTTCGAAATCTTCGTCGTCGGCATGGATGTCGGCGTTGCGCGTGATCGACATCTTGACCTTTTCGACGATGGTGTAGGTGTCGAAGATGATATCCGCGTAATCGCAGACCACGTCTTCGGTGGAGATGTAGCGCAGTGCGTGGCGGGACGGCAGGTAGATCACGTCAGGCAGGCTGTCGGGAATTGGGATAATCGCGAAGACCTTACGTTCCGCTTGATCCTTCAGGACGACGCCGATTTCGATTTTTTTGTTCTGCAGGTGCGGGAACGGATGGTGGGCGTCGATGATCAGCGGCGAGAGCAGCGGCAGGATATGATTCTGGAAATGCTGTTCGATGTATTCCTGTTCGTCGTCGGTCAGTTCGTCGTAAGACAGATGCCAGATATCCTGGTGGCGCAGCTTGTGTTCGAGGTGGAAGTAGACCCGATCCTTTTTGGTGCAGAGGGTTCTGGCCGCGCGGTAAATGTGCTGGAGCTGTTCGTCGGCAGTCCAGCCGGTTTTGCTGTCGTGGTAGGCGTCGCCGGCAGGCACCATATCGATCAGTGAGCCGACGCGGACGCGGAAAAATTCGTCGAGATTTGAGACAAAGATCTGAACGAAGCGGAGGCGTTCGAGAAGCGGGACCGACGGGTCCTGCGCTTCACTCAAGACGCGGTCGTTGAAATTCAGCCAGGACAGTTCGCGGTTCTGCATGTAGTCGTAGGGGCTCGCGGGCTGGGCTGCCGGAGTGGCGGTTAGATTTTCATTTGGCATAGTGTACTCTCTTTCTAAATTCAAATAGAATTAAATTGTCACAATTTTTCAATTTAACAATATAATGGAGAAATATAAAATTTACAGCGGATTACAGTAAAAAATAGGTAAATAATGGGGAATTTCATTCACCGCCGTTTTTTTCATTTATTTTTGTTTATAATAAGAATAATTTTATTATAGCATACGAGGTTAAACGATGAAGCAACCAAAAATCGGTATTCTGCCATTGGTGGACCAACAGCGGAGGAGCTATTGGATGCTGCCCGGGTACATGAACGGCCTTCTCGCGGCCGGGGGCATTCCGGTGATGCTGCCCTACACCGAGGACGAAGGGATCCTGAAGGATTTCGTGAAGACCTGCGACGGCTTTCTCTTTCCGGGCGGTCAGGACGTGACGCCGTCCTATTACAACGAACCGCGCCTGACCGATGCGGACGAAACCTGCGAGCCGCTGGACCGGATGAGCGTGGCGCTGTTTTACGGCGCGGCGGCGGCGGACAGACCCGTCCTCGGCATCTGCCGCGGCATTCAGCTTTTTAACGTGCTCTACGGCGGCAATCTGTACCAGGATCTGCCGACGGAACACCCGACAGACACCGAACACCATCAGCACCCGCCCTACGACGTGCCAATCCACACGGTCGAAGTCCTGCCGGACACCTTTTTAAGCGGTGTCGTCGGCGCGGGTACCTACGCGGTCAACTCGATTCACCATCAGGCGGTGAAGGATGTGGGGGCTGACCTAATCGTCCAGGCGGTGTCCGAGGACGGTGTGGTCGAGAGCGTCAGCGATCCGAACCGGGCTTTTCTTCTCGGCGTACAGTGGCATCCGGAATGCGCCTTCGAGAAGGATCCCAAGAGCCTGGCCGTCTTCGAGGCCTTTGTCCGCGCCTGCGTGCCGTTGCCCTAAAGGACATAAAATGCTAAAATAAAGAGAAAAGCAATGGAGATAAAGAAAAATGAAATGCAGTAAGTGCGGGGCGCCGCTGGAGTCGGGGATGCGATTTTGTCCCCGATGCGGTCATCCCGTCAAAACTGAAACTAAAGCAAAGCCGCGGACCCGCAAACAGAGGCCGGTCTCGAAGCCGGCCAAGCGCCGGCCGTCCTCGGGCCGGATCAAGGTGACGCTGGTGATCGTGGTGCTGATTTTGATCGCCGGCGGCGTCGGTGCGGCGGCGCTGTTGTTTCAGAATCATCAGTACGAATCCGCGATTGACGTCGGCAACCGCAACCTGGATCAAAAGGCGTACACGGCGGCCCAGACGTCCTTCCGCGAGGCGGTGAAAATGAACAGCCGGCGCGTCGAGGGCTACGAAGGTTTGGCAGCGGCTGCGCTGGCGAAGGGCCAGACGGAGACGGCTGACAAGTATCTCGCCCAGGCTAAGAGCCGTGAGGATACGAATTACGGCAAGGCACTGCGGGCGAAATCCGCGGCGGCTCAAAACAAGGACAGCGACGCGAAGACCCTGTTAACCCAGGTCGCAATCGCCGCAAATATCGACCGCCGCACGGCCATTGCCGGCGGACAGGCGGCACAGAAAATCGGCGAGCTTTCGCTCGGCGAAAAAATCGTCAACCACGGCATCAAAGCGGCGTCAGATAAGCGTGATTTGAAACGGCTGTACCGCGAGCTGATCGATCTATACATCAGTGAGGGACGCAGCAATTCGACCGTTTCGAAGCTCATCGACAAGGCGGCCCAAGCAACGGGCGACGCCGACATGCTCAAGCTTAAAAAAACGCTGCTGGTCAGCCGGCCGAGCTTCGCCTCGGATCCGGGCAGCTACGACATTGGCTTTAAGCTCACGATCAAGGCGGGGCGAAAAACCGATACGCTGTACTACACGACAGACGGCAAGGCGCCGACGAAAAAGTCTACCTTATACACCAAGGCGATCGAGCTGCCGCCGGGCACGACGACGATCCGCGTGGTGGCCTACAACGCGTCCGGCAGAAAGGGCACGGTGCTCAACGGCGTTTACACCGTTTCGGCTCTCCCGGCGCCAAAGGCACAGGATTGGCAGGATACCAAGATTCAGGATATGGACGGCATCAGTTTCTCGTGGAACGCGGTGGATGGCGCAGATGGCTACGAGGTCGAGATCACGAAGACCAAGGACGACGACACTGAAGCGGTGCGGCCGGCAAACTGGAACGATCAGACTACATCGGTGGCGGTCTACGTCAACGATTCGGGCTGTACCGTCAAGGGCAAGGTGCGCGCCTACATTAAGATTGGCGGCAAGCGCTACTACTCCGACTGGAGCAATGAGGTCAGCCGCGATTTATAAGGATACACAAGCGAAAGCTTTGAAAATTTGAGGAGGGTATAGAATATGGAAAACATGGCAATGAAAGCGCTGCTCGAACGGCGCAGCTGCAGAAAATTCAAACCGGATGCCGTGCCGGACGGCCTGCTGGATCAGATTTCAGCGGCGGGGCTCAACGCGGCCTCGGGTCGTAACCGTCAGCCGGCGATCATCATCCAGATCCGCAACAAGGCGATCCGCGACACGCTGTCCAAGCTGAATGCGGACATCATGGGCGTGGACAGCGATCCGTTTTACGGCGCACCGGTGGTCTATGTAGTGCTGGCGGACAAATTGGCGCCGACCTACATGTACGACGGCGCCCTCGTCATCGGCAACATGCTGACGGCGGCCGAAGGCCTTGGCCTCGGCGCGTGCTGGATTCACCGGGCGAAGCAGGAATTTGAACAGCCTGAAGGCAAGGCGATCTTGAAGGCCCTCGGCATCGAAGGAGATTACGAAGGGATCGGCCACTGCGTGGTCGGTTACCGCGACGATGCGCCTGCGGATCTTCCGAGAAAACCGGGGCGGCTGTACAAGCTCGACTAAAATGCGGCAATCAAAAATCCGAAGGGCCAAAAATGACGGTCCTTCGGATTTTTTGCGTCAAGAAAGCAGCTTGGAAAAGGCGGTCGGCAGCGGATAGCGTTGTTCGAGATCGTTTCGGTCGGCGAACACCCAGTCGTCGGCCTTTGGGGTGACGTCCGCCGCCAGCGAGAAACGGTAAACAGCAATCTGCCAGGTGATGTGGGTGAAGACGTGACGGTCGTTTTTTAAGAAGGCAGGGTCAGACACAAGAACGCCGAGCTGAGCTTCGAGGTATTTTTTAATGGCGCCCGCGCCTTCTTTTTTATTGGCCGCGGTCACGTTCGGCAGCTCCCACAGGCCGGCGAGCAGTCCAGTTTTCGGACGTCGGTGAATCAAGAGCCGGCCGGCTGAATCGGTGACGACCGCGGCGGCGATTTTTTCGGTCCGGTGCTTCGTTCGTTTTGATTTGACCGGCCGCTTGTCGACCGTGCCGTTTTTTAGAGACAGGCAGATGTCCCGCCACGGGCAGATCAGACAGGATGGGGATTTCGGCGTGCAGACGAGTGCGCCGAGCTCCATCAGGGCTTCGTTGAAATCGCCGGGCCGGTTCTCCGGCATCCAGGTTAAGAGCCAGGCCGAGACCGACTTGCGCACGGCGGGCAGCGCCGTATCAGCCGGGCTGTCCATCAGCCGGGCGGCAACCCTCAGGACGTTGCCGTCAACCGCGGTGGCCCTTTGATTAAAGGCGAGGGACGCGATGGCGCCGGCGGTATAGGGGCCGATGCCCGGCAGCTTCGCGAGCGCCTCAGCCGTGTCAGGAAAATGCCCGAGGGCCTGAATTTGAATGGCAGCCTTGCGCAGGTTGCGGGCTCTGGAATAATAGCCGAGGCCCTCCCAGAGCTTAAGGACGGTCTCCTCATTGGCACTGGCCAGGTCGTCTAGCGTCGGGAGGGTGGAGATAAAGCGCTCGAAGTAGGGAATCAGCGTGTCGATTTGGGTCTGCTGGGCCATGATCTCAGAAATCCAGACGCGGTATGGGTCGGCTCGGGTTGTGCGCGCGGGGCGTCTAAAAGGGAGATCGCGTTTGTTTTCAGAAAACCAGGTGAGCAGTGCGTCAGCTGCGCCGTCCGGCGGCGCGGGAAAAGTCGTTGAAGAAGTTGTGTGTTTGATCCTTTGTTTCATAAAAGGTAGTGTATCAAAAAGCGCGGTGACGTTCAAATTAAAATTGTATCAGAAAAAGTACAATAAATGTCTTGTAGATTGTATACATGATTGTTAAAATAATACTATTGTTAACAAATGACCAATCGCGTGACGGCGGTTGATAGATGAGGAGAAATAAATGGATATCAAGTTTGTCAAAGCGAAAACCCTGAAAGAAAAGCCGGATCAGAGCAATCTGCCTTTCGGCCGCATCTTCACGGATTATATGTTCACAATGGATTACGATCCAGAAAATGGCTGGCACAATGCGACAATCGAACCCTACGGTCCGATCAGCCTGGATCCTTCCGCCTGTGTTTTCCATTACGCGCAGGAAGTTTTCGAAGGCACAAAAGCCTACAAAACGCCGGACGGCCACGTTCAGTTGTTTCGCCCGCAGGAAAACTTCGCACGTCTGAACCGCTCAGCTAAGCGCCTCTGCATTCCGCCGATCGACGAAGATTTTGCGCTCGAAGCGTTAAAGAAGCTCGTTGAAATCGAAAAGGATTGGATCCCGACCGCTCCGGGCACGTCACTTTACATCCGCCCGTTCATTTTCGCGACGGAAAACTACATCGGCGTTCACGTATCCAGCACCTATAAATTCTTCATTATTCTCTGCCCAGTCGGCTCTTACTACGAAGACGGCTTGAAACCGGCTGTGATGCACATCGAACAGGTTTACGCAAGAACCGTTTCTGGTGGGACTGGCGAAGCGAAATGCGGCGGCAACTACGCAGGTTCCTTGGCTGCGACCGAAAAGGCCAACGAAGAAGGCTACGAAGAAACATTGTGGCTCGACGGCGCAACCCGTAAAAACATCGAAGAAGTCGGCTCCTGCAACATCATGTTCAAGATCGACGGCAAATTCGTCACGCCGAAGCTGACCGGTACGATCCTGCCAGGGATTACCCGTAAATCCATCATTCAGCTGCTCAAGAGCTGGGGCGAAACCGTTGAAGAACGGATCCTGCCAATTCAGGAACTGTTGGACGACTACCACGCAGGCAAGGTTGAAGAAGTCTTCGGTATGGGGACTGCAGCAGTTGTCGCGCCAATCGGCAAGCTGAACTACGCCGGCGAAGACATGGTCTTCAACAACGACGAAATCGGCCCGTACGCTCAGAAGATTTACGACACCTTAGTCGGTATCCAGCACGGCACTGTCGAAGACCCGTTCAACTGGGTCGTCAAGGTCTGCTAGTCTGAAATTTTAATTGTAAAAATATTAAAAAGATTAAATAAAAGAATTGACAGGGGCGAAAGCCCCTGTTATAATATTTCATGCAGTTGTCGCGTACTGTGACGACGCATTCCGAGAGGTATCGAAGCGGTCATAACGAGGCGGTCTTGAAAACCGTTTGGGTGCAAGCCCACGTGGGTTCGAATCCCACCCTCTCGGCCATTTTAATTGAATAAAGCTTTGAGATTCATTGATACAATCAGCGTAGAATCCTGAAGCGCAGTACGGAGAAGTACTCAAGTTGGCTGAAGAGGCGCCCCTGCTAAGGGTGTAGGTCGTTCACGCGGCGCGAGAGTTCAAATCTCTCCTTCTCCGCCATGAAAACTCAGCACGATGCGTTTGCACCGTGCTTTTTTTGTTGCTGTTTTTCTAGACTGATGTTATTTCCCGGGAAATATCCTATTCATAAATAAAAAATAGAGCAGTATCCTCCAGATTCTTAAATCAAGACAGAGAGTTTCTGAAAATATTTGCAGTGCCCCATTTCCTGTGATAAAATGCGTTCATAAAAAATGGACAAAAATGGACGACTAGGGATTTTTGACAGCAAAATGTAAAATTTGCGTCAAAGATTGATCAATCATTGATTGTGTATAGAGGAAAGTGAAAAGAACATGATGTTGATTTCAAAAGAGACGGACTACGCCCTGCGGCTGATCCGCGGCCTTTCCGACGGCAAAAGGCACACCGTTGCGATGCTCGCCTGTGCGGAAAAAGTGCCCAGGCAGTACGCCTACAAAATTTTGAAAAAGCTCGAGGGCGGCAGGATCGTCGCCATAACCCGAGGTGCTGACGGCGGCTACGAGCTGGCCCAGTCTCTTTCAGCGGTGACGCTGTACGATGTGATGGAGACATTGGGCGACGCGCCGGGCGTTGCGGCGTGTGTTGACGGAAAAAATTACGCCTGCCCGTGGTGCGAAAGCCACGATGAGGACTGCCGCGTTCAAGGCCATTTGCTGGCGATTCAGCACCAGCTTGCAACGGTGTTGAAGGCACACACCCTCCGCGAAATCCTGTTCGACCCAGCACAGCCGGTCGTACTGGACCACAAGACGGAAGAATCAAAAACAAAGGAAGCAGGCTGAAAAGCCTTCTTTTTTATGTAGAGGTAAGTTTGATGCAAGAGATTGATCAGAAACGGCTGCATCAGCAGCTGGATTTTATATTGGAAATCGATAAGGAAAAAAACGTGTTCCGTCAGACCCATTTGAGCGGCGGCGGACGTGCCGAAAACGACGCCGAGCACGCCTGGCACATGGCCGTGATGATGGCCCTGCTCGCCGAGTACGCCGACGATGATTTCGATTTGGCCCGTGGGATGTTGATGTGTCTGATTCACGACATCGTCGAGATCGACGCCGGCGATACCTACGCCTACGACGAAATGGCGAAACAGACGCAGAACGACCGCGAAGAACGGGCGGCTGACCGGATCTTCGGCCTGCTGCCTGAGGATCAGGGCGCGAAGCTGCGCGCCTTATTTGAGGAATTCGACGCCGGGGTCACCCCGGAGGCGCGGTTTGCCCGGGCGATGGACAACCTTCAGCCGGTGCTGCTCAATAATTCCAACGGCGGCGGCGACTGGCGGCGCCATCACGTCCGCCGGGATCAAATCGAAAAGCGTCAGATCGGCACGAAGCGGGGCTCCGTTTCGCTGTACAACTTAGTTGAAGCAATAATCGACAAAAACGTGGCAGAGGGCAATATCGCACCGGCCACGGAAGCGGCCGCATCCGGCCAGCACGACGGGAAAGGAGACGCCGATGGCATCGCGTAAGAAAAAGGATCAAAGGGCGGCAGATGAAGCCGACAACTTGAAATCAGAAACGCCAGAAAATCTGGAACAAAAGGACGCCTCGGAAGATCGCGACAACCCGAGAATTACCAGAGACGAGGTCAAATTCGAATCGGAGGCGCACGGAAAAGAGGACGACGAACAGGAACTCCGGGACGTGGACGTCCGCGGCTCCTCGAAATTCACCAAGGTATTGAGAACGATTGGACTCTACCTGCGCTACGGCTGGAAACAGGCCGACCGGTTTGTCAATAGGGCCGCGAAAAAAATGGAAGGCCCGGACAAATTCTTCAACGACCACGCGGTTTGGCTTCACATTCCGCTGGCGGTGCTCGTCGTCTTTATTATCGAGCTGCTCGCACGGCACTCCTTCACCGGCGTCTTCGAGTTCATGGCGCACAATACCATTCCGTTCCTCTACAACTGTCTGGTGGTTTACCTGATCTACTCACTGACTTTTCTCGTCAGGCGGCGCACCTTTCTGCGCACGCTGATCACCGGGCTGCTGCTGATTCTTGGCGTCGTGAACGGCGTCATTCTGCTCGCCCGCGTGTCGCCGTTCGGCTTTACCGACTTGACAATGATTTCGGACCTTCTGACGATGAAGGGCAGCCAATACGTCTCGGGCGGTTTGGCGGCGGTCATTGTTATCGCTGTGATTCTCTTTTTTGCCTACGTTGTGATCCTGTTTTTCAAGGGCCGCAAGCAGAAGGGCAAATGGCCGTTTCCGATCAGGCTCCTCGCCGTGGCGGTCAGTATCGCGCTGATTCCGGGCTCGACAATTTTCCTGCGCAGCCGGCACGAGCTCAGCGCCTATTTCGGCAATTTGGCTCAGGGGTATTCGGATTACGGCTTTCTCTACGGCTTCGGCACCAGTATTTTCAGCCGGGGGATGAGCAAGCCGTGGAATTATTCGAAGGCATCGGTGGATAAGGTCACCTCAGATACCAACATGGGCAAGACCGTCTGGATCAATGGGAAAAAGGTCAACGTCGTCGTGGTGCTGCTGGAATCTTTCATGGATCCGACGGAAGTGAAATACCTGTCGATGTCGGAGGATCCGATCCCGTATTTCCACTCGCTGGAATCGAATTATTCGACGGGCTATCTCGAAGTGCCGGTCGTCGGCGCCGGAACGTGCAACACCGAATTTGAAATGCTCACCGGGATGTCGATGCAGTTTTTTGGCCCAGGGGAATACCCGCAG
This sequence comes from uncultured Pseudoramibacter sp., assembly GCF_903789625.1. Classification (NCBI taxonomy): domain Bacteria; kingdom Bacillati; phylum Bacillota; class Clostridia; order Eubacteriales; family Eubacteriaceae; genus Pseudoramibacter; species uncultured Pseudoramibacter sp. Next base: position 14,141 of record NZ_CAIFFF010000010.1, on the reverse strand, counting down.
AAAACAGTCCTCAAGCACGTGAAGGACTGCGAAAGCTACGCGTCGGATCTGAAGAAGCTTGGCATCAAGAGCCATGTCGTTCACAACAACGGCGCGAACTTCTACAGCCGGCAGAATGCCTTCTCGATGATGGGCTTTGATACGTTCACGTCTAAGGAAATGCTCGACATCACAAAGAAGGAATACAACCCGATCAAAACCTGGCCGACCGACGACATTCTGATCGATTCGACCAAGGAAGCGATGGATTCGACCAAGGGCAAGGATTTTGTCTACACGATCACCGTCGCGACCCACGGCAATTATCCGGATTACAAGGTCTTCACGAATCCGGACGTCAAGGTCAAGGCCAAGGGTAAGGATCAGGCCCTCAATTACAAATGGGAATACTACGTCAATATGCTCCACAGAGAAGATCAGTGGATCAAGAACTACATTAAGATGCTCGACAGCCGGGACGAACCGACCCTCGTCATCATGTTCGGGGACCACGTGCCGAGCATGGATTTGACGAATCAGGAAGTGAAGAGCGGCGACATCTTCAAGACGAAGTACATCACCTGGAACAATTTCGGTATGGAGAAAAAGGACGCGGACCGCACGTCTTACAACCTGGTGGCGGATATGCTCGGGCGCCTCGGCGTTCACGGCGGCACGATGATGAATTATCAGCAGAAGATGATCGAAAATGGGACGAAACCGGGCTCGCTCGCTTACATGCGCGGGCTGAAGACACTGCAGTACGATCTGCTTTACGGCAAGCGCTACGCCTACAACGGCAAGGACCCGTACCCGGCGACCGACATCGAAATGGGCTTAAACGACATTAAAATTGACCGTGTCTACACCTACGATAACCGGGTGCACCTCTTCGGGGAAAACTTCACGCGGTGGAGCAAGGTCTTTGTGAACGGCAAGCAGGTCTCGACGAAGTACAAGAGCGGCCAGCATCTGTCGATCAGCGTCGACGATGTGCGCCAGGGCGACAAGATTCAGGTCAGTCAGATGGGCTCAGGAGACGACAAGCTCCGCTCGTCGAATACCGTGACTTACACAGCGCCCACGGTGAAAAGTGAATAGGAGGCGGCAGGATGAGTAAACGCAAGAAAATCATCATCGCGGTAATCGCGATCGCGGCGGCCGTTGCGGTCTTGGCATATGTATTCAGAGACCGTGTCAATATTACGACGTACAAGGATTCCAAAGAAGAAGGCTCGCGGGTTTACACGATTGGGATCATTCAATCAAAAAGCGGCACCTACGCCGACCAGATGGTTCAGGGGTCGATGGACGCCGTGACCGACATTTTTGGCTCGACCCACATCAAATTTTCGGAAAAGCGGGTCAAAACCAGAGATGAAGCGAAAAAAGCCGCGAAGCAGATGGTCAAGCAGGACAAGGATCTGATCCTCACTTGCGGGACCCGAGCGCTGATGGGGGCCGAGGACGCGACAAGCGAGACCCCGATTCTCAGCGTCGGTGTGGTCAATTTCCAGCGGGCCCTCGGTATGACCGTCAGCGACAACTGGGACTACCGAACCGGCCGCAACGTCACCGGCGTATCGGGCGAACCGAGCTTGCCGGACACACTGTCGCTGCTCATCGAGGTGACTCCTGATTTGAAAACCGTCGGGCTGGTCCGTGATCCCAGCGAACCGGACAGCGTCTACCAGTGCAACAAAATGAAGGCGATGCTCGACGAAGCCGGCGTCGCTTCGAAAACCTACGATCTGTCCCGGACCAGCAGTGATACGGAAGCGGCGAGCCTCGGCGAAACGGCGGTGTCGGAATGCAGCGCATTGTACTTTCCGATGTACTGCGGCCTCTCTAAACAGGCGGCGGTTATCGCGCCCCTCGCGGCGGAAGCCGGCGTTTCGACCGTGGCCGGCGATGCCGCCGTCGGGAAGAACGTGCTGGCGACGCTTTACACTGATCCCTACAATCAAGGGTACCGTGCCGGGCGGATGGCCTACTCGATTCTCGTAAAAGGCGATAAACCGAGCCGCATGCACGTGAAGATTTTCGTGTCCAGCGCGTCTCAAAAGCTTTATCAGAAGACGATCGCGGCGCAGATGAACCGCACCTATCCGAAATCTTTTTCGGAAATTGGCGATTATCTCGACCATTACGATCCGACGCTGGTCACGACCAGAATCAACTCGGGCACGACGCAGCAAGGTAACTATTAATATTAGACGAATTGAAAGGCGCGGCCGTAAAGCTTGATTTTGCGGCCGCGTTGGTCTATAATGCTGACGACAGTTCGATTGCACCATCCTGTCGATAAACAAAACCAGGGCTTCAATAAATGATTACATTGTGCCCTGCCCAGCAGGGCTTTTTTATTGGAAAATACGAAATAAAAGCAATCGGGAAAGAAGGCAATCCGATGTACACACTCAAAACGAAAGGGCATTTCGACGCGGCCCATTTTTTAAAAGGCTACGCCGGCAAATGCGCCAATCTTCACGGCCACCATTGGACGGTGACGGTGGAAATTCAAGGGGAAACCCTGCAGACGGACGAACAGCACCGCGGCATGCTCGTCGACTTCGGCGATTTGAAGGCGGATCTCAAGGCTGCCTGCGACGGCTTTGACCATCGCTTGATCTACGAAGCCGGAAGCCTCTCGGAGACGGCGATGCAGGCTTTATCCGAGGAAGGCTTTTCCAGCCGGGCCATTCCCGTTCGGCCGACGGCGGAAAACCTCGCAAAGCTGTTCTGCGATGAAATGACGGCAAAGGGCTATGACGTCCGCCGCGTCGAGGTTTACGAGACGCCGAACAACATGGCGTCTTACGAGCCTGAGGATAAAGATCAGGGAGGGCACTGACATGCAGGTAGCTGAAAAATTTGTCAGTATCGACGGCGAAGGCCCCCACGCCGGGGAATTGGCCGCCTTTATCCGCTTCAAGGGCTGTAATCTTAACTGCGATTACTGCGACACGAAGTGGGCCAACCGCGCGGACTGCGCCGCGAAGGACGAGACGGCGGCCGAGCTCGCGGACTGGGTGAAGACCACCGGCACGCACAACGTGACGCTCACCGGCGGCGAGCCGCTGCTCCAGCACAACATCGATGGGCTGATCGCCCGCCTCATCGACGACGGCTGCCGCGTCGAAGTGGAAACTAACGGTTCCATCGATATCGCGCCCTTCTGCGCCGACCCGGCCCATCGGCCGGTCTTTACGCTGGACTGCAAGCTTTCGGCCAGCGGCCCGGCCTGCGTCAGCGCGATGCGGCCGGAGAATTATCAATACCTGGGCCCCCACGACAGCGTGAAATTCGTCTGCGGCAGCCGGGCCGATTTGGAAGATGCCGCGCGCATCATCGCGGCCTACGATCTCGACCATACCTGTCACGTGTTTTTAAGTCCTGTCTTTGGAATGATCCAGCCGGTGGACATTGTGACCTTTATGGAAAAGCGGAAGCTCAACGGCGTGCGGCTGCAGCTTCAGCTGCACAAGATCATTTGGGATCCGATGACCCGGGGCGTATAAGGATATTTAGATTTGAATAGAGGATAAAGATGAAGCAATCACTCGATCAATACAAGAAGGCGATGGTTTTGACCAGCGGCGGCGTCGACTCGACGACGGCATTGGGGCTGGCGGTAGACCGCCTCGGCGCGGAAAACGTCATCGCGCTGTCGATTCAGTACGGTCAGAAGCATGACAAGGAAATCGAAGCGGCCAAGGCCGTCGCGGCACATTACGGCGTCGAGCAGCTGTTTCTGGATCTGACGCCGATTTTTCAGTACAGCGACTGCGCGCTGCTCAAGGGTTCGGATCAGGCGATCCCCGAAGAAAGCTACGCCGAACAGATTGAGGCCACCGGCGGCGAAAAGCCGGTTTCGACCTACGTGCCCTTCCGCAACGGTCTGTTTCTGTCGTCTGCGGCGAGCGTCGCCCTTTCCAAGGACTGCGACGTCATTCTTTACGGTGCCCACGCCGACGATTCGGCAGGTTTTGCCTACCCGGACTGCTCGCCGGCCTTTGCCGACGCGATGAACCGCGCGGTCTACGAAGGGTCGGGCCACCAGCTGGAAATCGCCGCGCCCTTTGTCGATATCGATAAGGCGGCGGTGGTGAAGCTCGGTCTCGAGCTCGGCGTGCCCTACGAATTGACCTGGTCGTGCTACGAAGGAGGCGACCGCCCCTGCGGCAAATGCGGGACGTGCCTGGACCGGGTCGCGGCCTTTGCGGCGAACGGCGTCGCCGATCCGGCGATGGCGCAGTACGAAAAAGCGTGAGAGGAAGAGAAGCAAATGAACGATCAGCGGGATAAGAAAAAAGAGCATCTGACGAAGCTCGGCAGTGCCGGCACCGTCTACCCGACGGATTACGCGCCGGAGATGCTCGAAACCTTTGAAAACAAACATCCGGACCACGACTATTTTGTCAAATTCAACTGTCCGGAATTTACGAGCCTGTGCCCGATCACCGGTCAGCCCGATTTCGGCAACGTCGTGATCGCTTACGTGCCGGACAAGAAAATGGTGGAAAGCAAGAGCTTGAAGCTCTACCTGTTCTCGTTCCGGGAACACGGCGCCTTTCACGAGGACTGCATGAACACGATCATGGAAGATTTGATCGCGTTGATGGATCCGAAATACATTGAGGTTTGGGGACGGTTCATGCCCCGAGGCGGGATTTCGATCGATCCGTACTGCAACTACGGCAGGCCCGGGACGAAATGGGAAGACGCCGCGTGGCAGCGCCTTTCCCACCACGACATGAATCCCGAAGCGGTGGACAACCGTTAGGAATGGCGCTTCGGATTTTCGCCAGCCTCGAATTTTTGAATGGACAGCCCGCTCCGTGTGAGCCGGTCGTCTAAGATTTTGCCGACGGCGGCCGCTGCGGCCATTTTCGCGATGTCCCCAGGGATAAAGGGGACGACGCAGACGACGAGGGCCGGGATCAGTGCGGTGTGGGTCACGAACATGAACCAGATTGTGCCGAGGGCGAGACAGGCGGCGGAGCCGATGAGCATCGAAATCAGCGCCGGTACGAATTTCCGTCGGGTGGCGCAGAGCTTGCCGGCGATGAGCGCGGCAGGAATGTAGCCGATCAGGTAGCCGCCGGTGGGGCCGAGAAGCTTGCCGGCGCCGGCGGTGAAGCCGGAAAACACCGGCACGCCGAAGAAGCCGAGGAGCAGGTAGACGACGACGGCCAGCGTCCCGAGACGCCAGCCCAGCAGATAGGCCGAGAGGAACAGCGCAAAGGTGAGCAGCGAAAGGGGCACGCCGCCGGGCAGCGGGATCGAAAGCGGGCCGAGAATGGCCATGAATGCCGCGAGCAGCGCTGTGAAGATCAAATTTCGGGTCTTGGGTTTGTTTGCCATCATTTTCTCCTTTGATAAATTTGATAAAATGCGGAATTTTATCAAGAATGAATCAGCCCTTATTATATCATAAGTGAGGCAATGGCGTTTTGGTGGAGCCAGCGATTGGCATCGAGCGTAAGTGAGAAAGGAAAAATAGAGCATGGATCAGGATAAAATCAAGCAGGCGGTACGCCTGTTGTTAGAGGGGATCGGCGAGAATCCAGACCGCCCCGGGCTTTTGGAGACGCCGGATCGGATCGCGCGGATGTGTGAGGAAATCTACGGCGGATTGGGCCAGACGCCGGACGCTCATCTGGCCAGACAGTTTGACGCCGAGGGCGGCGGAAGCGGGATCGTCGTCGTCAAAGACATCCCGTTTTTCTCGACCTGTGAGCATCACCTCGTGCCCTTTTACGGAAAGGTGCATATCGGCTATCTGCCTGACGGCAAGGTAGTGGGTTTAAGCAAGCTCGCGCGGACCGTTGAGGTTTACGCCAGACGGCCGCAGATTCAGGAACGGCTGACCGGGCAGATCGCCGACGCGGTGGCGCGCTGCTTGACCCCGAAGGGCGTCATCGTCAAAATCGAGGCGGAGCACATGTGCATGACGATGCGCGGCGTCCAGAAGCCCGGCACCCAGACCGTCACCCTGGCGGCCAGAGGCATTTTCGAATCTGAGTCTGAACAGCGCCAGATGTTTTTCGATTTAATTCGGCAGTCATGACGGCAGCACACGACATCGATATGCTCCACGGCGGTCTGTGGAAAAAGATTTTGATCTACGCGCTGCCGCTGGCTCTGACCGGCATTCTCCAGCAGCTGTTCAACGCGGCGGATGTGGCCGTGGTTGGGCGTTTCACCGGGAAAGAGGCGATGGCCGCGGTCGGCGCCAACTCGCCGATCGTCAGTCTCCTCGTCAATTTCTTCATCGGCATTTCCCTCGGGGCCAACGTGGTGATCGCCCACGCCATCGGCCGCCGGGATCATCGAGAAGCGGTGCGCACGGCCCACACCTCGGTGATTTTCGCCGTACTGGCCGGCGCCGCTGTTCTCGTGGTCGGGGAGCTGTTCGTGGAGCCGGTGCTGCGCTGGACGGGTGTACCCGCGAGCGTCATGGCCGACGCCGCGGTGTACCTGCGGCTTTATCTGGTCGGTATGCCGGTTATCCTGCTCTACAATTTTGAAGCGGCGATTTTCAGAAGTCAGGGCGACGCGCAGACCCCACTGGTCGCGCTGGCGCTCTCCGGCGTGTTAAACGTCGTGCTGAATTTGATTTTTGTCGCGGGATTGGGCCGCGGGGTCGGCGGTGTCGCAGTGGCGACCGTGATTGCCAACGCGGTGGCCTCAATTTTCCTGACGATGCGTTTGACCCGCGAGGACGCCGGTATTCGTCTGCGCCGGTCTGAGCTGCACGTCGACCGCATTAGCCTAAAAAAGATGCTCCACATCGGGGTGCCGTCTGGGCTGCAGGACGCGATGTTCTGCATTGCCAATATCATCATCCAGGCGGCGATCAACAGCCTCGGTCCGACGATCATGGCCGCGGCTTCGGCGGCCTTCAGCGTCGAAATTGCCGCGTATTACATGCTCAACGCCTTCAATCAGGCCTGCACGACGTTCACCAGCCAAAACTACGGCGCGAAGCAGCCCGAACGCTGCCGCCGGACCTTTTGGCTCTGCCTTGCCGAGGGTTACTTGTTATCCGGCGGCATGGCCATAGCCATTCTCGCGGGGCTGCGGCCGATCCTCAGTCTGTTTTCGACCAACCCAGCGGTCATTCGCTACGGTGTTGTCCTGACGGATTACGTTTACGTCTCCTACCTCTACACCGCGTGGCTGGAGGTGGGGTCTGGCTATCTGCGGGGGTTCGGCTTGTCATTCATGCCGGCGCTGGTGTCCATCGTCGGGATCTGCGTCTTCCGGATGTTCTGGATCGCGGAAATCTTCAGGCGGTCGCCGACCTTTCGGACGATCATGCTGATTTACCCGGTGTCCCTCGGCGTCACCTCCCTGGCCATCGCGGTGATCGTCTTCATTCTACGGCCGTCTCGGAAGATTGTCACCGAGTCGGCGGAATAAAAAACGCAAAATGTGGTTATAACAACAGACGTTCGGCCGTTCTTCTGTCACAATAGAGGCACCATTGAAGATTAGAATGAAAAAATGTGACGGAGGACATGTTTATGATACGCAAAATTATCCATATCGACGAAGAAAAATGCAACGGCTGCGGGCTGTGCGCCTCGGCCTGCCACGAAGGTGCCATTGAAATCATTGACGGCGTCGCCAAATTGACCCGGGAAGATTTCTGTGATGGCTTCGGTGACTGCCTGCCTGAATGCCCGACAGGGGCCATCACCTTTGAAGAACGGGAAGCGCCCGCTTACGACGAAGCGGCGGTCGCCCGCGCCAAGGCGGCTAAGGCTCAGCAGGCGGCACCCTTTGCCGGATGCCCAGGCTCACAGGTCAGACAGATTCGAAGAGACGCCGACCCGGCTCCGGCGGCAGCACCTGCGGCTAAGAGCCAGCTGACGAATTGGCCGGTACAGATTAAACTTGCGCCGACGCAGGCCCCGTATTTTGACGGCGCCAGACTGCTCATCGCGGCGGACTGCACGGCTTACGCCTACGCTCGGATGCACGAAGACTTCATCAAGGGACGGGTCGCGCTGATCGGCTGCCCGAAATTGGACGCGGTCAATTACGCCGAAAAGCTCACCGCCATCATCGCTGAAAATGACATTCAGGATGTGACGGTCGTGCGCATGGAAGTGCCGTGCTGTGGCGGCCTGGCCATGGCAGCGAAAAACGCCCTCCAGGCTTCCGGCAAATTTATCCCGTGGCAGATCGTCACCATCGGCATCGATGGCAGACGCTTGGGATAAAAGCCGTATAGCTTTTAACCTCAGTCTCGCAATATGGTGCGGGCTGAGGTTTTATTTTTTACATTTATATTTCTGAAAGTCAAAGCGTTTAAGCTGTCCTTCGGTTAAATATAAGAAATTATGGTATAATATGCAAAAAGCCGGAGGGCTTTAGAAACGCAGGTCCAGGATGAAACAAGCGAATCAGAAATACACAGCGGTGAAGCAGGCTCTTGCGGCCGTGGCGGACAGTGCGCGCGCCGTGCCGATGGCGGCCTACATGCGTAACCAGTTCGCCTTTTACGGCATTCCAGCCGCCGTCCGGCGTCAGGCCTATAAGGAAGCAATCAAGGCCTTTAAGCAGGCGACGGCGATCGACTACGACTTTTTAAATCTCTGCTTCGATGACAGCCACCGGGAGATGCAGTATTTCGTTGTCGACGCCCTCGCCGGCGTGCAGCGGCGTTTAACGCCGGATGACGTTCGGCACATCGAGCCCTATCTCAGGCACAAGCAGTGGTGGGACACCATCGACGGATTTGACAAAATCGTCGGGCGCATCGGCCTGAACGATCCCGCCTATCGGCCGGTTATCGAAAAAGTGATGAGAAATTGGGCGCAGGATGCCAATTTTTGGATGCGTCGGGCGGCGATCGACCACCAGCGGGGCATGAAAGAACAAACCAATCCTGAGCTGTTGGCGGAGCTGATCGAGATGAATTTGGGCTCTGACGAATTTTTTATCAACAAAGCCATCGGCTGGAGCCTAAGAGAGTATTCGAAAACCGACCCGGACTGGGTGCGGGATTTCCTCGACGGGCACCAGCGTCAAATGGCCCATCTCAGCGTGTCGGAGGCGTCGAAATACCTTTGAGCCTTGACACATTTTTAACGCTGTGTTAAATTGAAACGAGCAGATGATTCAGTCTCTGGGAAGGCAGATAAGCCTGCCCGGAGGCTTTTTTATTAGATCAAAGGATCAACGGAGAAGGAGTAAGATGAAGGAATTATTAATGGGAAACGAAGCGGTCGCCTGCGGCGCGCTGGCGGCCGGAGTTCAGGTGGTTGCCGGCTACCCGGGCACGCCGTCCACCGAAGCCCTTGAGACCATCGCGAAGCGCAAGCCCGACGGGGTTTACGTCGAATGGTCGATCAACGAAAAGGCCGGTGCCGAGGTCGCGGCTGGCGCGGCCTACGCCGGGGCCCGGTCGATGGTGACGATGAAACAAATGGGGCTCAACGTCGCGTCGGACCCGATCATGTGCGTCAACTACGTCGGCGTCAAAGGGGGCATGGTCATTTACGTCGCAGACGATCCGGGGCCGATCTCGTCTCAAACGGAGCAGGATACCCGGAGCTGGGGCCAGTTCGCGAAGATTCCGGTCCTCGACTGTACGTCTCCGGAACAGGCCTTTGAGCAGGTACAGTACGCCTTTGAACTGTCCGAAGCCAAAGGGATGCCGGTGATTTTGAGATCGACCACACGGGTGTGCCACGCCTGTGCGATCGTCGACGTGCCGGCCTTTGTGCCGCCGAAGCCGGCTGAAGGCTTTATCAAGGACAAAAAATGGGTCATTTTCCCGGGCTTGTCCTATCAGAATAAGAAGAAAATTTTCGCGAGAGAAACGGCATTGGCGAAGACCTTCTCCGAAAATGGGAAGAACACGATCGCCGGCTCTGGGAAAATCGGCATCGCCTGCGGCGGGATTTCCGCCGCCTACACCGCCGATGCGATTAAAGGCCACGAGGATCAATTTACGGTCTTTACCGTGAACACCCCGTACCCGTTCCCGATTCAGGCGGCCCGGCAATTTGCGGATCAGGTCGATTCGGTGCTGGTTTTTGAAGAATTGGACCCGTACATCGAAGATCACTTGTTGGCGATGGGCGTCGACGTCATCGGCAAGCGCTCGGGGGCAGTGCCCGAAGCGGGTGAGCTGTCGGCGCTCGCCGTCGCAGGCATCATCGCAAAACAGACCGGCGTGACGCTGGATCTCCATCCTGCGGACTTGCCGGAAGCGCCGGCACTGCCGGTGCGCCCGCCGGTGCTCTGCGCGGGCTGTCCGCACCGCGGCGCATTTTACGCAGTAAAAAAAGCGATGCGCGGCCGGAAAATCATCGCCCTCGGCGATATCGGCTGCTACACCCTGGGCAACGCGATGCCGCTGGACATGGTAGACACCTGCCTGTGCATGGGAGCCGGTGTCACGATGGCTCAGGGGATGAATCATGTGGACCCGTCCACCGTTAATTTCGCGTTCGTCGGCGACTCGACCTTCTTCGCCTCGGGCATTACCGGCGCGATCAACGGCGTCTACAACCAGGCAGACATCGTCCTCGCGATTCTCGACAATTCGACGACGGCCATGACCGGCCATCAGCCGCACCCGGGCACTGGCGTGACGATGATGGGCGAACGGGTTGAACCGGTGTCTATCGAAAGCGTGCTGCGCGGCGCAGGGGTCACCAGCGTGCGGACGGTGGATCCCCTCAATCTCGACGAAGCCATTCCTGCGATTCAGGCGGCGGCAGACGAAAAGGGCGTTCGGGCGATCATCTTTAAATCGCCGTGTATCGCGATCGTGCCGAAGCAGGGCATCGCGGAAGTGGATCAGGACGCCTGCATCGGCTGCAAGCGCTGCATCAACGAGCTGGGCTGCCCGGCGATTACGATGACGGAGACGGAAAAAGGCTTGAAAGCGGTGATCGATCCGGCGCTGTGCACCGGCTGCGGCCTCTGCAATCAGGTCTGTCCGAAGCATTGCATGGAGGTGAAACGATGAAAAGCGCATTACTTTGCGGTGTCGGCGGACAGGGCACGGTATTGGCTTCCCGAATTATCGCGCAGGCGGCGATGGACAGTGGACACCAGGCCCGAACGGCGGAAACCATCGGCATGGCCCAGCGGGGCGGCGCCGTGGTTTCCCACGTGAGAATCGGCGAAACGCCGGATGAGACGGTGACGTCGCCTTTGATCCCAGACGGTCAGGCCGACGTGCTCATCGGTTTTGAACCCGGAGAGGCGGCGCGAAATCTCAAGGTGCTGAAGCCGGACGGCATCGTCATCGTCAACCGCCGGCCCATCTACCCGGTGACGGCGTCTCTCGGGAAGAGCGCTTACAACGGCGAAGCGGTGCTGAAATGGCTTCAGGACAACGCGGCGCACTGCTTCATCGTCGACGGCGACCGTGTGGCGCAGGCGTGCGGCTCAGAAAAAGTCCTCAACGTCGCGCTGGCCGGCGCATTGGCTGAAACCGGCGCGATGGGGCTGTCCCTCGAGGCAGTGGAACAGGCGATGATCCGCAGGGTCAAGCCGGCTTTTGTCGAAATGAATAAAAAGGCGCTGGCCCTCGGCGCTGAAATGGTGAGGAGATAAGATCCATGAAAATGAAATCAGAAACCCTTGAACAGATCAAATTTCAGATGAAACGGGTCAAGGCGGCCGGAGGCTTTTACGCCAAGCGCCTCCAGGACATCGAACCGGAAGATATCAAGTCTCAGGCTGATTTTGAAAAGCTGCCCTTTTCCGAAAAGGCGGACCTGCGAAACGCCTATCCGCTGGGGCTCGCCGCTGTCCCAGAAGAACAAATCGTGCGCATCCACTCCTCGTCCGGCACGACGGGGACGCCGGTGATCATCCCGTACACCCAAAAAGATGTGGACGACTGGGCGACGCTGTTCGCACGCTGCTACGAAATCGCCGGCATCACCCCGAAGGATCGGATTCAGATCACGCCGGGCTACGGCCTGTGGACCGCCGGCATCGGCTTTCAGCTCGGCGCGGAAAAGCTCGGCGCGATGACCGTGCCGATGGGGCCGGGCAATACGGCCAAGCAGCTGAAATTCATGGAAGACATGCAGTCGACGGTGCTCTGCGCGACGTCCTCCTACGCGCTGCTGTTGGCTGAAGAAATCACAAAGCGCGGGATCCGCGACCGCATCGCGCTGAAGAAGGGCGTTATCGGCTCGGAACGCTGGGGCGAAAAGATGCGCGCCCGGATCGCGGACGAGCTCGGCGTCGAGCTCTTCGATATCTACGGGCTGACGGAAGTCTACGGCCCGGGGATCGCGATCAACTGCAAGTACAACACCGGGATGCATTATTTCGATGACTATCTCTACTTTGAAATCATCGATCCGAAGACCGGCGAGGTACTGCCGGACGGCGAGCTCGGCGAGCTGGTCATCACGACTCTCCAGAAGGAAGGGGCGCCGCTGATCCGCTACCGCACCCACGACTTGACTCGGATCATCCCCGACGACGAACCCTGCCCCTGCGGGCGCGACCTGCCGCGCATCGACGTCATCCTCGGGCGCACAGACGACATGGTCAAGGTCCACGGCGTCAACATGTTCCCGGGACAGATCGACGACGTCCTCAAGCAGGTGGACGGCGCCAGCAGCGAATACCAGGTGTTCATCGATCACGTCAACGGCCGGGACAACATCACGGTCTTTGTCGAAACGTCGCTGCCGAAGGAAGGGTACAAGGCCTTTGAAAAGCAGCTGAGAGACACCTTCAAGTCCGTGATCAACGTCGGCATCATTCCAAAGGCGGTGGCCATCGGCGATCTGCCCCGCAGCGAAAAGAAAGCCACGCGGATTTACGATTATCGTTATTAACCGCAGACAAGGAGACCGAGAAGCGCAAAAAATGCGCGCTCCCGGTCTTTTTTATTTTAAGTTTTAATGAAATCCTTGACAAAGGCAGCATCGCCCCGCATGATATAAATAAATACTTATTTGGCTAGATGAAGAGTTAGAATAACCAGGCCCAAATCGTCAATCAAAAATTTTCGCGCACATCTCATCAGTGCAGATTGGAGAGAATATGAAAAAAAGTAACCCACGCGTATCAACGGCAGCCTCGATTAAAAGGCTCACCGCCTACGAGGGCGAGTACAATTTGTACGAAATGACGGTCAATTACGACTACGATTTGGACGCTCTGATCGGCGAAGCCGCCAGAGACGACCAGACATTCACGGACGCCGCCGTGGCGCAGGCCCTTCCCGGGATATCCGTTAAAGCTGCGCCGCCGTCCTTCGGCTGCAGCGCTTTCTGTGCCAAGACAGACACGGCAGTGCTCACAGGACGGAATTACGATTTCAAAGAGGACACCTCGGCCTTATTGGTCCGCGCGAATCCCAAAGACGGCTACGCGTCCATCGCCTTCGCCTGCTTGAATAACCTCGGCGCGAACGAGGCCGACATGAGCATCGAGCAGCGGGCTGCGTCACTGCTCGCGCCTTTCGCTTGTCTTGACGGCGTCAACGCCATGGGGGTGAGCATCGCGGTGCTGACTCTGGACAGCGAGCCGGTCGACCAACACGCAAAAGCGGAGGCGATCAACACCGCTCTGACCATTCGGTTGGTGCTGGACCGCGCGGCCACGACCCGGGAGGCTGTCGAACTGCTGGGCCGCTACGACATGCACGCGATGGCGGGGCGCGATTACCATTTCTTTATCAACGACGAATCGGGTGACAGCGTCGTGGTGGAGTACGATCTGTTGGATCCCACACGAAGGATGACGGTCACGCCGGCGCGGGAGATCACGAATTTCTACGCCCTGTACGCCGACCAGGTGAAACCCAATCAGATCAACGGTGCGTTCGGTCACGGCAAAGAGCGCGCGCTGGCCATCGCGGCAATCCTCGACGAGGGCGCCGCCACGGTAGAGGCGGCGTGGGCAGCTTTGCGGGCGTCGTCCCAGGCACCCAACCCCGAGGACATCACCAGCAACACCCAGTGGTCTGTCGTGTACGACAACACCAACCGAACGGCGCGGTTTGTTCAGCGCAGGCATTGGGGCGATACCTTTTTATTCACGCTGGATTAAAGGCGTGAAACTGGTGCGGTGAAAACAAAGCGCGCTTCTTTATTTAGAAGCGTGCTTCAGACTGTCGACAAAGTCTAGAGGGAAACGCTCTAGGCTTTGTTTTTTTA
>NZ_CAIFFF010000009.1:0-76742 GCF_903789625.1 uncultured Pseudoramibacter sp. | reverse complement strand
CCCCCAAAAAATAAAGGCGTGTGAAAAATTTTTGTTTTTTCACACGCCCTTTTTTTACGCTAGGCCGCCGTCTATTTTCGCCCGCATCCGTTCGAACGTGCGGCTCACCGCCGGAATACACAGAACGATCACCGTCATCACCCCTTCGGCCGCGATATAGGTGAGATTGTACCACAAAGACCAGGTCCAGGCGTTGAAATTCTTCGGCACGTAAGCCCTGAAGAAAATCACCCCTGAGGCCACAGCGCAAACGTAGCGTCCAAAGATTCCGAGAAGGTAGCCTTTGAGCAGACCTTTTTTCTGATTCCGAAACACCCCGCCGATGCCCAGAGCTCCAAAGGCCAGAATATAGTCGATGAGCAGTTGGGCCGGATGAATGACGTAGGGGTCAAACATCAGGTTCATGAGGCCGAGGCAGATGCCAGCCAACACCCCCCGTTTCACACCGAAGAGGTAGGCGCACAACGCGATGGGCAGCATGGAAAAGGCCGTGACCGACCCGCCCTGGGGCAGTTTGAAGAGCCGAATCTGGGCCAGCACAAAGGACAGCGCGATGCACAGCGCCGAAATCACCAAGGCTCGGGTGTCAAACCGCTGGGCCTGAGGCGATTGCGCCTGATTTGTACGCTTTTTCCCCGCGAACGCCACCGCAATGAGCAGCGCCGCCGCCACCGCCACGATCAGCCCTTTTCCGCCGGCGGATTCAAAAAAATGTTGTAAAGACATAAAAAAACCTCCTTGTTTTCCAGGAGGCGCTTCAGCGATACCACTCCCTGCGCCGGCATTGTCCGGATCAGGTCATGAGGGTCAGGCATCGGCCTTTCTCAGCAAAAGCTCCCCTGTGTTTATCTCCAGCTTAACGATTTATCCATTCTTTGTCAAATTTTCTGATTTAATTTTGCCTTTTAATGACAATTTTTTGCGATCCAATCAGCCAGATCCTCAAAAACCTGCTCCCGGCCGATCTCCTGCAAAAGCTCGTGTCGAAAACCCGGGTACAGCTTCATGTTCACATGCTGAAGGCATAAATCTTCTTTATAGACCTTAAAGATGCGCCGCACCGCCTCGCCGTAATCCCCGACGGGATCTTCGGCACCACTGATGAACAGAATCGGCAGATCCTTTGGGATCTTCGCCATCTGCTTCATGTCCTGGGTGCGCTCCACGAGATTCCCGATCGTAAAAAAGCCGTTGAGGGTGAAGGTGTAATTGCACTTCGGGTCGGCGATGTAGCGCCGGTTTTCCGCCGTGTTGTGAGACAGCCAATCCTTTTCCGTAATCGGATTTTCGATTCGGTCCAGATAGTGGCCAAAGGCGATGCGGTTCATCAGCGGCGAGCGGTAGCGCGGCCCTTTGAAAAACTTAAGGATGCGGCCGATCACCCGGGCCATGTTCACCGTAGACATCGCCTGCATGCCGCAGCCGGACAAAATGACCCCGGCCGCCGTCACAGGATAACAGGTCAGATAATCCCGAACCAGATAGGAGCCGAAGCTGTGGCCGAATAAAATCAGCGGCAGGTGTGGATACGCTTCCCGCAGCTTTTTGTTGATCCGGTGGATATCTTCTTCCAGCACCTTCTCCGAATCCCCGCCGCCGAAATAGCCCAAATCGTCATTCGACGCCGCCGAACCGCCGTGGCCCAGCTGGTCGTGGCCCGCCACCACAAAGCCCCGGGCTGCCAGATACCGGGCAAACCCTTCGTAGCGGCCGACGTATTCTTGCATGCCGTGGACAATCTGCACCACCCCCACCGGCGACTCCGGCACCCAGGCCAAGCATTGAAGAGTCGTTTTTCCGTCCGAGGATTTCACCTCGAATTGTCTTTTATTTATCTGTTGATCCATCATATCCCCCTCACGATGCGTATACCATGAGTATAAAGGAAAGATGTGCAGGATGCAAACGATAACTACATAAATCCAGAAATCTGTGCACCGGGATTTATATAAGTTTTGGTTTTTACCGAATGCCTGCTTCGCGCAGCGCCGTCATAATTTCCTCGAAGGTGTCGGTCTGCCAGGCCGCTCTGCCAATGAACAGGCCGTTGACGTCTTGGCATTTCGCATAAGCCACCGCGTTGGTGATGTTGACCGACCCGCCGAAAAGCAGCGGCACGTCCTTCCCCCGTTCGCCATAGAGATCGACCAGAACGCCGCGCATCATCGTGTGCAGGCCGTCGACGACGTCCGGTTCTGCCGGGATGCCCTGAACGCCAATGGCCCAATAGGGTTCGTAAGCGATCCAGACGCGGTCCAAATCCTTTTCCGACACGCCGTGAAGGGCAATTTTGATCTGTTTCGCGAGCACTTCCGCTGACACGCCAAATTCCTTTTCCTGCATGTAGTCCCCGACGCAGATCAGCGTCGTGAACCCGTGCTTCAGGCCGGCCAGCACCTTTTTGTTCACCGTGTAGTCCGTTTCGTTGTAGTACTGGCGGCGTTCGCTGTGGCCGATTTCCAGCAGGTCGAGGCCGATTTCCTTGAGCATGACCGGCGAGATTTCTCCGGTGAACTGTCCGCAGTCTTCGTAATGGACGTTCTGGGCGCCGAGCATCAGCGTCGATTTTTTCGAATCGATCAGCTCGCGCTGCTTCCAAAGCTGCACGTAGGGCGGACAAATGAAGAACTGATATTCCGGAAATTTCGGGATGATGTCGGTCAAGCCGTCGGTGTAGGCGAGGCCTTCCGCCGTCGTCTTGTTCATCTTCCAATTGGTTCCCAATAAAAATTTACCCATATTTCCCTCCTAAAATTTTATTTTTGATTATTTCGTTTTGTCTTATTTTATTATACCGAATTTACCGCGTTCCGCCCATTTGATTTTATTTTTAACATAATTTCAGACGTTAAAATTTACTTAAATATCTGGTATCCCCGATTCAATTCTGGTATGATAAGGTTAAGCATAATTATAGGTTTATACCCCTATAATCATGCTAAATTGATGCCAATTTGGCAAATAATTAGACACTAAGGAGTTTAACATGGCAAAGACAGGTATGGTTATTGTTTCACACAGTGAAGAAATCGCCAATGGCGTCGTGAAGCTGGCCGCAGAAATGGCTAACGACAATGTTGAATTCAAAGCAGCCGGCGGTACCGGCGACGGTCGTCTGGGCACTTCCGCGATGACCGTTTTAAGTGCGATCGAATCCTTATCCGATTGCAAGAGCATCTTGATCTACTGCGATCTCGGCAGCTCGGTCTTGAGCTCTGAAACCGCGATCGACATGATCGACAACACCTTATTGAGAGCGAAATGCCACATTGTCGACGCACCGTTAGTGGAAGGGGCCTTTTTCGGCGCAGTCGAAGCGGCGGCATCGGACGACGTTCAGAAAATCATTACCGAATCGGACAACGCGAGAAATCTTCACAAAAATTAATGATTTTCAGCTGATCAGATGACGTGGCTGTCATCTTCATCATAAATTTAATTTTACGCCAGGAGGGTAGTAATTATGGCAAAACTTAAACGTTTATTCAATGATCCCTACGACATCGTAGACGAAATGATCGAAGGCTACGCCAAGGCGCACAAACAGTACGTCCACATGGATGAAAGCGAAGAAGCGCAAGGCCGCGTCCTCGTTTCCAACGAAGTCGGCAAGAAGGATAAAGTCGGCATCGTCGTCGGCGGCGGCACCGGTCACGAACCGATGTTCCTCGGCTACGTCGGCAAGGATTTCGCCGACGCGGTCGTCATGGGCAACATCAACACCTCGCCGTCACCGGACCCGTGCTACGCGGCGGCAAGAGCGGTCGACACCGGCAAGGGCGTCGTCTATCTCTACGGCAACTACGCCGGCGATGTCATGAACTTTGACATGGGCGCTGAAGAAGCGGAAGACGAAGACGATATCGTCGTCAAATCCGTCACCGTCAAGGATGACGTCGTCTCCGCACCGAAGGATAAAATTGAAGACCGCCGCGGCGTCGCCGGAGACTTCATCGTCTTCAAGGCTGCGGGCGCAGCAGCTGCCATGGGCAAAGACCTCGACGAAGTCGTCCGCATTGCAGAAAAGGCCAATTCGGTCACCCGCTCCATGGGCGTCGCGATGTCCTCCTCAACCATCCCAGCGAAGGGCGGCACCATCTTCGAAATGGAAGACGGCGATATGGAAATCGGCATGGGCATCCACGGCGAACCTGGCGTGCGCCGCGGCAAAATCGACACCGCTGACAACGTCGTCGACGAAATCATGGACCCCATCCTGTCTGATCTGCCTTTCGAAAAAGGCGACGAAGTTTACGTCCTCGTCAACAGCCTGGGCGCAACCCCGCTGATGGACCTGCACGTCTGCTTCAGACGCGTCCAGCAGATCCTCGACGAAAAGGGCATCACCGTCTACAAGACGCTGGTCGGTCCGTTTGCTACATCCATGGATATGGCCGGCATGTCGATCACATTGACCAAGCTCGACGACGAACTGAAGGAAATGCTCGACTATCCGTGCGATACCCCGTATTTCACACAAGTCTAAAGAATTGAGGCAACACCTATATGGCAGAAGAACTGAGCAAGGCATATTTTATTCAAGTTATTGAAGATTTGATTCCCTGGATCGAAGACCGGAAGGAATACTTCACCGATCTCGACTCCGCCATCGGCGATGGCGACCACGGCATCAATTTGTCCATTGGTTTCCGCGAAGTGGCCAGCCATCTAGACGAATGGAAGGCCGATAACGTCGCGGGGCTGTACAAAAACGTCGGCAAGGCGCTGCTCGACAAGGTCGGCGGCTCCGCTGGCCCGCTCTACGGCAGCTTCTTTATGAAGTTCGGCGTCCCGGTCAAGAAAAAAGGACCGGACGAAGGCGTCACCGGCGATGAATTCGTCGAAATGATGGATAAGGCCATCTCGATCATCCAGAAACGCGGCAAATCAACCACCGGCGAAAAGACCATGAACGACACGCTGATGCCAGCCCTCGACGCGCTGAAAGCGGCGCACGCAGCGGGCGACGACATCAAAACCGCCATGGGCAAGGCCGTCGAAGCCGGCAAAGCCGGTCTCGAATCGACCCGCGACATGATCGCGACCAAGGGCCGGGCCATGCGCCTCGGTGAACGGGCTGTCGGTCATTTAGACCCCGGCGCAGCGTCAACCGCTGAAATGCTCGAAATTTTCTACAAAGACATGCCGGACGCGTAATCTGGCGCACAGCCTGCGGAAATCTCCGCAGGCTTTTTTTATACACTTACCGCAATCTGTTTGTGATTTGCTCGTTTTCATGATAAAATGAAACAAAAAATTAGGAGGTACTCTCATGCTCATCCCCATTATCATCATCGCGGTGGTTGTGATTATCCTGATCTGGCTGGTGGCCACGCGCAACAGCCTGGTCGGCCTCAGCAACCAGGTAGACGAAGCTTTCTCCACCATGGACGTCTACTTGAAAAAGCGCTACGACCTGATTCCCAACCTGGTCGAAACCGTCAAAGGCTACGCCAGTCACGAAAAGGAAACCCTGCAGCGCGTCGTCGCAGCCCGCAACGCTGCCGCCGCGATCCCGTCTTCTGACCTTGATTCGAAAATCAAGGGCGAAAATCAAATCGATCAGGCCCTGACCCATTTGTTTGCCATCGCCGAAGCTTACCCGGATCTCAAGGCCAATACCAATTTCATCGACCTGCAGAATCAGCTGAAGCTCGTCGAAGACGACATCGCCAACGCGCGCAAATACTACAACGGCACCGTGCGCAATTTCAATAACCGGGTGCAGATGTTCCCGTCGAACCTCATCGCCGGCATGTTCCACTACACCACCAAACCTTTCTACGAAGTGAGCAATGCCGCCGAACGGGAAAACGTCCGCGTTCAGTTCTAACGATTCCGTTCCAACAGGGGGAAATCATGAAACGCAAATCCCTGCTTTTGCTCGTTTCCATCGTCGCAGCCCTGATGCTTGTTCTGGCGCCAGGGAAAATTTCCGCCAATGCCGGCGGGTACACCACAAACGCCTACAACGTCGACGTGAAAGTCAACTCCAACCATGCCTACAACGTCACGGAGACCATTGACGTGAATTTCACCGAGCCGCGCCACGGCATTTACCGCTACATTCCCTACAAGGGAGACTTTTACCGACAAATCGGCGGCAAAAAAAGCGACAAAGCCTACGTCGCAAAGGTCTCTGACATTTCCGTGGAAGGCGGTGCTGTCGACATCGACCGGGAAAACGACAACGTCGTCCTGAAAATTGGCGACGCCGACACCACCGTCACCGGCCGTCACCGCTACGTGATCCGCTACACCTGGGACCCAGGCGCCGACGGCATCTCGGATTTCGACGATGTGTATTTCAACGTGGTGCCGACTGGATGGTCGACGGCGATCGACGCGAGCACTGTCACTGTAACCCTGCCGAAAGCATTCGACGCCGACAAAGTCCATCTTTACGCCGGGAATTACGGCTCCGGCGATCATGCCTATTTCAACGTGTCGGTCTCGGGCAAGACCATCACGGCCAAGAGCACAAAGGCTTTGCCCGAAGGCGTTGGCGCAACGATTAACCTGCGCCTGCCCGACGGCTATTTCACAGACGTGCACACCAACCGCGGACCCCTCACCGTCTTTTTCGCGGTGCTGGCGGCAGCTGTGGTAGCAGCTGTCGCGATGTTCATCCGCGCGGATCACATCACTCCGATCCCTGAGGTCATTGCCTTCCACCCGCCGAAGGGCTTGACGCCGGCAACAGTCGGCTACATCGCGAGCGGCTCCTCAAAAAAACACATCACTGCCTGCATCATGACCCTCGCCGAAAAAGGCTACATCTCGATCGAACAGACCGGCAAGCACGACTTCACCTTCCACAAATTGAAAGACATCAGTGAGGATGAGCCGACCCCTTTAAAGACGGTCTTCAAAGGGGTGACGCAAAGCGGCGAATCGACAACCTCCGCGTCCCTCGAAGATACCTTCTACCAAGATGTCGAGACGGCACAGACGGAGGTTCAGATATTTTTTGACAAACCGGAAAACGCGCTGATCTCCCCGTCTTCGGGGAAATCCCGCGGCGCGCTCACGGCCGTCGGCGTCGCGCTGGCGGTGGCCGCCGGCTTTGTCTGCGCCTATATTGCGGAGGGAACCGTCATCTTCCTGAATGCTGTGATTCTCACCGTCGTTTTCGGCATTGACTTCTTGGCGTGCCAAGCCCTGGCTGATCTCACCGCCAAAGGGCGCCGCAATCCGGCCAGCCGAAGAATCGGCCTCATTGTTCTCGACCTCGTGATCATCCTCGCCATCTTCGGTCTGGCGTGCATCGGCACAGCGGGGATCGACTCGCAATGGGTAGTCGTCGCCGCGCAGATCGCCTTCTTCGTCATCGGCGTGCTACACAGCGGAATCGAAAACCTGAGCGAAAAAGGGCGGAACTGGACCGGTGAGATTCTCGGCTTCCGCAGATTTATTAAAAATGCTGAGCTCGACCGCATCAAAGCCCTCGTCGAGGACAACCCGTCCTATTTTTACGACGTCCTGCCCTACGCCTACGTCTTTAATCTGACCGATAAATGGGCGAAGCATTTCGAAGGGCTCGCAGTCGAACCGCCGAACTGGTACACACCTTACGATTCGTACTCGACATTCAACGCGATTTATTTCGCGTCGATGCTCAACCGCAGCTTCGATGCGATGAATCACAGCATGATCAACGTGCCGTCCAGTTCCGGATCCGGCGGATTCGGCGACTTCGGCTCCGGCGGCGGGTTCTCCGGCGGCGGGGGCGGGGGCGGCGGCGGCGGCTCGTGGTAAGATGCACCGATTGCCGTCAATCGCCAAAACCCGCTTACTTCAATGATCGAAGCGTTTTAAAGAAGCGTAAGAAATCAATATAATTCGTATAACTTGCGACAAACTTGCGACAAAAAAGGCTGAGCCCATACAATGGCTCAGCCCTTTTAATTTTTATCAAACATTTTTGTGAATTGTTGGTATGCCAACAGATTTTTGCCGCCTGGGCCTATATAATGGCCCTATCAAATGACAAAGCAAGTGAGGTGACCACCATGCTTCTACAAGCTGGACACATTTTTAAACTCGCAGCGGAAAATCCCTGGACGCCGGGGTGTACGATTTCAACCAATTTGTCGACGCCCACCGAGCCCCCGCTGTCCGTCTTTGCGCTGGCGCCGGAGACTTCCATTTCTGAAGAAACCTACGCGGCGCCCAAATTCTGGATGGTCGCGGCCGGCGACGGCGCCGTCATGATCGATCATTCAGAAATGGCAAAACTCACCGCTGGCGATCTGTATATCACCCCAGCGGACACGCCGGTCGGCATTCGCACCGACGGCGGCATCATTTACACAGAGCTTTCGCTCGGAAAGGACACAAACATGAACACATTACTTAAAAGCGGCAATGTCTTTCAACTGAAAGACCTGCTCCCCTATCAGGATGGCAAAATCGTCAATATGAATCTGATCGATGACGATCACCTGATGATGGCCGTCATGAGCTTCACCAAAGGGACCGGCCTGTCCGAACACGCGGCTCCCGGCGAAGCGCTGATTTTCGCTCTCGACGGCGAAGCCGTCATCACCTACGAAGGTGAAGATCATCTGATCCGCGCCGGAGAAAACTTTAAATTTGACGCCGGCGGCAAGCACGCTGTCACTGCAGACGGCCCGTTCAAAATGGCGCTGCTGTTAACCAAGTAGCCGCTTGAATCCCGCAGCCTATTTCCTTCCCTGATAAACAACATAAAATAAACATTATCACTTATTTCGAGCCGCGCGGGACGGCTCTTTTTTTGTTTAAAAGATAAACTGTACCAGCAGCATGTAGCAGAGTGTACCGCCGAGCATCGGCAAAATCATGCCGCGCTTCCAGGCGTAGAGCGCGACGACGACACCGATCGAAATCAACTCGGGGATGCCGTGCGTCCCCCTTAAGACACTGACGTGTCTGAGGCAATAGACGACGAGCAGCCCAAAAACGGCCGGCGCGAGCACCTTGCCCAAATACGTCATAAAAGGCGGAACGGCCCGTCCTTCCGGAAACAGCACATAAGGCAGAAAGCGGGTCAGTACCGTCCCGGCAATGACGACGGCGACAGTGATCACTTGTTGTAAGGGTGTCATCTTTTTTCCTCCTGTACGGGTGCATTGCGCTGCGCCTTCTTCTCTCCTTTGGGATACGCCGGATCAAGCACGGGCCGCAGCAATGTCAGCGCCGCAAAAATCACAACCATCGCCGGGATGATAAAATGATCTGGCCCGAAGACGATCAAACAAAGCAGCGATCCCAAAATGCCGACCAGTTCGCTGATGTGATCCTGCACCATCGTCTTCAGCGCGGTGCCGTCCTTGACCCACTGGCTGAGCAGAATCACGACGAACATCGCCGTCATGACGAAATCGAGACCGGTGGTGTCAAAGGTGATGAGGCCGCCGAAGAGCGTGCCGATGAGTGCCCCGCCCACCCAGTATATTTGGTCAAGCAGGGAAATGATCAAGTACGCCTTGCCTTTGTCGACCCCGTCGGGAATTGGCGTCGTGTAGACGATCGAAAAGGTCTCGTCGCTGGTCGTGTAGATCAAATAAAATTTCTTCGCCCCCATATTTTGATATGTGCCAAGAAGGGAAATCCCGTAAAACAAATGGCGCGCGCCGACCATCACCGCCGTCGCAAAAGCCGCCGCCGGATTAAAGGCCGACGCGAGAATCCCCACCATGAGAAATTCCATCGAACCGGTGTAGATGATGAGTGCCGTCACTACCGGCAGCCACACCGGATAGCCCGAGGTGCGCATCAAAATGCCGTAGGTGGTCCCCAGGAAAATGTATCCGGCCATCACCGGGAGCGTGTACCGAAAGACGGCACTGAAGGCTGCTGCGTATCCGTGCTTTTCTTTCATGATTTTGTCTCTGCGCCCCTTTCCTATTCATTTAATATCTATGTATTATATAAGAAAATGTGGCTGCGCGCCAATTCTAATTATGCATACCGCGAGAGCACCGAGCTTTTCGCCCGCGCACGCATGCAAAAGTAAAAGCGAGATGAGCCGCAAAATATAAACGGGTTTGGCGGAGATAAGCTGAAAGAATCTGCAATTTTATCGTGAATTTTAGAATTAAAAACGGAAAATCCGTTTTTAATCTTGGATTATCTGTTAGAAGAAAAATCAGCGCGGCCTTGTGGACTGCACTGATTTTATTATTTTGACACGTTCGATTACGCTGTGCTTAAACCTAAGCAACAGAACCAAATGAACCGTAGGTCGTAAAAACGTACTCATAAATTTTATGGCGATATTGTGAGATGCTCTTTTCGTCGTAGCTTTCCGGCAATTCCGCCCACAGGGTATCTCGAATTAAATTGTCCACAGCAGCCTTTGTTTCCTGCTTATCGACCCAGTGATCCAATTCTGCGATTTTTTCTTTGATTTTTTTCAGTAGATCGACTGATACCTTCTTTATTTTTTTGATATCCGTCTTGCTCAGGTTGTCTTTAAACAGCAGATCATAAATGGATAATTCCTCGTCGCTCGAGAATCCTTCTCTGACGTACCGCTTTTGTTCTTCATTCATTTTGTTCGTCAGATCCATTAAATCCATAAATGTCTTTTCAATGGTTGCCCGATCCTGTTCATTATTGTACGCTTCGATGATTTCCTGGTATCTCTCGTAATAATCGATTCGACTCGGATTGGCGTGCATCATGTCATCCAATTTCTTCTGGATCACTTCCTGAAGATCGCGAATAATCCTGTTTTTATGCTTAACTCTTTCAAATTCTTTGCGCAGCAGATCAAAATCAATTTGGCTGATGTCCCATTTTTTCGATTCCTCGTTGATCATCATCGTCTGATCTACTTTGACATATTGGCTGATGATCCCATTGATTTCGACCATTAAATCTGTCGTATTGATGTGTGCGCGTTTCTTCCGGAGCTCTGCGTCAATTGCCTCAATCGCATCGTATTCTTTTTTGATCGAATCTGTAATTTGGTCCCGATCGATATAGCGTTTTAACCGCTTCAATTCAGACGCGTAGGTTCCGAAGGCTTTTTTATCTTCGACTTTTGCACAAATGACGTCAGCTGCGTTCTGTAAATAAGCAATCTTTTCAAAGTCATACGCGTCAATCAATTTCTGAAGATCAAATTGGCGTTCTTTCAAAAATTCTTTGGTTTCCTCGATCACCTTCAAAAACTGCTTGAACAGTTCCGCCTTGTCAATCGTCGGGTCTGCACCGCCTCCCGGATCGTTGACATTTGCGGTGTAATCTGCCAAGGCTTTCCGAAGCGCTTTCACGATTCCAATGTAATCAATGATGAGGCCGTTGCTTTTGCCTTCTGCGACACGGTTCGCCCGCGCGATGGTCTGCATCAGCGTATGCGCCTTCATCGGCTTGTCGAGATACAGACACGACAGGCATTTTACGTCAAAACCGGTCAGCCACATGGCACAGACAAACACAACGCGGAACGGATTGTCGGGGTCCTTGAATTCCTTGTCCAATTCTCTCGAGACCATCTTCTTTCGATGCTTTTGAATATTCAGATGCCATTTCTTAAACGTCTGGACCTCATTTTGTTCCTGGCTGATGACGACGGCCATTTCCGTCTCTTCCATCCATTTCAGCTTACGCTCAAGCTCTTGTTTTTCCTGCTGAGTCGCCTTTTTGATATCCTTCTTTAATGCTTTAATGGCTTCTTTCCAGTATTCCTGCACGTAATCGTACATGCGCACCGTCGTCACCTTATTCAAGCAGACAAACATCGCCTTACCCGTCATCCAAAGCCCGGAATAATGATGTACAAAATCTTTTGCAATAGCGCGAAGTCTCGGTTCAGCGGTCAGCAGATGCACTTCCTTGCTGAATTCCCTCTCAACCTTTTCCTCTTGATCTGGGTCTAAGTCGGCTCTTTCTAACGCGTCCAGAATTTTATCCGTGATCTCCGGGTTGTGCAGGTCTGCTATCTTTTCTCCGCGATTTTCGTAATACAGCGGCACTGTAGCGCCATCCTCTACGGCTCTTTTAAAATCGTATATGGAAACATAGCCGCCAAAGGTTCTGGCCGTGATATTGTCGTCGCTCAAAAGCGGCGTCCCGGTAAAGCCAATTCTGGAAGCGGTCGGCAGTAAGTTCATCATATTGTCCGCAAAGATGCCGTACTGACTGCGGTGGGCTTCATCGGACATGATCAAAATATCGTGATCTGGGATGATCGGCGCCGCGTCCTTGTGATTAAACTTTTGAATCAGTGTGAAGATAAAACTCGGATTGCCCTTCAATTTTTGAATCAGATCGTCACCGCTAGACGCGATGAACTGGGACGCGCTCGCCTTGCCCAAAAGGCCACAGTTTTCAAAGGTATCGCTGATCTGTTTGTTCAGCTCGTCGCGGTCGGTCAAAATCACAATTGTCGGCGATCCTTCAAATTTCCGTCTGATTTTCTGTGCGAGGAACACCATCGAATAGCTCTTGCCGGAACCCTGCGTGTGCCAGAAAACGCCGAGTTTGCCGTCTTTCAGCTTTCGCGCTGCGTAGGCGTTCACCGCTTCGTTGACACCTAAATACTGGTGATTCCGAGCAAGAATCTTCGCCGTGTGGCCGCCAGAGTGATCGAACAAAATAAAGTTTTCAAATAGATCGAGAAAGTTTTCTTTTTTGCAGACGCCGCGAAGCATGGTCTGAAGTGCGACGCTTCCTCTGTCTTCTTCTGCAAGGCGTTTCCATTCGCTGAAGAATTCGTATTTGCTTCCGAGCGTGCCGATTTTGGCTTCCGTTCCGTTCGAGAAGATCAAAAACGCGTTGTCGTAGAAAAGCTGTGGGATGGTATCGAGATAATCGGTGTAATTGTCTTCGTAGGCATTGCGCACATCGACCGTCGTTTTTTTCAGCTCGATGAACAGAAGCGGAATCCCGTTAACGAAACCGACGATATCGGTTCGTCTGCGATAGAGGTCGCCGTGAATTTTCATTTCTCGGATGGCCAGAAAGTGATTTTCTTCCGGATGATTAAAATCGATGACTGCCGCTTTTCTGGTCTCGGTCTTACCTCTCGCCTTTTTTACCTTCACGGGAATCCCGTCGCGGATCAAAAAATATTTTTCTTCGTTGATTTGAAGCAGCGAGGACGTTGACAGCCGTTCTTCCATTGTTCTGACCGCTTCATTGATCTGCGCCGGATTGATCCACGGGTTGAATTTTTTCAGCGCGTCGGTGAAATACCGTTTTAGTAACACCTCGTGATAGGATTCCCGACCGAATGTGCCGTCTTTCCCGAGCACTTCCTGGTTGTAAGCGTACTGAACATCCCAGCCTAATTCATCACGCAGGAGATTACCGGCGCTTTCCTGCACGAGGATATTTTCGGAATAATCGTAGCTCATGTCCTCACCCCCCTCATCTCATTATTCCAACGTATCTCTCAAACAAAATTCTTCATTAATTTTTATTATAAAAATAATTACAATTTTTAATATATGGTAATAATCATTTTCTTGCTGTTTTTCATCGACTGGGTAAGTACTGTGAATATATTTATTTCTCAAATCATATCCGTTGCTGAATTTTGATTTATTTAACATAAAATCCATATAATCTTGTTCCGGCTCACTCAGTAAAGTTGATCCATATCTTAAATCACCCGATTTAACAAGATTATCAATATATTCAATATTCTCTCCGCAATAATTTCCGCAAATGACTTGCCTGTAATAAAGACGAATTAATATTTTTGTTCTTAGATCATTGAAATCTATTATTCCATCTTCTCCAAATGAAATTACGCCTCTGTTTTCTAAAAAATCTAATTGTGGCTGCACGTAGTCAGAATAATCCTCTCTTTTCACTGGTTGATTCTTTATTAAGTCTAAAAAATTATCATATCCTTCTCCATATTTTTTTGTATATGGCAACAAGCTTTGATCTGATAAAATTAACTCCATTTCGTTGCGAATTTCATTACTATTCGCATAAACATATTTTCTTTCTATAAAGGAAGGAATCTTACTCATTGATACAGGATTAGATGACATTTCTAACAATTCTCTATCAATTTTTCCATCTCGGACATACATATTGAATTGCTTCACAATACCGTCCAATTCCGATAAAAGCATTTTATTTTTTTCAAGCGTAGTGCATCTATCTGAAGGCGTATTAAAAACAAATCCTTCAACGTCAAATTCTGCAGGAAGATATTCAGAGAAAAACCATTTTATTATATTTTCAATTTTTATATTATTTTGGGCTAATATTTGTACATACATCTGCATTTCAGCTGAAGATTTCATTTCTTCAAAACTGAATGCTATATCCCTTTCATATTCTCTTGTACCTTTTCTCCCAAGTTCTGTCAATAAACTTCTTTCTGCTGGTTGTGCGACAAAATTGCATCGACATTCTACATCCGTGAATTCGAACAAATAAATAAAATTATTCATTAAAGTTGGATAATCAAGATTATCTTTTATCCAATTTATATCATAAGTTATAATAGGATTTCTAGTATCGCTAGAATCAATAGTTTTAATATCAGGATTAGATTTTACTTGAACAACTACGCCAAACTCGAAAATTGAATCATGATCGATCTGCTTATTCCAATACTCCTGTACTTTTTTATTTGCTTTTAATCGTAATTTGTCACTTAGTGGACATTCCTTGCTGCTTTGAGATTCTGCAATAATTTTCGCAATACCAAAATCGCAATCTTCAGAATCAATATAATTTTGTAAAATCATATCGAATTCACTTGTTTTCAATGAGAGAGGAAGGTAAATTTTATGTTCATTATTTAACTTTTTTTCCAAAAATTTTTTTGACAAAATTTCAGCTGTATGGTCAGAATTCCTCAAATATTCAGCAATTACATCATCATAATATTTTACAATATCTCTATGTCTCAAAACGAGTTCAATTGCTAATTTATTCTGTCGGAGAAAATTTTGGAAAGCTATAGATTCTATATTTTTATAAACTTTATAAGTCTCGAATAAATTCCAAAAATCGTCAATATAGTTAAATGCTGTATTATTAAACTCCTCCTCAAAATTATGCTCTGATAAATTATTAAAAAACTTTGCACATACTCCAATAATACTTTTTAATTCTTTATGATATTTATTTTTAATATCATACGGTATGAGCTTTGTATCGAATATTTCATATAGATTGTAAAGTTCAATGACTTTATTTATATCCTTGAATTGTTTTTTGCTGTCAAATTCGTTTAATAATTTTTCAGCTCGTTCTTTGTAAATTAAATACGAGTAATCTCTAGGTCCATAGAACTTAATTCCATTGTACTGCGGATGTCGACTCATATCTCTATTTCACCACTCATTAATTTAGGAAGAAGACGATCGAGAGCTTCTTGAAGAATATGATTTTGATTCGCCAATATGAAAATTTTTTTCAAATAAATCGAAACATTAGTATCAAATTTCTCAATGATTTTCTCATCTGGAATTAAAATATTTAAAGACTTCATTGCTTTTTGATTAATTCCTGGTTGTGCAGCATTTTTATTTAATTTTCTCATTTCATAATAATAAGTTTTTTGATAAAGCGTGAAAAAAACATAATACTGAAGTTTCTCCTGAGTCATATGCAATAAAAATACATGCTCATTTACTGCCGCTCTCTTATGCGGAAAATCATCTTGAAATAGACTTGTTCTTCCTATGTAAGCTCCATCTTTGTAAATTAATATATCTCGATCTTTTACTTTACCTTTCTTTAGATTCGAATAAAATTCTAATGGAATAAATTTCTCCGAAGAATAATTATATTGTCCTAATCCAATGACATTTTCAGCACCGATACTTGGAATTCCATCTTTTAACGAATTATCAATTCCACCTTTTGGTCTTTTTCCAGTTTCCAATCTGCAGGGTAAATTTCCGAGCTTTTCCCATTTCCACCCCTCCGGCACGCCGTCCACAATCTTCGCATCTTCATATCCCGGAAAATGCAGATCAACAAACCATTCCTTATAAAGCCGCTGTGCTGCTTCTTCAAGGAGTTTTATTTGCTTTTGATTGTTTTCTATAAGTTCATCATAAACAGATAATACATCTGAGATTAGTTTCTGTTCTTTTATAGAAGGCAGTTTTATTCTCATGTTTCTGAGCGCGCTCAAACTTATAGTTCGTTGGGCTGCACCAAGAGCTACAGAATCTGCCTGCTTATAAAATTCTCTACTCAACATGATATAATACAAATATCGAGCATCCACAACATTTGCATTTGGTTTTAATATAGCAATATGTCTTTGAAATACAAAATTTCGATCATCTTGAATCAAGACTGGAATTCCAAATGAACCTACTACTGAATATAAAATATCTCCTGGTCTTGCTACTTTAGTATTATCTAGATTTTTATAATACTCTTTGGGAACATACATCGTATCCGAAAAGTCAATTTGATTATTATGGATATTTGATATTGTAATAAATGGTATGCCTGTGGTTGACTTTGGTGGTGCCTGATGATCTCCATCTGTAATACTTTTGCAACAATCTGAAAGAATATATTCTTTTAATTTCATACCCCCATCTCCCTCATATTTTTCGAGATGGTATCCATCAGTTCATTACTTTCTTTTTGAAGCGCTAGCAATTCCTTGTGGATTTCTTTCATGCGTTCGTGAAAATCGACGCCGTCATCTTCTTCTGGCACTACACCAACATAAGCTCCTGGAGTGAGAGAACAGCCTTTTTCCTCAATGATCGTCTTGCGATCTGCAATCTTGCAAAGGCCTGGAATGTCCTGATACGTGCCTTCGCCGAATTTTTCTGTCAGCCAGCAAGCTTCCTTCACGATCGTCAGTGTTTCATTCATCGAAGCAATTTCTTCGTCAAAGCCCGCCTGAACGGATTTCTTGTCTCTTTTAGCCGCCAATTCAACCGCTTTTTTCGCTTCCTCGCGCTTGTCCTGAATTGCTTTTTCCAGCTCATCTCGGATGGCATCAAAAGCTGCGTCCGATTCCAACACCGTGTGATATTCAGAAAGCAGATTTTTGTATTTTTCCGTTTCGCCACGGTACAGCCAGACAATCGCGGTCAAGTTCTTGAGCTGCCATTCCGACCATTCGTTTAATGTCCGATCGACAACGGTATAATAATTTCTGGCGTCAATAAACAGCACCTTATCTAGCAGGGATTCCGGCTTGCCCTTATCGAAGAACCACAGCGTACACGGCAGACTCTTGGTGTAAAAGAAGTTATTAGCCACAGAAATCATCGCGTCGACGTGCCCGGTTCGGATCAATGCTTCGCGGATATTTTTGTCTTTTCTCGAAGAATCCGTTGCCGAAGAAGCCATGACAAATCCGGCTCTGCCGTGGGCATTGAGATAACTGTAGAAATAAGAAATCCAGAGATAATTGGCATTGCTGATTTCTTTTTTCTTGTTCACCGCCGGCAGCCCGAAGGGAAGACGGTCCGCCGCGCTGGCCGATTCCGCATTTACCTTATTCACATTAAAGGGCGGATTCGCCATGACGTAATCACATTTTCCGTTCAAATTGTGTGCGTCGTGATAGAAGGTGTTGGCATCATTACCGGATTTGATGACGCCTGTCAGGCCGTGAACTGCCATATTCATCATACAAAGCTGCGCGTTGTACGCGACCTTTTCCTGTCCGTAAAACGTCATGACATCGTTCGCCTGCATCCCTTCCCGGTTCACAAAATCACCGGTCTGGACGAACATGCCCCCTGAACCACAGGCCGGGTCTATTAAGACCTCATCTTTGATACAATGCCCGTATGTGCTTTTAGCCCGGAAACCGTTCTGTTTCTGGGCTTTTCTGCGTTTCAGGGCAGAGTACGGGAGCGCACTTCCGGCCCGGTATTGATATGCTGCTGCGGTTGCTGTTGTCAAAAGCGACACCCCAAATCTGGAATCGTTAAAAAGTGTGGAATCGTTGAAAGGTTTAACCGGCGTCACCATGCTTTTTCAAGCTGAGACGCATCGTAGGAATCCACATGTCCGCCGTCATCCAGAGAGACCATTATCAGCCCTCCATTGATATCGACTATCGTTCCTTCCTGTCCACGGTACTTCACACGAACATGATCGCCGACTCTGAAACCGGATGACGACTTGAAATTCTTCGTCTCTCCAAGCGCTTCGAGAAAAGAGAGCAATCCCGGTTTTCTCTGGCGTTTCTGCTTTTCGAGATTTTTATTGATCCGGTTGAGGTTATCTGCCAGCTTCCCTGCACTGTCAGCCATATCATCGAGCCGCTGTTGCAGGACACCCGGCTGCCAGATAGCGCCTTCATTCGGATCGCGCAAACTGAAACTTTTCGCTATGTCAGTTATCAGTTCATCCTTGATTCCGTTATTGTTCAGTTCTTCGAGAATTGCCTGTGTGCAAGGACCTGCTGCCCTCGAAGCGATGGTATTCAAGAGCTCTTCGTCGCTGATGAACAGAGCGAGCTCTGCAACCTGTGCAAATGAGAATGTAATCTGTGCTTTCGCTGCCTTCCGGAGCAAACGACATGCAAGCGTCTCTTCGATGCATTGGCAACAATCTACGATCTCAGCAGCATCCGCATTCCGTATGTCGGATATTTGTGAGAGGCGAGAGGAGACTGTGCTGTCAGACCACTCAAGGTATTTGTCGTAAAATTCAGCCCAGGTCATCATAAGCTTGCCGTAAGGCTCACCATCATCTCGCCTCCTATGTTCGTGATGGTGAATTCATGATTCGTCATGAGCATTTCCCGCTCAATCTGATATTTGAATGGGAACATATAGTTCATGCTGCGCAAGTCTTGAAGCGTAAAGTTTCCCTTGTCCTCAACGGTCATTCCGGTACTTGCCAGAAACGCATTGATTTCGTCGTCTTTCACTTCGTGCCTTACGATAGTGTATCGTCCTGGCTTTTTAGCCTTCAATGCATCCATTGCTTTCATCGTCGCGATGAT
Source organism: uncultured Pseudoramibacter sp. (assembly GCF_903789625.1). Taxonomy (NCBI): domain Bacteria; kingdom Bacillati; phylum Bacillota; class Clostridia; order Eubacteriales; family Eubacteriaceae; genus Pseudoramibacter; species uncultured Pseudoramibacter sp. The sequence goes on along the minus strand of NZ_CAIFFF010000009.1, from coordinate 57,838 downwards.
CTTGTCAATGGAGTGGAACAGCGTAGCGCGTTCTCCCCATTCGTCGAAGATTTTCTGCTTGAGCTGCTGGAGCGTGAACTCCTCTTCAAATTCAGAAAGCTTTCCGATGATCCTCGACACATCTACGAATATCGGATAAGTGGCGAGCATTATGCACCAATGCACAGCGAGTGCATTGTCCGGATCTTTCTCTATGAGAGACCGGGCCTGCGTACGAAGCGACTGCAGTTCCGGATTCTCGTAATACCATAGGTTCATCAGGATTTCTCTGGTTTTACGAAGATTCGTAGGACTCTTTATTTCAAAGCTAAGGTATTCGTTTAGCTTGTCTTTGTATTCTTCTTCCGGCAGATCCTCGGATAACAATTCGACAGCTTTATTCAGCCATGTCATCTTCAAGTTCCTCGAAAGTCCGACCATCTTACCCATTGTTATCCACCGCCTTTATTTTGATAAATGGGACGATTACCTCGTCCACTGTGATTCCTCCGTGTGTCATCACCTTGTCGCCTTTCGCATCAAAAGATTTTCCTATGTTGCAAATCAAATAGTCGTACTTTTTGTCGAGGAAGTACTTCGGGTACTCGATCATGTCATATTGTTCCTTCATTTTCTCTTTGTTGGCAAATTGCTCCAGAACCAGCATGCGATGGCTCTTTGTTTCCGTTTCGACTCCGAGCTTCATCAGCTTACCCTGTCCAACACAAGGAGTATTGCCGTGGTCTGCCGAAATGTAGACATCAAATCCTTTCCCGAGCAGGTTTCGTACAAGCGTCGCCAGCTTCTTGGTGCTGGCCAGATATTCAACGTCACGATACATCCCGGAGCGTCCCTGCTGCTGACCGTGTACCATATCGTCTATGTCATTGATGATGACACAGCCGCATCGGATCGTCGGTCCAAAATCCGCGTCGTATCCTCGATGGTATTCAACCTGCTCTTTACGTAGGTCGAAGCTCATCGCACAGTCAGTGAATTCTTTTCCTTCCTTGCTTGTGCTCCACGGGCTTAAAAGCTGCAGCGGGTATTTGCTGGAGACAAGGCTCTGCCGTGAAAGTGATGTAATTGTCGGAATCATGGCAAAAGCTGCAGATCGTTCGTACTTTATGTCTCCGAAGCTTTGCGACAATATCGTCCAGTCGAATTCCGACATACCATCCATGACGATGATCACGAATTTGTCGCTGTGACTATACATGTAGTCCATTGCGCCTTTGACGAGCACTGGCGTTTCGCGATCAGAAGTTATTTTTCCTGACAATTTGCCGAAGTTTTCCAGTACGTATTTCAAGAACGGTTCTTGCACAAATTCTGCATTCGCATCGATTCCGTAAACCGCACAGAAGACATCAATCTCGGATTTTGCCTCAGCGACCTTGCTCCAATCCCTATAGTTCTGAGCCTTTTCTACCTGCACTGAAACATCTTTAATCCGCTGGTTCACGTATTCTCGAACATTGTCCTTGCCGTATACGACATCGTCTATGAAGTCTTTCGTCTTATCGTACGTGCGGCAATCGTCAAAAAGGCTCTTGTATGCCATACAGAGAAGGTCATAGTTCAGATTCGGCCAGTCCCGGACGCACTGCACATTCAGGCGCGAGAAGAGATTCGCCAATGAAATCCGGAACCTATAGGAGCCGCATGCCTGCAAAATGTCGTATGGTATATAGGCTTTTGGCTGTGCAAGAATCAGATACTTATCCCGGCCATTTTTGAATTGGTCTTCCCATTCAATCCTGAAGCTCAGGTCGTCCTTATACCGGATGATCTGAAAACCTCTGTTTTCAAATTCATCGAGATAATGAGTCTTTTCCTCAAGCCCATCCTCGTCATAGAGGACCATACGTGAAGTATTAGAAGCGTACGTTGTCTCGTATACATATTGTGCAAACACCATCACGCCTCCAATCTGACAAGCAGGCATAATCTGAATTCCGGATAAACCTCTTGTCCTTTTTTATATCGTTCCTCTACAGTTTCCTTCTCTTTTTCGAGTCGCTGCAGCCGGGACTTTCTGATATTATCAATGCCAACATGCTCCGTTGCCTCTGTCCGCAGTTTCAGAGCATACATGTATTTGTCGTAGCTTTCCTTATTCCTTTTTAGCTGCTTATCCTTTAATTCAAGAAACGAATCGTAAGCAAATTCTGTGCTCAGATTTTCGAGCTGCTGGTATTCTTCTCCAGTTAAGTTCGGTACGGAATGGACTGAAAGTCGTGACGTTCCGTCGAGAAACACATCCATGATCCGCTGCCCAGCCATTGGCCGCAGCACAAAATCTTTGTTGACAAATACGGGAAGTATTCTCTGGTCCATTTCTTCATCGGTTACAGACAGATCCCAGAGCATGAAGTAGCCTTCCTCGTTCGGAAAATCCTGAATCGAAACCGACAATATCGGGGAGAATCGATCCTGAATCACGTTTGCATTGAGATGCCGCGTAATGCTCTCGTCATTGATACTGATATCCATAATGAGCCGCGGGTCCAGTCCCTGCCATGCATCATAATAGGTGAGCATCTGGCGTAGAGCGGAATCTACATCAAAGTTCGATTCCTTCCCGACGAGCTTCGTCAGGTCTTTGTCTTCATGAAGCAGGCTCTTGTATTTCTGCGCGTTTTTCAGCTCCTGCCGCAGCTCAGATTCTACTGGATACAGATTCTCATCGGATTTTCTATGTGGCCTGCTGATCGAACGCATATAGACGTCGGTAAAATCGACCTCTGCGACTTCGCTATCGAGGACATCGGAATACTTATCGACCCCCATTTCTTTGAGTATCACAGAGAGCTTTTCTTCCAGCACCTCTCGTACACGGTTTTCAATCGTGTCTGTTACAATAAAATTGAAAATCTGCACATCTCGCGTCTGACCGATACGATCCACACGACCGCAGCGCTGTTCGATCTTCATCGGATTCCACGGCAGATCGTAATTGATGATGATATTCGAGAACTGCAGGTTCAGGCCTTCGCCACCGGCGTCAGTAGAAATAAAGATATTCGTGCTGTCCCGGAATTCCCGGAGCGCCTCGTTGCGTTCTTCAATGCTCATCCGGCCATTCAAGATTGTCACTGTATATCCCATTGAAGTCAGCAGCCGCTGGAGATATTCCTGCGTGGCCACAAATTCCGTAAAGATGATGATTTTCTGGTTTCGATCTGCGTTCAGAAGCGCGTCTATCGTGTTCTCCAATGTTTCGACTTTTACATCCGGGTGCTGGAACTCTGCCTGCTTGGCAACGGCGATGATATTCTCCAGCTCGCTGATTTCTTCTTCCATGTCAAGGGACATTGCCTGAAGAGCATCCTCGACACCGTCTTCGATATCAAGTTCCGCCAAATCCTCCTCGGTCAGAGAACCGAGCTTGGTATTCTGGGTTTTCAGGATTTCAAGTCTGCGCTCAAGGCTTTGACGAATGGCAGCCGTGCTGCTCGTGACCATGCGCTGCATTATGATAAGCAGGAAAATCAGGCACATGTTTTTCTTACGATTCCGGAGCGCCTTGTTATAGGTCTTCGAAACGTAGGACGTGACCATCTCATAGAGCTTTCGCTGATAAGTATGCCGTTCGTCCCAGGTCAGCTCGACCAGATGTGTGACGCGGTTCTTAAACAGCAAATTTCCATTATTATCTATGGCTTCCCGCTTTTCCGTACGAATCAGGAACGGGGCTACCTGTTCCTTGACGACGGATTTTGCGTTCGGAAAGGCGTCTTCATCCAGCAGGCGGACTAGCCGCAGGAACGGCTCAGTCTTACCGTTATGAGGTGTGGCTGTCAGGAGCAGCAGGTATGGGCTTGCCTGCGAAAGCAGATATCCGAGCTTATAGCGCGCCACTTCTCCGGAAGAGCCAGCGACGCGGTGCGCCTCATCGATGATGATCAGGTCCCAGCCGCTGTTGATAATGGAATAAATCCGCTCCTGGTTATATTGCTCGACGCGTTCCTCCGTCCAACCGGCATGTTTTTCGAGCGGCTTGATCGAATCCATCGGGGAGATGACTTGATCGTATTGCCCATAGACATCCTCGCTGTCCGTAAGCCTGCGAATCGTATCGTAGTCCGACGGAAGAATCACCTGAAACTTCTCGTGGAATTTCTCCTGCATTTCCGCAGACCACTGCGTTACAAGGCCGGTCGGGCAGACCACAAGCGTCCGCCTGACCAGTCCTCTTGCTTTCAGTTCCTTGATGACCATGCCAGCCTCGATCGTTTTCCCGAGGCCGACCTCATCCGCCAGAATATAGCGGATGTTGTTTGTGGACATCACACGATTCAACACATGCAGCTGATGCGGCAGCGGAATGACACCGCTGGCAAGAGAAGTCAGGAGTCCTCCTGCAGTTTCGTTTTTAATCTTTGACAGCAACGTAACATAGCGCAGATAATTCTCATCGTAGGTATTCGATCCAACTGAATCACTCAGGCTGTCCTCCATCACTTTATAGACGGTTCCGGTCGATGGATCGAAGACGCGATAGGACACATATCCCCACACTTCGAGCCGTTCGAGCACCTGTACACTTCTTCCTGTATTCCTGTCAAAGGCGAATTCCCCTGCCTTCAGCATGCATTGCCACCTCCAAAAATGTGCAGATCAAAGCCTTACTGCACGCGGCTCAAACTAATGTCGTAATACATCAGTAATTTGTCATCTTCCTGAATAGTCTGCTCAGGCAGACGTTCTGCCATATCAACAATGGCCTGATAGTTCTTGTCCTTCCAAAGCCGCGAGAAACCGACACGAATAGCTTCTGAGCGGAACAATTTCAGCTTGCCTTTGCTATTCATGTAACCTTCAAACTCTTTCCAGAGATTCTTTTCGCGGAGCTTGGCAACATCGCCTTCCTTCGTTCGATCCGGAATATACCAGCGACCTTTGTCATCCTGAATAAAGTTCTCGTCCAGCATAACAGACAGCTCAGGCATATCCTCATAGCGGTCAACTGACTTCACTTCCTGCATGAACTTCGGCTGAAGTTCTGCATATGTCTGCGGTGTATCAAGCTGCTGGTACAGCCACGCAATGGCAGACTTCTCATTTGTTACAAACAGCTCAAACTGAACCGGCTCAACATCCATTTTTATACGAGCGGTATCGTACTCATTTATCTGATCCGGGAGAAAATACATGCCGTCGCGTTTCAAAAACCTCTCGTCAAGACCTTTGTAAAAATCCGTCGCATCAATCGGCACCGGAATCCCATTCATGATATGGTAAGCCACCATGCGGTCGAAGAGCAGATAGGCCTGACGTTCGGAGATTATGTCTATTTTCCCGTCATGATCTGCATCCACTACAACCGGAAGATTGGCGAGGTGCTGGCGGACGAAGGACCATGCGGTTTCTTCTGAACCGGCATTATCTACAAAATCTTTTCTGAATCGATCAGTAGGTTTATATGCAGAAATTACCAAGTCTTGTTTTACCGCACCATTTGTCGTAACCTGTTTAAAACTTCCTTGCTTCTTATCAAGAGTTCTAACATCAGCAATAACAAAACCAGCAACAGACAAGGCTTGCTGGATTGCATTCCAGACAGCATTTTTTGAATTATGGAATTCTACAGTCATCCATCTGTTTGGCTTTAAGATTCTGAAAAATTCACTAAAGCACTGTTCTATAAGTCTTTGATAATCAACAAGTTGTTTGCCTTGTACAGTATTTATGATTGCCTCGTCTTTGTTGTTCGTAAATACCTTCAGCCAAGCTTCCCACAAGAAATTACTTTCGGAGTACATTATGTTATCGCCGAAAGGCGGATCAACAAAAATGTAATCTACGCTGTTATCGAAGATATTACATAAATCATCACTACTTTGAGTTGATACTAAAACATTTCCAGTTTCAAATCTGCTTTCTAAATAGAATCTTTCAATGTCATCAACCTTGTTACTAAAGCCATTAAAAACATTCAATTCCGGATAAAGAGAAGGAATATAAAGCATCCCACTAATAGGCCCTGGAGCCATATGCAAAGAGGGTAGCCACTTATTTGTTCTGTTTAATCGAGGCATGGCTCCAGTTAAAGCAAACATCAGCATTAATTTAGTACGTTCATCATCGCATTTATTAATTGCTCTATACAAAGCTGATAAAACAAGAAGATTTCTTTTTGTGTAAAAGTGGTGCGAATGAGTATATCCTTTATGATAACCACTTCTATAAATATCTCCCCACTTTCCATCTCTGAAAAGCATCTTAACAGCAGGAATGTCTTTTCCCTCGAGAGAAGTCTCTTCAATTTTCTTCAAGATATCATAATCATATTGGTTCAATGGCTCCTCACATTTTTTGCCTGCATATTTATATATCTTAAAAACCGGGACTTCGCTCGCTCTCGTAACCGTTTGTTCTATTAGTTCATCATAAAATACATCTTCCTTGTTCAGTGCCTGATTCTTGGTCATCGAAGCGCCGCAATTTGGGCATATAATATTTTTCTTTACTTTTCCTTCCTTATTTACACCTTCTTTGTAAAATACAAAATCTTTACCACAGTGTGGGCAAATCAACACCGATGACCAAACGGTGTTTGTAATTGTCCCTTTTGTCTCAATAAATGACCCCTGAGCCTTCTCATTCGGAATTGTCTCATACATCCATCCACATTCTTTATATGCCTCCTGAATAACTCGCTCTGCCTCAGACTTGAATCTTTTTATATCAAAGCCAATATTATAGTTTGCTGCAATATACGAACCGGCAACAGCAAGGTCGCTAACGATTGCTTTTCTTTTTCCCCATTGTATATTGTCTATTTCATAATCAAGTAGCTGTTTAAACTCTGTAGATGGCGTCCCACACTTTTGTGCGGCAACCCCAGTCATTCCAGTACCGCAAAAGCCGTCAAACACAATGTCTCCCGGCTTAGTGTAATGCAGAATATAGCGCATAATCGCCTTGTATGGAACCTTTGTGTGATAACTGTGTGCGTTGTATATTGGATCATTCTTCCCTTCACTCACATCCGCTGCAAACGGCTCACAGTGATAGTCATCCGTCTCCTCGTCATAAGGAGTCCCGTTCTCCTCGATAAACTCCTTAATGAATGGATTCGGGCAGGCCGTGTAGTACGGCGCGTCAGAGAGCGCAATAATGTCCTCGTCCGAGCCGATCGGGAAGCCTTCTATATCACGGACCTTGTCGAGGTCCTCCTTGGTCAGTTTTCTCTTCTCCATGTTTTTTAATTCTCCTTACGCTTTACGACGATGCGCAGTTTGCTTTCATCCTTGCCCTTTGTATACGAAGCGATGATGTCCTTCAGCTTCTTACGGAAGTTCTCTTCACTGAGTGGCTGCAGCTGTTCGAGTTTCTCAACCAGTGTTTCCGCGTTGATGACCACCGGCTCAAATCCCTTCAGAAGCGCGGTGATGCTATCGACAAAGAAATTATCCACCCGTTTCGGCAGTTCCTTTGAATTCACGAAGTCATCAATAACCTTTTGCTGGTCATCGTTCAGATACTGCTTCTGCGCCAGCACCAGCGGATCGGTGACGGTCTCCAGCAGCTTCTTTGTCCATTCGCGCGTCAGTTCGTCAATGCCGTCATCAATCTGATCCAGAAGTCCATGCACATTTCTCTCATGGCTGCTCATATCGAAATGGCAGTGCGGGCAGATTGGATTCTTCTTGAGCTCAGTAGGTGTCAGCTCGTAGCAAACCTTAATGTTCGCCATCGAGGTTTCAAGGTCAGACAGCTTCGCTCCCGGTAGTATCGTAATGCTATGCAGCTTGCGAAGGTTCTTGAGCGCAAGGCTTTCCTGAATTTTGCCTTTCCGCTGCGCTTCCTCAATGCCAAGACGCTTCTTTGAATGTGCGTCATAGTAAAGATCGATGTACTTCTGCTGAACCGGTTCCAGCGCATCCTTTACTGCTCTAGCTGCATCTGTTCCAGAAGTTCCTTCTGCGATGCTGTCTCTGGCCGTACGGAAAGCTGTGCGTGCATCTTCGATGGACGTTTTAAGTTCTTCGATATCAAAATTCTGAACGCTGGCAATATAGCCGACAAGGTCTCCACATTCGTTCTTGAAATCCAGATATTCCGGAATGCGGCGCATTGTCCAGATCTGCTTTTCGATTTCCTGAATCTCATCGATTGTGTGGCGGAAGTTGTTCAGCTTTGCGAAAGTATTGTATTTCGCCTGGTAGTTGCTGAACTCAGTTTTCACCTTGTCACAGGCGCTCTGCATTTTTGCTTTCATCTGTGAATCCGCAAGTGGTTCTCCCCAAAGTTCGAAACCATCGGAAAGTTTTCGGCTTCCAAGAACGGCATCATTGCAGAGATTCTGCGCGGCCTGGATCAGTTGCTTCACTCCGTTGTCCCTATCCTTCGGAAGATCAAGAAGTGCCGGATTCAGTCCGAGAACTTCGAACATCTTCTTGAGCTCAGCCAACGCCATCTTTGCTGGACGAGAGATGTATTTGAACTCGTACAGATCGAGAGCATTGGTATTTGGAATCTCATCCAGATTAGACGCTGTGATTGTCTTGCCACTGTTCAGCGTAATCACGGCATATCCTGCGTAAACAAGCGACAGAAAAATGATCGGCGTGAAAAGGAAGCTGATCTTAAATTGCTTGTCTATATACACTCCCATGAACTGTTCTTCAAACAGGTCTGTATAGTTCAGTACACCTTGTGGCGGAAGCTTCTGCAGAAGATCGATATAATATCTTGCATACTTTGAGTTTTCTGGCTTAATCTTGTCGTCCTCGAGTACGCCAAAGCTCTCCAACATCATTCGTGCCTGCTGCGTCTTCCGACCAGCAAAATAATCAAAGGAATCCCGTGCCAGTGCAGCCATGTTCTTTCTGGTGACTCTGGTCTTCATGATCGGGTAGTTTGGATACTTGCCGTTAAAATACTCATCAAGGCAGATAGATGCCGCAAGATCGATGGTGTCTTTGAACGTCAGATCTGGGCGATATTTGCCTTTCAGAACTTCGATCAGCTGCCGCATCTGTGCCTTATATGTCACGTTGAAACAGGTGTTCTTATTATCACTCAGATACTTTACGAGCTGGCGATTGAACATTTTGGCCTTGTTTAGATAGGCTTCTTTATCCTTGCCTTCGCTAATTTCTGCCAGTTGATTGGCAGCTGCATAAAGCTCCAGGTTCTTCTTGAACTCATCCGAAGAGCGGAAGAAAAAGTAGACCTCATCTGGGAGATTTGCAATATCCACATTGTCATTGTCATACGGCGGCATAATATGAATATAAAAGTCCCGCTCCGGCTGGGCCGTGCTGCGTTCTCCCGGAAGTCCCATGAAGAGATATCCTTCTCGGAATATGTTGTGGCTGTTCCAGTTCAGGTCGTACTCATAGATCTTGAAATTTGTAACATATTCCTTTGCATCCCATTCGAGGCAGTTATAGACAACAGTATAGAAGTACCGGTTCAGCTCCGCCGGGGCCAACAACGATGCCTTCTGGTTGATCTTTTCATCATAATCGACGATCTTATCGACATCTATGTAGTACTGGTTATTCGCGTCGTTGTGAATGATGAACTGCCCTGAGACGGTTGTCATAATGTCCTTGAGCGTCGTGTTGACAACTCCGAGAAGGAAGTCCGCGTCGTTTTCCGGCATAGAATCCAGATACAGGCAAAGATCATCCTTGAGGTTTTCGGCCGTGAGTCCAAACTGAACGTCGAGGCCGTTCGTCGTCAGCCGGTGCACACTGAGCGCATAGATGATCTGAATTGCCATCGGCTTATAGACCTTGTGTGGGAAGGATCGGTTAATGATCTCCTCCAGTTGTGTGCTGGCATTCACGACCTTGCTGATTGTGACGTCACTTTTCAGAAGCCCATTTCCCTTGATCGCAGGCCAATAGGTGTCGAAGGAATAGATTCCTGGTGCATCTTCCGGCACGTCTTTATCAAAAATGTCACGGATAACCTTGGAGATGTTCTTCAGGATGTGCCGGTTCTCTACGAGGTAGACCTTGTTGAACACATCAATATATGCTGGATGAATCGGAAACAGATCTACGAATTCATCCATGCGCGTAGACATCCCACTGTAAAGGCTGGAGAACTTCTCGAGGTGATTGCGGATCAGCGCCTTCTGCTCAGGATTCTTCTTCAGGATTCTTTCTGAAACAACGTACTCCGTATCTTCCTTTGTGATTTCCATCTGCGTGAAGCGGTCGCTGACATGCTTCAGCGTTTCGGACACAAAACTGAACTTCGGATTGTCGAAGATCTTCTCCTGAATGCCGAGGATGATCCGGAGGTTGCTCTTGGAGCACATCTCTCCAAACGCACGCAGCACTTCCAGGTCGAGAACCAGCTGGCGCTCGTCTCTGGAAGTCAGGTAGGCAAGGAACTCATCGACGACGATCAGATATCCCTTGTCCGTATACTTTGCATTGAAGGCTTCCATCATCTGACGGATGACCTTCTTGTTATCGCGGACTGTAGAGTAGTCTGGCTTCTTGAAATCAATGCCGCGGTGCTGGAAATCCTCCTCTATGTAGTCGAAGAGAATGTCATAAAGCGTCATGGTGACACCGCCGATTTCCAGACGCAGAATCTCGAACTTTCCTGCGACCGGTTCCATGCGCTTGGCGAAATTCTGGTTCTGCAGGTACTGAAGATTATCTGCGTCATTGGCAACTGCGGAGATCACGCTCATCAGGTGTGATTTACCAGTGCCGTAGTTACCTACGATGAAAACGCCTTTGTTATCGACCACTTCATCCATCTGTAGCTGGTCGATGACAGGAGCCTGCAGGCTCTCCGCCATGCTGTCTGACATGACGTAAGTCTGCACGAGTTCCTTGACTCCGCTTTGTGTTTTAGTACCCTCGACAAGCTGTATTGTCGATTCGATTGGCTTGAAGCTTATTAGCTCTGAATACTTCATATTGGCGTTTCCTCCTTAAATGACACAGGTGATGTCATAGTTCTTTACTTCATATGTTTTATAGTCCGGGTACCCCTGCTCGCTGTAATAAAGCGTCCCGTTTTCATATCGTCCCGGCCAGATAACGCTGTATGGTTTGCCTTTCCGGGCCTCGGTCAAGATTTTCAAAACGTCGACCTGATAAGCTGGATTGAACATCACATCGATATCCTTGATGACCACATTGTCCGGATATTGTGCGAGCACGCTTTGAAAGCATGAGGCGAGCCTCATAGTCCTGCTCCTCGATGATACGTCCTGCAGCTTTTTCGATAGAGGCTTGCTGATGGACACCGGCTGAGAAGACAACTCCCGTATTCGAGCCCAGTAGATGAGCAACCGGGAGATAGCGTTCTTCTGCCTTTTGAGATTTCCGTATTCAATAATCTCACCCATGCCGATCCACCTTCCTCATTTTGCCTCTTCGTTCGTCATTTCCATTATGTCGCTGACATCACAGTCCAAGGCAACACATATTTTTTCTATAATCTCTGTATTTACATTTTCGTTTTTTCCAAGTTTTGTGATTGACGCCGAGCTGATACCGGCAGCCTTCTGTAAGTCCTTCTTTTTCATATCGCGATCTATCAGTAGTTTCCACAATTTCTTATAGCTAATGGCCATGACGCTTACCTCGCTTTCCGCCAAAATCAGACTTATAGACCTATTATACACATTCGCCAATGCAAAATCAAGATTCAATCGAGCGTTCGCAAGAAAATTTCCATCGAATTCTTGAATTGTACATAAGATTTTGATATACTGTATTTAATCTATCTTTCTTCACCATGCAGCACACTTAGGAGGTGGTCCTATGATCTTTATCAGTGGCATTCATGCGGTCGGCAAAGGCTACTTCTGTGGCCTTGTGAAAAAGGAACTGGGTATCGAGGCGTACTCGGCAAGTGATCTGATTGCTAAGGCGCGTAATGCCGGTTTCAGCAGTGACAAGCTGGTCGCCGACATAGAGGAAAACCAGCAGTATCTTTGGTTCTTCACGAAAACTTGGGGGGATTAACTCCGAACAAATGGTAACGAAAGATAACGAATGAACGTGAAAAAGTAACACTCATTTCGATACCCGTATCCAATGCGTTTGGCCACTTTGATCTTATTGTTAAACCCCTCAAGTTTTCCTGTGTTGATCGGATATACGGCGTGTGCAATTAAACCAGATAAGCGTTTTTCTTTGAGTCTGGCAAACTTTTCAAGCGCCAGTATGCCGCTTGCCTTAGCCGCTTCGAACCACCGTTTCCAGCCATTTTCTGCCGCTTTTTCGTCCCTAAGCTCAAAGAGTCGGGTCATTTCTTCTTTCATAGCGTAGCAGACCGCAAGGCTTTCGTGTTCGCTTAAAATCTCATCAAGATTTGCCTGTCTTTCTGTGCTCAGATTCTTACCGTTTCTTAAAAGTGTCCAGCGTGCATTTTTCAACTTGCTGTAAGCACGCTGTTCTGCCTGCGCTTTCTCTTTGATGTCTTTCTTCTCTGCTTTATCAGATATTTCGTTTAAGCTGCTCTTGAGTGCTTTTGAACTGTTCTGATGCTTCCGGGCTTCCTCCAGGCGAACAACGCCCAGAACATCCCGTCCAAACTGCGCCTGCATATGATACCTGTCATAGACAATCTTCGCTTTTGGAAGATGTTCTTCGACTAGCACGTTATACGCCGCGTTCATGTCCATCGCGACAGCTTTAACTTCAGAGAGAAACGAAGGCTTGACTTCTTCAAAGAACTTTGCGAAATCCTTTTTCGCCCGGCCTTTGCCAACCCAGATCAATTCTCCCGTTTCAAGATCCATCACGCAGGTCGCGTAGCGATGCCCTTTATAGATTGCGAACTCATCAACCGCTAAAAACGTTGGCTTGTAGTCTTTTCCACGAAGCGCCTGCCTTCTTTCAGTCAACGCCTTGTCCATTACATCTTTCTGAACGGTGCGAATCGTATCCCAGTGAATGCCGGTAAGCTTCTGGGCAGCACTAATAGAAAGACCTTTGCTCAAAAGCGCTTTGATCCACTGCACTGCAAAGGTCGTAATACGCGTCCCCGGATATTTAAACGGTGTCTTTTCCGTAAATGTCTCGCCGCACGCGCTACAGCGGAAGCGGTGTCCAGAAAACTTGATAAAGGCGGGCTTTTCCGGTATAAAAATCGTTTTGAGACGTGACTTAAAAGCAGCGTGGATGTGAACGTGACCACCGCAGACCGGGCACTTGAAATCCTCTGATCTGCGCGTGCTCTTTAATTCAAGAATAGTTGAATTAGAATTTTTATTAAAAATCACATTTTCCAAAGACACGCCTTGACAATTGAACCAATTTTCGATAATTTTAAACATGAGCACCGGCTTCTCCTTCTTTTGGTTGTAGCGACTATATTTTGGGGAATATGGTGCTCTTTTTCAATACTTATTTTTTATTTGACCCCAGTTTTTCGTGAAGAACCAAAATTATTGTATAAAAAGCATTTCATTTTAGATTTAATAGCCATTGGCCACTTTTTCTAAAATCACAAATCCAGACTATCTGGATTCAAAAGGAAATCGTAAATCGACATAATCGTCACGCCCTGTTCGTTGCGCCACAGCGGTGCATGATCGCCGGTGATAATGATCTTTTTGAACGAATCCGAAACATGGATCAGCGATGCCTGTTCCTGATTCATTTTCTCCATATCGGGGATCGCGTAGGCTGACTGCAGATAATAACGCCGGCTCCCCTGATTGGCGACAAAATCAATCTCAAGCCGTTTGGTCACGCGTTTACCGTTTTCCATCACGCGCACTGGCACGACGCCGACATCGACCGAAAAGCCGCGGTAGCGCAATTCGTTGTAAATCACATTTTCCATCAAATGCGTCTGCTCAAATTGCCGAAAGCCAAGTAGGGCATTTCTTAAGCCGGTGTCAGTGTAATAGTACTTCACCGGCGTTGAAATGTATTTCCGCCCTTTCACATCGTAGCGCTCAGCCTCCGAAATCAAACCCGCGTCCTTCAAATAAGACAGATACGCCTGAATCGTCGGGAGAGAGATACCTTTCATACCGGCACTGGCAAACGTATTGGAGATCCGCTGCGGATTCGACAGCGAGCCGACCGACGACGCGATGACCCGCATAAGTTCTTCCATGCCATCCAGATTGGTCACGCCGTAGCGTTCCTGAATATCCTTGAAATAAATTTCTTGATTCAAAGTCGTCAGATACTGCATTTTCTGTTCATCGCTGTTTAACGACAAGATGTGCGGCAGTCCGCCGTACTGCAAATAAGCCGTCCACGCGTCCGGCTTGGAAAGCCCCGCCGCCGGAAAGTATTCGGAAAAGGACAACGGCAAAACGTGGATTTGGTCGCCTCTGCCTCGGAACGTCGTCAGCACGTCCGTCGCGAGCAGCTTTGAGTTGCTTCCGGTCACATAGACGTCGACGTTCCGCCTGCGGAGCAGTCCGTTAAATACGCCGTAAAGCGCAACATCCGTGTCAGACTGTTTGAGTTCTTCTTTTGAGATCGCGAGCTGAATTTCATCGAGAAAGACAAAATAATGTGCCGAGGAAGATTGAATCCGCTCCTTTAAATAAGCGTACAGCGCATGTGGATCGCGGTAGGCCTCGTTTTCGATATCGTCGAGGGCGAGGGTAATAATATGATCCGCTGGCGTGCCGTGCTCGAGCAGATAATGGTAAAACAGCTCAAAGAGCAGAAACGACTTCCCGCATCGGCGCACCCCGGTGATGACTTTGATCATCCCATTGCCAATGCGTGAAATCAGACGCTTCAAATACAAATCGCGTTGAATAATCATGATCGACTCCATTTTAGATTTTGTGGCCATTGGTACTATTTTCTAAAATAGATGAAAGATCGGCCGATGTCAAGGTTCATTTTAGATTTTGTAGCCATTGGCTACATTTTCTAAAATGGCCACCCGCTGATATCCAATCTGAACGCAAATAAAGCGCACCTGCCCCCGCAGATACGCTTTTTGTGATTGAAATGATTTTCGAAATTATTTCCCAGGTAATATTTATTGGTGGCTTGCTTTCCAGTCGGTCCCGATCTGGTCGGCCTTGAGGATCGCGTCGACGAGGATGTCCGGGCTGGTTTCGACCGGGACGGCGGCGATGTGCTTGGTAGTCATGGCCTTTTCGGCGACCTGCTGCAGGCTGGCGGTGTTGTCCCGCGAAATGCCGATATCCGACAAAGTCAGCGGCAGGCCGACGTCCTGATTGAACGAAAGGACGGATTCCAGGGTCGCCTGGTCGTAGTTTTCGAGGACGAGCTCGCAGATGGTGCCGAAGGCGACGATTTCCCCGTGGCTCGCGTGCTGGCATTCGGGCAGCGCGGAAAAGCCGCTGTTGAGGGAGTGGGCGCCGGCGCACCCGGCGGATTCGACGCCGATCCCGGAGAGCAGGGTGTTGACTTCGATGATGTCCTCCACGGCTTCGGTCAACTCGTGGTTCTTCACGTCGGCGAGGGCCTGGCGGCCTTCGGCCATCAGGGTCGTGTAGCACAGTTCTGACAGCGCCATTGCGGCCAGCGGCGTCTTGTACCCGGCGCGGACGCGGTTCTTCGTGTCGGAATCCACGTGAGCCTTCGCTTCGAAATAAGTCGACAGCGCGTCGCCCATCCCGAAGGCCAGGTATTTCGCCGGCGCGTCGAGGATGATCTGGGAATCGACGAGCACGAGATCCGGATTGCGTTTATAGTAGATTGATCCGGCGTGTTCGCCGCTTTCGGTGTACGTTGCCGACAGCGCCGAGGTCGGGGCGTCAGTCGAGGCGATGGTCGGGACGGTCACAATCGCCGCGCCGGTTTGAATCCCGGCGTACTTCCCGGCGTCCATCGCCTTGCCGCCGCCGATGCCGATCACCACGTCGGCGTCCGCTTCGCCCGCCAGCGCCGCCAGGCGGTCGAGCTCGGTCCGGGTCGTCTGCCCGCCGAAGGCTTCGCAGGTGATCATCAGCCCTTCGGCCTCAAAGGTCTGGGTCAGCATCGGGGTCAGCTTGTCCACAAAGGACGGGGTGATCACGGCGAAGGCCCGCGTCGTTTCCAGATCGGCGCACCATTTGGCGAGATTTTCGATTTCGCCGGGGCCCTGAACGTATTTAGATGGGCACGCGAATGCCCGGGTTGTTAAAGTCATACTCTCCTCCATTGCGATTGGGTTTTCTTTTATTATAGCACGGCTGGGCGGGGCGCATCAGAGCGAAAAAAATTACACAAAAAAATTCCGGCCGAAGCCGGAATTTTGTGATGCGTATTATGCGCGGACGATGACAGAAATCCCGTTCGGGATGACCGTAAAGGTCGCGTCTTCGCCTCTGATTTCTTTTGCCTTTGCGACTGCTTCGTCCAAAGTCGCCGCGTACATCATCTTCATTTCTTCGATGGTCTGCTTCATTTCTGGACGGCTGACGTAAATGACCGGGTGATGGATCAGAATACGGGACTGAATCTGATATTCCCACTGGTCTGGCTGGGTTTCGTCCTGCGGCACTTTCAGGATTTGATCCATCAGGGCCTGCGGGCTTTCGCAGTTCTTCAGCGCGTTGTAGAAGCCGTCGCCGCCGGTGCCGTCGGCACATTCAGCGCAGATGATGATGACGCCGCCTTCTTTTGTCGTCGCTTCAGCCGCGGTCATCCCCTTGACGCACTGATACATGTTCTGATCCAGCGGGGCACCGCCGTTGCTGGTGATCGAAATATCCGCCGGCACCGCCTTGACCTGGCAGTAGCCAGACAGGAATTCGCAGCCGGATTTGTGGGCTTCAAAAGGATCGCCGGCAAAGGCCGCGACGACCTTCTTGTCTTCGTCGATGACCACGTTGACGATGTAGGCCAGTTTCGCCATCTTCGCCGCCGCGACCATATCCTTGTGCAGCGGGTTGCCTTCGAGAATACCCGTTCTCGCGTACGGGCTGTCGATGAATTTCGAGCAGTGGTTGCCCATCACGGTCTTGCGGTCACAGACCCCTGGCAGCACGCTCTTGCGCCCGCCCGAAAAACCAGCGAAGAAATGCGGTTCAATGAAGCCTTCGGAGACGAGCAGATCCGCGTTCGCCGCGACCTTGTCGATGATGCAGTCCGCACCCGACGGCAGCACGCCGATCTTCACATTGGATTCTGCGTTAGCTGAATCGTGAACGACGATCTTTTCGCTGTCGACGATGGCGTCGCCGAATTTCGCGCGCATTTCCTTTTCAACTGACAGACGGTGGAAGCCCGTCGCGATCAGTAGGGTGATGTCGATATCCGGGTTCCCTTCTCTTAATTCCTTGAGCATAAACGGAATGATATGCTTACTCGGCACTGGACGGGTATGATCCGAGCAGATAATCGTGCAGGTCTTTTTGCCCTTCGCCAGTTCCGCCAGGGTGGTGCCGCCGTAAGGCTTCGCCATCGCGGCCTGAACGATTTCATCTTCGGTTCCGGTCGCCTTCATCGTGCCGATGTTCGATTCCAATACGCCGACAACCTGTTCATCAGGCAGGGTCAAGTCCAGCTTCTGCTGGCCACACGGTATTTTAAAATTCATTGTAAAACCCCCTATTTTTATTGGTCTGACCAATTGATAATTTCAGTATAAACCGATTTCATACATAGTGCAAGTACAGGGCAAAAAATTACACAAAAAAACCTCCGGCATCTGCCGAAGGTTTAAGAATTGATTTAAGAAATTAAATAAACGTGTAGCCGGCCGCCTTGTAGAGCCGGTTGATCAGCGCGAGGGTGTCGTCTGTCACCGGAATATCCTCCGCGAAAATGTCGGTGGCGCCGAGGTCGTCAAAGGCCCGCAGGCAGTCGAACAGCTTGTGGGACATGCCCGCCGGATCCTTCCGGCTGCCCAGGGACAGAATCAGGCCCTTGTGGTAGCGGTCGATGGTTTCGTCGGTGGCGAGAATCGCGCCCTTCTGGTCGCCGTGGAGCTTCCCGATCCCCTCGTTGATCTTGGCGACCATTTCGTCGAGGTTCCCCTGAGCGATGACCATTCGCCCCTTTGGGGCGTAGTGGCGGTATTTCATCCCCGGCGAGCGCACTTCCTTGAGTTCCACCGGCTTGATCGCGCCGGGTGAGACCTTCACGTCGCCGATCACGCGGCGGATGTCGTCGACGGTGACGCCGCCCGGGCGGTACACCGTCGGCGGGGTCGTCGTCATGTCGATGACGGTGGATTCGAGGCCGACGTCGGATTCGTCGCCGACGAGTATGGCGTCCACCTTGCCCAGCATGTCCTCGAGGACGTGTTCCCCCTTGGTCGGACTCGGCCGGCCGGAGATATTGGCCGAGGGCGCGGCCACCGGCCGGTCCGCGGCCTTCAAAAAGGCGTTCGCCATCGGGTGGCTCGGGTAGCGGATGCCGACAGTGTCGAGTCCGGCGGTGACGGTGTCGGGAATGCGGTCCGAGCGCTTCATGATCATCGTCAGCGGCCCGGGCCAGAAGGCGCCGGCGAGGCGCTTCGCCTTGTCCGGCACCGCTTCGACGAGGTCGTCGAGCTGGGCCAAATCGTAAATGTGGACGATCAGCGGATTGTCGCCAGGGCGGCCCTTCGCCGCGTAAATCTGTTCAACCGCAGCCGGGTCCAGGGCGTTGGCGCCGAGGCCGTAGACCGTTTCCGTCGGGAAGACGACGGTGCCGCCCTTTCGGATGATGTCGCCGCAGACCGCCATCGCTTCGGCGGTATCGTCGGTATTCAAATCGAAAATCTGGGTGTCCTTTTCAGGAATAGGCTGGTCGTTATGGGGTTTCGTTTCTGGCATAGTCGTACTCCTTTCCTGTTTGGTGTGTGTTTTCTATAATTAAACGTTAAAATGACGCGTCTTATTTCGACGCTTTTCTGTCGACGTTGCGTTTTTTCGGGTCTTCAAAGGGCGGTTCGGTCTCGGTCAGATCGACGTCGGCTTCGTCGAGCAGATCCTGTTTCAAATCCCACAGCTTGCGGGACAGGTCGACGTGGTACACGTGGGGGTTGACCATGCGCTTGTAGGTCGGCCACAGCGTGCGTTTTTCTTCCCGCAGGTGTTCGCGGATCTCGTCGATGGACGGCTTGTCGTAGACGCATTTCCCGTCCACGAAAATCGGCACCAGCAGTTCCTTGGCTTTAAAGTTTCTCAGAGTCATCTGCTTCCAGGTGTGGATCGGGTGGAAGATGCGCAGCGGCTTCGTGTCGTCGACCACTTCGTCTTCGAGGTAGAGCTGGTCGGCCATGGCCATGCCGTTGTCCCGGGAGTAGAACCGGACGATTTTCTTCGTGCCCGGGTTAGTGATCTTGCCCGGGTCGTCGGAGATCTTCATCTTCGGCTTGCCGTTGATTTCCGCCATTTTGTAGACTCCGCCGAGGGACGGCGAATCGAAGGCCGTGATCAGCTTCGTGCCGATGCCCCAGGAGTCGATCTTCGCGCCCTGGGACTTGAGGTCGCGGATCAAATACTCGTCGAGATCCGAGGAGGCGACGATTTTCGCGTCGGTGAAGCCGGCGTCGTCGAGCATTTTGCGCGCTTCAGAGGTCAAATAGGCCAAGTCCCCCGAGTCGATGCGGATGCCGTAATTGCCGGTGATTTTCCCGGCGGCCTTGTATTCACCGAACACCTCGATCGCGTTGGGCACGCCGCTTTCCAGCGTGTTGTAGGTGTCGACGAGGAGCACCGCGTTGTCCGGGTTGTAATCGCAGAATTTTTCAAAAGCCTCCCGTTCGGTGTCGTAACTGAGCACGAAGGAGTGGGACATTGTCCCCATCGACGCGCGGTGGAGCATCGGTTCGGTTTCAACCACCGACGTGCCGGCGCAGCCGCCGATCACCGCCGCGCGGGCGCCGAAATAGCCGGCTTCCGTGCCGTGGGCGCGGCGCAGGCCGAATTCCATGACCGGGCCGTCCCCGGCTTCCTCGACGATGCGGGAGGCTTTGGTCGCGATCAGCGTCTGGTGATTCATGATCGCGAGAAGGGTCGTTTCGACGAGCTGCGCCTCGATCAAGGGTGCCTTGACCCGCACGATCGGTTCGTGTGGGAAGATGATCGTCCCTTCCGGCACCGCGTAAATTTCGCCCGAGAATTTGAAATGACGCATGTAATCGAGAAAGGCGTCGGTGAATTCCGGGTGGTAGTGATGCAGCTGGGCGATGTCTTCGTCGGTGAAGGCCAGCCCATTGATGTAGTCGATCATCTGTTCGAGACCGGCCGCGACGGTGTAGCCGCCGTTGAACGGATTGCGCCGGATGAACGCGTCAAACACGGCGGTTTCGCCGGCCTTGCCGTCGTTTAAATACACATTGCCCATGCTGAGCTGATAGAGATCAGTCGCCAGCTGTAATTTTCTTGGAAACTGCATGTCTTCTCCTTTGTTTCCTTATCGTTTTGAAATTTAAAATCCAGGCGAAGCTTATTTCGCCACAAAGGTATCTGGGATGATCGACGCGTCGGTCTGACGCACCATTCTAGCTGAGATCGTCCCCTTGGTGTAGGTCTTGTTTTTGGTGTTGTAGCGCACCGCGGCGAAGGTCTTGTGAACGTCGTCGGTGGTGATTTTCCGATTGACCCAATAGATGTTGAAGCCGTAGCGTTCCCCGTCGTAGGTTTTGCCCTTGTGATTGGGGAGCATGACCCAGGTGTAGTGGTTCTTCACTGTCTTCACCTTGGTGTCCATCGCCTTGGCCAGCTTTTTGCTCACGTAGTACTCGTAGCGGGAGGGTACGCTGTAGGTCTCCGAATCGGTCATGTAGCGGTACTGCCCGTTCACGGGCTTCATGTAATAATGCTGGCGCAGGGAATAATTGACGTCCACCTCGCTGTGGTCCAGCACCAGCGCCGCGATGGTCTCACAGCCGACGTGGGACGGCGCCTTGGACGTGTAGGTGATGTGGTCGGAATCGACGGACGGCGTCTTGACCTTCGTCGCCTTCGACGCCTTGACTGTCACCTCGCTGCCGGAGTTGGCCGTGCCCGCGTAGTGGTTGCGCACCGCAAAGCCGTGGAGCCGGCCCATCATGTAAAGTGCGAAGACCACCGAGGCGATCGCCGCGACGTAAATGAGGCGCAGCGCCCAATTCGGCAGCTCAAAGGCGCCCGGCACGCGGTGCTTTTGGTTCTTGTTTTCCATATTTTTCTCGTTTCTATTTATTGTTGTGAACTTAACGATTCATTATACCACGCAGCAGGACGGCGCTCAACCGCGGGGAACTGCCTTTAAGACTTTTTTACGCCGTCCTGGGCTTCGGCCTGCTGCTGCAGCTCCGCTTTGGTGGCGTCGGACAGATCGACGTCGGGATTGACGTGGATCATGCAGTGCTTCAGGTTCGGGTAGCGTTCCTCGAGGACGTTGTGCAGCGTCTCGGCGATGGCGTGGGCCCGCTGGATGTCCAGGGTGTGGTCCACGGCGATTTCCAGATCGATGTAGAAATTCGAGCCGAAGGTCCGGCTGCGCAGGTCGTCGACCCGGACGACTCCCGGGTGATGTTCGGCGACCCTCAAGATCGCCGCCAGGGTCTTTTCGTCGACCGAGCGGTCCACCATTTTATTGATGCTGTCCTTCCCGATGTCGAAGCCGACCTTGATGACCATCAGCGCGATGATTATTTCGGCCAGCGGGTCGAGAATGGGCAGCCCGAGGCGGGCACCGGCGATCCCGATCAACGCCCCGACCGAGGACAGGGCGTCGCTGCGGTGGTGCCAGGCGTCGGCCTTCAAAGCGCCGGAATTGACCCGTTTGGCCGCGCGGATTGTGTAGTGGTACATCCATTCCTTGACGGCGATGGACACCACGGCCGACACCAGGGCGAGGACGCCCGGCACCGCGATGGCCTTGCCCGAGGCGATGGTCTGAACGCCGCTTTTGCCGATCAAAAAACCGGTCACGGCGAGGAGCCCGGCCAGAATCAGCGAGGCGACGCATTCCATCCGGTCGTGGCCGTAGGGGTGCTCTTTATCTTCCTTCTTCGAGGAAATGCGCACGCCGACGATGACGATGATCGTCGAAAACACGTCCGAGGCCGAGTGGATGGCGTCGGAGATCATCGCGCCGGAGTGGGCGACGATCCCGGCAAAAAGCTTCATCAGCGAAAGGGCAATATTCACGACAATCGACACAATCGACACGTGCGTCGCCGTCTGGGCGAGGGTTGAAGTGTGTGGCTTGCTTTCCATAGAATTCATCTCACTTTTTTCTTTTATATTTTTTACAAACACACAGCCAATTAGGATTCGGCCGCAAACTGGCGCAGCCGCTCAATTTCGCTGCGGTAGCCGGTGTAATTGGACTGGGGCGTCTCCAGGAAAAAGGGCAGGTCCCTCAGCGCCGGGTGAGTCACGATGCGGCCCACGGCGTCCCAGCCGATGCTGCCGGCGCCGAGCTTTTCGTGGCGGTCCTTGTGGCTGCCAAATTCGGTCTTGCTGTCGTTGAGGTGCACCGCCTTCAGCCGGTCGAGGCCGACGACGTCGTCGAAATGCTTCAGCACCCCGTCGAGGTCGTGCACGATATCGTAGCCGGCGGAATAGACGTGGCAGGTGTCGAGGCAGACGCCCATGTGCTCGGGCACCTCGACCCGGGCGATGATGTCGGCGAGCTCCTCGAAGCTGCGGCCGATTTCCGTTCCCTTGCCCGACATGGTCTCCAGGAGCACCGTCGTCGTCTGCTCATGGGTCATCGCGCCGTTGAGAATGTCGACAATTTCGTCGATGCCCACCGCCGCGCCCTGGCCGGTGTGGCTGCCGGGGTGGAAGTTGTAAAGGGCGCAGGGCAGCTGGGCCATGCGCGAGAGATCGTCGGCGAAGGTTTCGGCCGCGAATGCCCGGGTCTTTTCCGTCTTCGAGGCCATGTTCATCGTGTAGGGCGCGTGGGCCAAAAGGGGCCCGAAGTGGTGGTCGGCCAGCCCCTTTGAAAAGGCGGCGATCTCCTCGGGATCGAGGGCGCGGGCGGCGCCGCCCCGAGGATTGCGGGTGAAGAACTGAAAGGTCGATGCGCCAATAGCGCAGGCGTCCTTCAGCGCGGCGAGGTAGCCCTTCGCGATGGACGTGTGGGGGCCGACAATCAATGTGTTGGTGTGTGCCATGGTATCCCTTTCTCAAGAAAAAACAGCCAGTGGACACTGGCTGTCGTAGAATGCGTTAGGCCTTTGGATGAGCGGCGTCCCATTGGGCGATTTTCTCGTCGAGACGGGCGTTGGCGACGGCTTCCGCCTCCTCGAGGGTCGTCCCGTCGTCGGGCATGACCGCCTGACCGAAGGACAGGCCGATTTCCGGACAGTTCGGGTATTTCGCCCGTTCGATTTCCATTTCGGTGCGGGCGTTTTCGACGATCTGGGCGATCTGCTCGCCGCTTTTGGCGTGGCGGATGAACAGCGCGAAGTAGGCGCCGGAGTAGCGGCCGATCACGTCCTGCACCATCAGCGACGTCGAGAGGACGAAGCCGAGGCGGTGGAGCATCTTGTCGCCGACCTTTTCGCCGCAGACGCGGTCGATTTCAGACAGGCCGTTGAGGCAGACCAGGGCGAAGACGCGCTGGCTTTCTTCTCTGGCCTCGAGAATCCAATTGATGGTCATCATCGTCGACGGGCGGTCCTGCAGGCCGGTGACCAAATCCATGTGGGCGCGGCGCGGCGCAGTCGGGCTCGAGGCCACCGGTTCGATGTGGCCGATGGTGTGCGGGCTCACGGCACCGTGGACGCTGATGGTCGTCGGCGTACACGTCGCCCGGCGCCATTCGTACTCCCCGTCCTTGCGCAGGCCGAGAAAATCGACCTCGGTCGCCGTCCGGGATATCAGAGCCTTTTCGTACTCGCGCACGGTGCTGATGTGAACCATCTTGTGGTTGCGCAGGTTTTCGAGATAATTGTCGATCACCTTTTCTTTCACTCCGCCGTTTTCGTCCCGCACAATGAAAAAGAAACGGTCCTGCTCGACGTCGTAGTCGAAGCTCGAAGTCGCTTCGTAGCGCGCGATGTTGCGGTAATTCTGATTGAAGGTGACCGTCGTCGGGTCGACTTCTTCTTCGTTGTCCGAGCCGGTGATCATCATGCCGACCTTCGGGTATTCGTACTGCCGCTGGACGCACCAAATCCGCAGGTGGGCCTGCAGCATGACCTGATCTTCAAAGACGAGGCGGGCCGTCATTTCGCCGCTGATGCCTTCAGCGCTCTGGCGCAGGCAGCGGATGACGTTTTTGCGGTCCGGCTCGTATATTTTCGAGAAGACGTTGTCCTTCAGCGCGGCCTGTTTCTGGCTTTTGTAGCCGAAAAGGCGGCGGTACCAGGTGTTGCGGTATACGGGCACCAGTTCCCGTCCTTTTTCAATTGTAAAAATGACAACCCCGCAGGGCAGATCGTCAAAATAACTAAAATCCTCTATGAGCTCTTCAAGCTGATGCTTTTGATCCCGGGATGCCATAATTTCCTCCAAATCCAAACTGATCTCATTTGATTTTATAATGTGATCGGTGAGCTTTTCAATAATAAGTTAAACTTTAAAATATTCTACCATATTCCCCGCGTTTTAACAAGCGCCCGCCGCCTGGAGATTTGCCGGTTCCCGGCCTTCATTGCGAAGGGCGTCCGGTTGTGATATACTCTTTCTACTTTAAATAAACGCAATGCGTCATCAAAGGAGAACACAACGCAATATGGGCTTTATCGGTATTTTATTGTTGGCCTTCGGATTGGCCATGGACTCCAGCGCCGTCTCTGCCTGCGAGGGTCTGGCCATGCCGAAATACAACGCCAAGCTGGCCGCCACGATCGCACTGTCCTACGGCGGCGCCGAAGGGCTGATGTCCTTTCTCGGCTGGCTGCTGGGCTCGCAGTTTTTCAACCTCATCTCGTCCTTCGATCACTGGGTGGTCTTCATTCTGCTCTCGATCGTCGGCGGCAAAATGATCTGGGACGCCTTCCACGAAGACCCCGCTGACCAGGCCAAGGCCTCTTCTGAACACTTCACACCCCAGGAAATCATCCTACTCTCGATCGTCACCTCGGTGGACGCGCTGGCGGCGGGTGTCAGCTTCGCTTTCATCAAAATCAACGTCCCGGTGGCCGTCATCACCATCACGGCGGTCTCCGCTGGGTGCTCCTTCGGCGCCACCTTGATCGGGCATTTCATCTCGGCAAAGTTCGGACGGGTGGCGGAAGTCGCCGGCGGCGTCATTCTGTTTTTGATCGGCCTCTACGTGCTGCTCCACGACCTCGGGGTGATCGCGTTTTGAAAACCCGATTTGACATCCACAACCGGCGCCACGCCGAAGGGCTGCTCGCGGCGGTCATCTTCGCGCGCTCAACCTCGTTCCTGCTGGTCAAGCACTGCCTGACCGCCTTTGACGTGTTCAATCTGCTGGCAGTGCGTTTCACCATCGCGGCGGTGCTGCTGGTGATGCTCTTCAACCGCCGTCTCAGAGGTTTAAAGCTGATCACCCTCGCTCGGGGCGCGGTGCTTGGCGTCGTCTTCTTCGCGGTGATGGCCGGCGAAACCATCGCGCTGTCCAAAACCTCCAGCTCCACCACGGCCCTCGTCGAAAGTTCCGCGATCATGCTCGTGCCCTTTCTCAGCTGGGCGTTTTTCCACGACAGGCCGACCCGGGCCAACATTTTCGCGGCGGTGGTCGCCTTCGTCGGTGTCGTCTTCACCATCGGCCAGACCGGCCACATCGTCATCAGTTCCGGCATCCTCTGGTGCCTCGGAACGACGGTGGTCTACGCGCTGTCGGTCATCGTCACCGACACGCTCTCGAAGCGGGACGACGCCATCGCCCTCGGCGTGATCCAGGTAGCCGTGATGGCCCTCTGCTCGATCGGGGCGGCTTTGCTGACCGAAACCCCAACCCTCACTGCGCCAAGCGATGTTTGGGGAAATGTGTTATACTTAGCAGTAGTCTGCTCGGTGTTCGGCTTCGCGATTCAGCCCTACGCCCAATCGGGGACGACCTCCGACCGGGCGAGCCTGTTCCTCGCCATCACCCCGGCCACTGCGACAGTACTCGGCGTGGTCTTTCTCCACGAGACCCTGACCTGGCTCGGCGCCATCGGCGTCGCGCTGATTCTGTCGTCCTTCTTTCTGGCCAACCGGCCGCCGAAGTGGCTGCGTTAATATTGAAAGATTATACAATTGAAATAAAGCATTTCTGCGAATAGGAGTTTTTATGGATATCGTACACCGCTACGGTCAATGGATCAAAAATAAACTGCCGGACAATCCCAAGGCGGCCGGCCGCTACATCCGCCTGGGGCTGCGCCTCGAGAGCTTCGCGAAGCGCCACCTCGGCGACAAGAACGTCCCACTGCCCTACCGGGATTTGAACTGTCTGGCGCTGGACGGGATGCTCCACACCCTGGAGCACCCGGAATCCGCCGCCTGGACCAATCTGTTCACGCCGGTCGAGATTCTTCAGAATTTCGATTTGAGATGTCTCTCGATCGAAATGATGGGCTCGTTTCTCTCGGGCTTCACGATCGAGGACTGGTGCATCGACCAGGCCGAGGCCGAAGGCATCGCGCCGACCCTCTGCTCGTACCACAAGGCCTTCATCGGGGCGGTGGACGCGGGCTTAATCCCGATGCCGAAATGCGCGGTGACGACGTCAATCGTCTGCGACGCGAACCTCCTGACCTTCCGCTACACCGCCGATTCGAGACATATCCCGACGACCCTCCTCGACATCCCCAACGAAAAGTCGAAGGACAGCGTCGCCTACGTCGTGACCCAGCTCAACGACTGGATCGCTCAGCTCGAGGATTTGAACCATCAAGGCTTCGATCTCGACAAGCTCCGAGACACCCTCGACCGGGAAAACCAGTCCTTTGAGGCCTACCGCCATTTCATCGAGCTGACGCGCTCGCGCTACTACCCGTCGACGCTGACGCTGCAGATGTTCGTCCTCTACGCGTCTCACCTGATCATCGGGAGCCCCGAGGCCCTCGATTTCTTCAAACGACTCGAGGCTGACGCGGCGTCCCGGCCGGTGTTCTCCGGCAAGCGGATTTTCTGGCTCCACGTGCTGCCCTTCTACGAACCGGCGCTGAAGCACGCCTTCAATTTGAGCCGGAAGTACCAGATTCAGGCCACGGACATGAACCTCGACTACAACAAGCCGCTGGATCTCGAACGGCCCCTGGAAGCGCTGGCGGAAAAGATGATCGACAACATCTTCGTCGGGCCCCTCGACCGCCGCATCGAGGCGGAACGCCGCCTGATCCGCGAGACCGGCGCCGACGGCGTCATCTCCTTCAACCACTGGGGCTGCAAGCAGATGGCCGGCGCCGCGAACCTGATGAAAAAGGCGCTTGCCGACGCGAACATCCCCTACCTGATTTTGGACGGCGACGGCATCGACCCGCGCAACAGCCCGGAGGGTCAAATCAAGACCCGGCTCGAAGCGTTTCTGGAAATGCTGTGATGATAAAGAGAGAACCACATGTTAGCTTATATCTGTAAATACACGCCCATCGAATTGTTTGAATCCATCGATGTGGACATGGAATTGATGGAGCCGGAGGTCGTCCAGTTCAACCGGGCGGAGGCGATCCTCCACCCCAACGTCTGCGCCTACGTCAAAGGGGTGCTTGAAATGTTCGCCGACCTGGTGAACAAACGGGACGACGTCGAGGGCATGATCGTCACCTCCTGCTGCGATTCGGGCCGCCGGCTCTACGACGCGCTGAAGGCCACCTACCCCGACAAGTTCATCTACCTGCTCGATCTGCCGCGGAAGGTGACGCCCGAAGCCGTGAAGCTCTTCACGAAAAACGTCAGCGCGATGGTCTCGGCCTACAGCGAACACACCGGCCGCGCCTTTTACAGCGACGGGATGATCCGCCCGCTGAAGGCCTATCTCAAGGCCCATCCGGCCGAGCTTCGGGGAGAAGAGCCCGCTGACGCAAAGGTCAACGTCGGCCTGATCGGCGCCCGGTGCAGCCAGTCCCTGATCGACACCCTCCACGCCCACGGCGCGCGGATTTTATTTAACGTGACCTGCAACCATCTGGCCCGGCTCTTCGACCCCAACGCCATCGGCCGGCTCGAGGACTACTGCGAACAGCTGCTCGCCCAGTTCCCGTGCATGCGCATGGCCGGCGCGGAGGACCGCCTGAACATGCTCGACGACTTTGAGGACAAGCTCGACGGGCTGATTTACCACACGGTCAAATTCTGCGACCAGTACCACTACGAAGCGGCCGCCTTGAAAAAGCTCGATTCCTTCCACGTGCCGGTGTTAAATCTCGAAACCGATTTGACACGGCAGTCCAGCGGCCAGATCAAGACCCGGATCGAAGCCTTCATCGAAGAAATTTCAGCGAATAAAGCCCGACCGGCTGACGAGGCGGCAGTCTCAGCCGAAACACAGCCGGAGGCGGTAAAAATCGTTCCGGCCGCCCATCACCAGGCGCCCTACGTCCTCGGCATCGACAGCGGCTCGACCTCGACCAACGCCGTCGTCATCGACGGCAGCGGGCAGCTCGTCGCCTGGGACATCGTCCGCACCGGTGCGAAATCCATTTTGTCGGCCGAAAAGGCGATGAACCAAGTGCTCGACAAGGCGAAGCTCAAGCGGGAGGACCTCTCGCGGATCGTCTCCACCGGCTACGGCCGGGATCACCTGCCCTTCGCCGACGCGGAC
The DNA here is from genome assembly GCF_903789625.1 of uncultured Pseudoramibacter sp. Lineage (NCBI taxonomy): Bacteria > Bacillati > Bacillota > Clostridia > Eubacteriales > Eubacteriaceae > Pseudoramibacter > uncultured Pseudoramibacter sp. The sequence goes on along the minus strand of NZ_CAIFFF010000009.1, from coordinate 29,336 downwards.
CTGACCGAAATCACCTGCCACGGCAAGGGCGCCCACGCCTTCGATCCGGCGGTGCGCACGATCCTCGACATCGGCGGCCAAGACAGTAAGGCGATCCGCCTAAACGAGGCCGGTGACGTCGTCGATTTCGTGATGAACGACAAATGCGCGGCTGGGACGGGCCGCTTCCTCGAAATGATGGCCCACACCCTAGACGTCTCCCTCGAGGAATTGGGGCAGCTGTCCTTGAGATCCAAGGAGGACATCCGCATCTCCAGCATGTGCACCGTCTTCGCCGAATCCGAGGTCATCTCGCTGATCGCCGAAAACAAGGAGCCGGAGGACATCGCCCACGGCGTTCACGTGGCTATCGCCGGGCGCGCGATCTCGCTGCTGCGCCGAGTCGGCATCGAAGAGGACGTGATGATGACCGGCGGCGTCGCCAAGAACCCGGGCATGGTGACTGTGCTCGAGGAACAGCTCGGCCTCAAGCTGAAAATCGTCGAAGAGCCCGAAATCGTCGGCGCCTACGGCGCGGCGCTCTCGGGCCTTGAGCAGCTCAAATAGTTTCTGCAAATTTATCTAACAGACGGACCCGCTCAAAAGCGCAGCGGCTTGTCCGTCTGTTTTTTTGTGAGCAGGCGCACCGCGACCGCCGAGGCGCCGAGGGCGGCGCCGCCGAAAAGAATCCAGAGCGCGTAGGCGGACAGCCGCGCGGCCGGCATCAAATAGGCCAGCAGGGTCACGGCACCTGCCGGCGGAAACCACAGGCCCCACCGCCACGCGAGCAGGAGCAGTAGCGCGAAGGCAGCCGCCGCGGAGACAGCGGCCGCGAAGCCCATCGTTTCGGTGAGCACGAGGCGGCACCCGGAGCCGAACACGGCCGCGGCGGCGCAGAGGATCAAAATTTTGACGAGGGTCATCAGCGGAATCGGCTTCGGGTTGTCGACGACACCGGCCGCCCCGACGATTAACGGCGGGGCGATAAGCATCAGCCGGTTCAACTGCCAGCCGAGGGCCGCCAGCACCAGCACAAAGACGAGGAGCAGCCCGAAACGGCATACCTGAGCGCGCACCGGAAGGGCGTCGTCCCGTTTGGTCTGGACCGCGTCAGCATCGCCGTGCATCGCGCCCGCCGGCAGCAGAATGACCGCCGCGAGGACGGCGACCGCAAGGCAGTACACCGGCGTGTCGACGCCGAGGATCACCGGAAGCATCACGGCGGAAAACACCGGATAGAGACTCGAATGACTGACGACGATCAGCGCCGCGCCGCAGGCGTAGCCCACCGCGATCTTGACCATCAGCGGCGCGGGCAGCCACGCCGAAATCCCGTAACCCAAAAGCCCGGCGGTCACCATCATGGCCGCCCCCTGCTTGGCGCCGACGCGCCACGGACAGACTGGCGCGGTCCAGAAGCCGATGGTCAGTGCCGCGGCCTCCGGAAAGATGATGTCCTCAATCCCCAGGATTTCCGCTGCGGCGACCATCGCCGCGACGACCCCGATGGCCAGCGCGAAGACGGCCGTCCTCGGCAGCTGATGAGTCTTTGTACTGCGGTTCATTTTCATTTCTTTTTCTCCAAAACCCTTTCTAAATTTTATCTAAAATATGGCAATCTGCGCTTTTCCACGCGGATTTCTGTGATATAATCATCCTCATCATAACACAATCCAGCGTAAAACTTTGAATTTTATCCACGCAATAATTCATCATACGCGAGAAAGGAATTTGTATGCTCAACATTATCAAATCGATTATTTTCGGCATTGTGGAAGGGATTACCGAATGGCTGCCGATTTCCAGTACGGGCCACCTGTATCTCTTTCAATCCTTTATGAATTTGAACGAACCGAAGAGCTTTATTTCGATGTACATGGTCGTCATTCAGCTCGGCGCAATTCTGGCGGTCGTGCTGCTGTACTGGAAGCGGCTGTGGCCGATCCGCCGCATCCGCACCACCAAAGATCGGGTCGGCAAAATCGGCTGGGACCACAACATCCTGAAAATGTGGCTCAAGGTCATCATCGCGACAATTCCGGCGGCGGTCATCGGCGGCCCCTTCGACGATTTCTTCGAAGCCCATTTCTACAACCCGACGTCCATCGCCGTGATGCTGATCCTATTCGGGATTCTGTTCATCGTCGTCGAAAACCACAACGCGACCAAAAAGGCCCGGGTTTACAGCGTCGACGATTTCACCTACAAGGACGCAATCATCATCGGGATCTTCCAGTTAATCGCGGCCCTCTTCCCCGGCACGTCCCGCTCCGGTGCGACGATCATCGGGGCGCTGATGATCGGGATCTCCCGCACCTCGGCCGCAGAATTTACGTTCTTCCTGGCGATCCCGGCGATGTTCGGCGGCTCGCTGCTGAAGCTGCGCCACTTCCACCATTTCACCGGCGACCAGGGCGCGGTCCTCGCTGTCGGGATGATCGTTTCCTTCGTTGTCTCGGTGCTGGCCATCAAATTCCTGATGCAGTACATCAAAACCCACGATTTCAAGGCCTTCGGCTGGTACCGAATCGTCCTCGGGATTATCGTTCTCGCCGTGGGATTCCTCGTTTGACATTTGATATTTGCAGCGGACCGAAAGGTCCGTTTTTTATTGAGCGCTGACTAATTTTGGGCAATAAAAAAACTCCGAAACAAAAGTTTCGGAGCGTTGTGATCTGCGAATTTTAGAATAAATCGCTGTGTGTTCCCGTTCGTGACAGATATAAATATAAAACTTCTTCGTCGACTTCGTAAATCAGAAGCCAGTCTAGCGTAATGTGGCATTCTCGCTTCCCGATGTAGTTCCCAGTCAGCGCGTGATCCGAATTTTCCGGTGCTAATTGTTCGCCATTGGCAAGCTTTGTCACAATTTCTCTGAGCTTCTCTACAGGATATCCACGCTTTTTTGCGCGTTTATAGTCCTTTTTAAATCTCGTGGTTCTTAAAATACGATATTTCATTACGCTTCAAGATCTGCAAATAACTCGTCTACACTATCGTAAGCCTTGTACTGATCCGGATGTTTTTTCATCTCTTCAACTTCATGGAAAGCTTCCAGTGTTTCAGCATTGGGTTCACTGTCCATTCGAGTTTCATTATTGGTTGTACGCATCACACTACCTCTCTTTTTGATTACATTTTTCAGTGTTTTATATGCATCCGAATTATAAGCAATAAAAAACTCCGAAACGTCTGTTTCGGAGTGTGTGATCAAATGGTGATCCCTACAGGGCTCGAACCTGTGACCTCCACCACGTCAAGGTGGCGCTCTTCCAGCTGAGCTAAGGGATCAACTCGCGACTACCTGATTATTATAGCGGTCTATTCGCATTTTGTAAAGCCTTTTTTTAATTTTTTGTGAATTTTTTTGAAATTTTTTGTACTGACGTACACTGTGGTTTTTAAGGTCTTTCTATTCAAATCATTGTATAATTGTTTTACTTAATCGGCATTATGTTGTATACTTAATATATCAAAAATCATAATCAAGTGCGCTTTATGCGCTTCGATTGAAAGGAAAGAAATGCAAAACTTTACGAAAACTCAGCTGAGAAAAAACAAGAAATACCTGGAGTTGCTCTCCAAGGATTTCCCGTCGATCACCTCGGCGGTCAGCGAAGTCATCAACCTGCGCGCGATTTTGAACCTACCGAAGGCGACAGAGCACTTCCTGACGGATATCCACGGAGAGGACCTCGCCTTCAACCACGTCATCCAGAACGGCTCGGGCGCCATCCGCCGCAAGGTCATGGAAGAACTCGGCAACACCGTGTCCCTCGAGGATTTGGAAGAGCTGATCCCGCTGATTTACTACCCGCAGCAGAAGCTCGACCTGATCAAGCAGGAAAAGAAGGGCAAATACCTGACCAATTGGTACGAGCTGACGATCTACCGCCTGGTCAAGGTGTGCCGCGCGTCGGCCGGCAAATACACCCGCTCTAAGGTCAGAAAGAGCCTGCCGAAGGATTTCCGATACATCATGGACGAATTGATTCAGGAAGACGAAAAACGCTACAACAAGCGGGATTATTACCGCGCGATCATCCACAGCATCGTCGAGTACGGGATGGCCGATCACTTCATCGAAGAAATTTCCACCGTCATCAAGCGCCTGACCACTGACCACCTGCACATCATCGGCGATATCTTCGACAGAGGCCCGGCCCCCCACCACGTGATGGACACGCTGATGCACCACCACTCGATGGATCTGCAGTGGGGCAACCACGACATCCTCTGGATGGGCGCCGCGGCCGGCAACCGTGCCTGCATCGCCTGCGCCGTCCGTATTGCGATGCGCTACGCCAACACCCGCGTCCTCGAAAACGGCTACGGGATCAACATGCTGCCGCTGGCGACCTTCGCCCAGAAGACCTACGGCGACGACCCCTGCACCGATTTCTACCCGAAGAACATCGCCGACAAAAACGCCAGCATCGACATCGACTTGATCTCGAAGATGCACAAGGCCATCTCGATCATCCAGTTCAAAGTCGAGGAACAAATCATCGACCGCCACCCGGAATACCATATGGAAGACCGCTGCCTGATGCGCGCCATCAACCTGGAAAAGGGCACGGTCACCGTCGAGGGAAAGGAATACCCGCTCAACGACACGAATTTCCCGACCCTGGACCCCGAAAACCCGTCGAAGCTCTCCGACGAGGAAGAACACGTGATGTCGCTGCTGTGCCACTCCTTCCGCCATTCGGAAAAGCTGCAGCGCCACATCCGCTTCATGTACGCTAAGGGCAGCCTGTACCTGACCTACAACGACAATCTGCTCTACCACGCCATCGTCCCGCTGACCGAGGACGGCGAATTTGACACCGTCGTCTACAAAGGCGATACCTACTCGGGCAAGGCGCTGATGGACAAATTCGACCAGCTCGCCCGGGAAGCCTATTTCTCGAACGCTCGGGAAAACCCGCCGCGCAACGACTTCCTGTGGTTCCTGTGGTGCAACAAGAAGTCTCCGCTTTTCGGGAAGAAAAAGATGGCGACCTTCGAACGCTATTTCATCGACGACAAGACGACCCACCACGAAGAAAAGATGCCCTACTACAAGCTCATCGCCGACAGCGAAGAAATCGCCGACAAGATTTTGATTGAGTTCGGCCTCGACCCGAAGGACGGGCACATCATCAACGGCCACACCCCGGTCAAGACGAAGAACGGCGAATCGCCGATCCGCGCCGGCGGCAAGGTGCTGTGCATCGACGGCGGCTTCGCGAAGGCCTATCAAAAGACCACCGGCATCGCCGGCTACACCCTGACCTACAATTCCTACGGCATGACGCTGATCTCTCATCAGCCCTTCGAATCCGTCGACGCGGCCATCCGCAACGGCGTCGACATCAAATCGACCAAGGAAATCGTCGAAACCAACAGCCGCAGAAAAACCGTCGCAGACACCGATATCGGCAAGGACCTCCGGGATAATATCTACGACCTCGAAATGCTCATCGCGGCCTACCGCAAGGGCTTCATCAAAGAAAAAGTTTAATATTTCGGCCATTAAAAAAGGCAGACGCTGTGCGCCTGCCTTTTTAATTGCGATTGGTTTAGACCACCCGTTTTTTCCGCGGGACGCCGATAAAGAACACGCCGATGGCGTCCGGGCCGATGTGGGCAGCGATGACCGGGTCGAGGGTGTGGATCAGCACCTGATTCGGGTGAATGACCTCGCGGATTTTGCGCGAGAGGTTCTGCGCCTTTTCGATGCAGTCGGTGTGAGCGATCATCACCGGGCGGTCGTCGGCGTCGGCGATTTTGTGGCTCATGCGGTTCACAATCGCGTCGATAATGCCCTTGTCGCTCCGGGCCGAGGCCTTCGCGTGAATACCGCCGTCCTCGTCGACTGAAAGCAGCGGCTGACGCCCAAAGCTGCCCGCGAGACGGACCCGTCCCTTGAGCCGGCCAGAATGGGCCAGCGTCTTCAAATTAGGCACAGTGAAATATTGATGCAGACAGTTGCGGTCATCCTTGAGCTGGTCAAACACCTCGGTCAAGGTCGCGCCCTTTTCCTGCATTTCCGCCGCCTTCATCACCAAAAGTCCTTCGCCAAAGGAGACCGCCCGGCTGTCGAACAGACAGATCCGGCGCTCCGGATACTGCTTTTCCAGCCGCGACAGCACGGCCTTTGCCGTCGCGTACACGTCCGACAGGCGCGACGAAAAGCCGATGTAAAGCAAATCTTCCCCGTGGGCCAGGATTTTCTCAAATACCGCCTCACAGGCCGCCTCGTTCGCTGGAGACGTGCGGACGTCGACGCCGTCTCTGAGCCGCTGATTCCAGCCCTTCAGCGCTTCGTCGTCGTCGGCCAGCTCGCTGTCCAAAATCATCGGCTCGCGCCCGACAATCAGCTTCAGCGGGATCACCCGGATGTCGTACTCCTTCACCAGCTGCGCCGGCAGGTTGCACGCTGAATCCGTCACAATTGTATAGGCCATATTCCCTCCTTATGTATTTTTAAAAAAATAAAACCATACAGCGTCGGCGCTGTATGGCCTTGGATTCACCGATCGGCGGTTACGCGGTCATGGCTTTTTCCGCTTCCTGTGCTTCGTCCTTAATCAGCGCGATTCTGACGGCGCGCGTCAGTACGTCGGAATAGGAAAAGGACAGGCGTTCCGGCACATGACTTCTCGGATTTTCGACTTTCACGGTAAAAATACTCGGATAAATTCCTTCGATTCTGCCGATTTTCCGGTACAATTTCTTTTTGCTTTTATGGGCCTGAAGTTTAATCAAATCTCCCTTGTGAGATTCCACTTCACGTTTGACATCATTTAAAGTCGCATGGATACGTTGCGGCATCTTTTTCACCTCGCTTGTATGTTGTAACCATTATAGCACGATACCATCTAAAAGTAAAGGTTTGATATTATAGCAATTGAAATAACAGATGTCAAGCTGTAAATTTGTGCAAATTATTTGATTTGTAAATAATTACACTATTAAAATTTTTATATGGGATTTTTGCCGCTTTTTTCAGGTTTTTGACGCCCATATATTGATTTTCAGCCGATTTTAACCCCAATTTCTGCGTTTCATGAATGAAACTAAACGAATTTTTTTGCATATTTTGAGAAATAACCGGCACATTCTCTGTACTTAATTCTTTCTTAATTTTAAATAAAATTCCGCAGGATGCGCGGCCTCTGAAAACTATCTGCCCCGTTTTGTCCGCTTTTGTGTTATGATTGAAAACACAATGAAAACAGAAAGGGAGACAATCATGGTATTCACCGGTGAACAGCAATCGTCGATGGCCCGCTACCTGCAGATGAAGCGGCAGATACGGGCGCCGCGCGCGGCCGGCCTCATCGCCTATTCCGGCACCCAGGGCTCGTACGCCGAAGAGGCCTGCATCCGCTTCTTCGGGGACGACCGGCTCTTGATTCCCCACAAAAGCTTCGGGGACGTGTTCAAGACGATCACCGGCGGCGGCGCGGACTACGGGGTCGTGCCGATCGAAAACTCGACCACCGGCGCCATCAACGAAAACTACGACCTGCTCATCCGCTACCAGGCGTCCATCGTCGGCGAGGTGCTGATTCCGGTGCACCACTGCCTCCTCGGTGTGCCCGGGGCCAAAATATCGGACATTCAAAGCGTCTATTCCCACGAGCAGGGCTTCTACCAATCCCGGGATTTTCTCTCGAAATACCCCGAATGGGCCTTTGTGCCCTACCACAACACCGCCGTCGCCGCGAAAATGGTCCACGACGCCGGGGATAAATCCAAGGCCGCCATCGCGAGCCGGCGCGCGGCCCAAATCCACCACCTGGACATCCTCGCCGGGCCGATCAACGGCGCGGACAACAACACGACGCGGTTCATCGTCGTCTCCCGAATGCCAGAAAACCGGCCGGGGCGCAACAAAATCTCGCTGCGCTTCACGCTGAAGGACGAGCCCGGCGCCCTGTACCACCTCCTCGGCATCTTCGACGCCGAACATCTCAATCTCTCGAAGATCGAGTCCCGGCCCATTCCGGCGAGCCAGTGGCATTACCAATTCTTCATGGATTTCATCGGCGACATCGACGAAGATCATTTGGACGCCATTATCGGACAGGTCATGGCGCACACCCGCTCCTTTGAATTTTTAGGCTTCTATCCTCACGGATGAGGCCTTATTTTTTTGCCTGCGTCTCACCGATTCGGCGGTTCAAGGTCCTCAGCAGCGCGAGGGTAAAGGGCAGCGCGATGACAAAGGTCAGCACGTCCGACACCGGCTGGGCGATCTGCACGCCGAGGAGCCCGATAGTCCGGGGCAGAATCAAAATCAGCGGGATGAAGCACAGCCCGTTGCGCAGCAGGGCGAGAAAGGTCGCCTTTCCGGCGATACCGGCGCTTTGGTAGGTCATGTTCGTCATCGTAAAGGGCGGCGTGACCACCAGAGCCGCGCATTGGTAAATCAGCGCCGGCGCAGCGATGGCGATGACCTTCGGGTCGCCGATGAAGAGGCTGACCACGGCCCGGGCGTTTAAGCCGACCGCGAGGGCCAGCGCCAGGGCGACGCAGGCCGACAGGCTTACCGTGAACACGAAGGCGCTCTTCAGCCGTTTCCAGGCCTTGGCGCCGTAGGAAAAGCCCGCCACCGGCTGGAGCCCCTGACCGATGCCGATCACCACCGCGAAAACCATAAAGGTGACGCGGTTGACGATACTCATCGCCGAAATCGCCGCGTCGCCCCATCCCGCGGCCGCGATGTTCAACAGCAGCGTCGACACCGTGTTGAGCCCCTGACGGCAGAGGCTCGGCATGCCCACAGACAGAATCTCCAGAATCACCGGCGCCTTGAGCTTCACCAGACGCAGAGACAGCCGCGTCGTCGTCCGCCCCGACAGGAAGAAATAGAACAGCAGCCCGAAGGCGATGACCTGGGACAGCGCCGTCGACAGCCCCGCGCCGAGAATGCCCAGATGGCATTTAAACATTAAAATCGGGTCGCCGGCGATGTTGAGCAGCGCGCCAATAGTGAGGCCCGTCGTTCCGAGGACCGCCCGGCCCTCGTAGCGCAGCACGTTGTTCATCAAAAAGCTGGCCGTGATAAACGGCGCCGCCAAAATGCAGCGCCCGTAAACCCGCGCGTAGGGCAGAATGGTCGGCGTCGCGCCGAGGAGGCGCATCAGCGGGTCGATAAAGATCAAGCCAAGGACGGTGATCACCAAAGTCATAATCACCACGAGGGCGAGCCCGGTCGACACGACGACGCTGGCCTCCCGCGTTTTTTTGCGTCCGAGGTACCGGGCGATGATCGACCCCGAGCCGTGGCCGCACATGAAGCCCACCGCCTGGAGCACTGCCATCAGCCCGAACACGATGCCCGTCGCCGCCGACGCGGACGTCCCGAGGCGGCCCACAAAATAAGTGTCGGCCGCGTTGTAGATGCTCGAGACCATCATCGAAATGATCGTCGGAATGGACAGGGCGACGATCAGCTTGTGGACCGGACTGTACATCATTTTGTTGTACTGCGCGTCCTTCTGGTTTTCTGCCATCTTTAACGCCTCCTTCTTTTCTTTACACAAACTCATAATTGTACAACATACCACAATGATCTGAAATGAAAACGCATTTGCTCACGCTGCTCTGCTAAATGCCACCGTTGTCAAAAGCGGCCAAACCTGTCATAATAATCAATAGAAATTCCATTTTATTACACGAGTACAGGAGGCACAAATGGTTCAACACGAAATACGCGAAGTCGTCGAAAACATGGCCGGCGGCGTCGGCAAGGCTTATCGCTACCACATCGTCAGCGCAGACAAACTCTACGGCCACGGCAGAATGTACGCCAAGGTGGTGCTCCCGCCGGGATCGACCATCGGCTGGCACCAGCACATCCACGAAACCGAGCCCTACTACATTTTGTCTGGCGAAGGCACCTTTATCGACAACGACAAATCGAGAACGACCGTCCACGCCGGCGATATCTGTACGATTGAACCTGGCCAGTGGCACAGCATGGAAAACAACAGCAGCGAAGATCTCGTCTTCATCGCGCTGATCTACAATGACTGACCCTTTTTCAGAAAATCGCAAATTCAACCGAAGCGCGCGCTTCGGTTTTTTATTTTGGAAAATATAAAAACAAAAAGAGCCGGTGCAGCGCACCGACTCCTAATGATCGATATGGATAAATTAGAATCTGCCGATTGTGTTGTTTGCAGTGACGATTCTCTGGATTTCGTTGGTTCCTTCGAAGATCTGGAAGATCTTAGCGTCGCGCATGAGTTTTTCAACCGGGTATTCACGGCAGTAGCCGTAGCCACCGAACATCTGAACAGCTTCAGTGGTGATTTCCATTGCAGCGTCAGAAGCGAAGCATTTAGCCATTGCAGCTTCTTTGGTGTAGCGTTTGCCCTGATCCATCAATGTCAGTGCGTAAGCGTTGAGCTGACGAGCTGCTTCGATCTTGATTGCCATATCAGCAATCTTGAACTGCATTGCCTGGAATTTCAGGACTGGACGGCCGAACTGCTGACGTTCTTTACAATAAGCAATCGCTTCGTCCATAGCTCTCTGAGCTAAACCGACGGAGACAACACCCATCCAAGCACGTGCCTGGTCGAGGGTTTCCATTGCGATCTTGAAGCCTTCGCCTTCGCCACCGAGGAGGTTTTCCTTCGGTACGCGGACGTCTTCGAAGATAACTTCTGCAGTGTTGGACAGACGGATACCCATCTTGTCTTCTTCTTTACCAGTTGACAGACCCGGTGTGCCCTTTTCAACCAAGAAGATGGACATGCCGTGGTGTGTGCCCTTGGATTTATCAGTCATGGCTGTGACGCAGTAGAAATCTGCGATCCCACCGTTGGTGATGAAGCATTTTGTACCGTTGATGATGTAATCATCGCCGTCTTTAACAGCTGTGGTTTTGCCAGCTGCCGGGTCAGAACCTGCACCAGGTTCAGTCAGTGCGAATGCGCCGAAGCCGCCGTTGCAGAGGATGTCGCAAACGCGTTTTTTCTGGTCGTCGTTGCCAGCGATCAGAACTGGTTTAGTACCAAGGCCGGAAGCGGAGATTGTGGTTGCGAAGCCAGCATCTGCTCTTGCCATTTCTTCGAAAAGCGCAGCGATATCGACACGGGACATCCCTTCTTTATCATCTGGGTTGGAGATTTCCATTCCGCCGTATTCCGTCGGAACTTCCAAAATGTTCAGGCCCATTTCCTTAGCCTTGTCGTACATTTCGGTTGGGAATTCGCCAGTTTTGTCGTATTCCTTTGCCTGTTCGATGACTTCTCTTTCGCAGAAATCATGAACGTCGTTCAATAAGTCCTTCGCCTGGTCAGAAATTTGATAAGCCATGTTTTAGTTTCCCTTCTTCTCTTTAAAATTTTTCTCTTTTCAAATTTTTCCGCAAAATTTATAAAAAAGTTCTGTTAATCCGGATTGAGAAGGTTCCGAATTAACAGAACATATTATATCACAGAATTTTCGTGTTGAAAAGTAAACTGTGAAATATTTGTCAATTTATTAAATTTATCTTTAAAAAGATAATATTTAGTCATCCGCTTCCGGATCGAAGCAAACCTTGCCTGGGTTCATGATCATGTTCGGGTCGAAGACTTTCTTGATGCCGCGCATGAGTTCCATGTTCTTTTCGCCGACCATGTTCTTCAAATATTTCATCTTGCCCATGCCGATGCCGTGTTCACCGGAGATCAAGCCGCCGAGTTCGACGCATTTTGCGTAAACCTTGGTCATGAATTCATCAGATTCTTTCATGAAGGCTTCCTTGTCGTCGCCGTTGGAGCACAGATAGATGTGCAGGTTGCCGTCGCCAGCGTGACCAAAGTCTTTGATTTCGTAATCTTTGCCTTCGCCTAAGGATTTAGCGTAGATCAAGAATTCAGGAATCTTGGTGATTGGCACAACGACGTCACATTCGTCGAGGAGCTTGGTGCTTTCTTCGATGGTTTCAAGCAGGGATGAACGAATCTGCCATGCGTCTGCGAGCAGTCTCGGAGTATCGGCGACCAGAACGTCGAGTGCGCCAGCTTCGAGGACAACTTCTGATGCCTTTTCGATCTTGTCCATCAATTCGTCTTCGTCGTTGCCGTCGAATGTAGCCAGAACGTAGGCTTTAACTTCAACGCCGTCCATTTCTGCCGGATAAACGTCTTTTTCGAGGGATTTCTGAGTCGCCATCGTGACGTCTTTTTCCATAAATTCGAGGGCCTGCGGATCGAGGTGAGCCTGGAACAGTTTCGGCACAGCGCCGATTGCTTCTTCGATGCTCGGATAAGGAATGATCATCGACATGGTTGCCTGCGGAGCCACGATGACTTTCATCGTCATTTCAGTGACAATCCCGAGGGTCCCTTCTGCGCCGACGATTAAGTTCATCAGTGAATAGCCGGAACTTGTCTTCGCGACGGTCGCGCCTTCTGTGACGACTTCGCCAGTCGGCAGAACGACGGTCAGTGAACGGACATAGTCACGGGTGCAGCCGTATTTAACTGCGCGCATCCCACCAGCGTTAGTCGAAACGTTGCCGCCGACGGTTGCGAATTTTTCACCAGGATCTGGTGGATACATCAGGCCGTGTTTCAGGGCATCCTGTGCGAGGTCGTTCAGCAGAACGCCTGGCTGAATGCGGACGACCAGGTTTTCTTCGTCGTACCCGAGGATCTTGTTCATCTTCAGGGTTGAAATCATGACGCCTTTTTTGACAGAAACTGGGGCACCGGTTAACGCGGTACGTGCGCCTGACGGGGTCACTGGGATTTTGTTGTCGTTGCAGATTTTGACAACGGCCGCAACTTCTTCGGTCGTTCTCGGTTCAACGACGACATCCGGGTATTCCTGACCGTAGATGCGCATTTCGTCATGGGCGAAATCTTCGTTGATGTCTTCCCCTAAAATGACGTGGCCGTTGGCCGCTTCTTTAATCTGTTCGATAATTTCAGGGGTGACTGGATTGTACGTATAGCTCATTTAGCTTCCTCCTCTTACTCTCCACAAATACCGTTTTTATCAATCATAATAAATACACATGGTCGGCACATTTAAATTGGTCTGACCACTTCCTTTATTATAATGTAAACCTGTTCTAAAATCAAGCCATTCCACACAGTAAATGCAATTATTTTTGTAAAGCTTACTCTTTTTTGTGAAATCGTTTGTGACAAGATTTTTCTATATTATATCCTCTTTTTTCCTTTTTGGCCAGAAAAATTTAGTGAATCGTGATAAAATAAGGGCGGAATGAATTACGATATTAAATTTGGAGGTCAACTATGTACAATATTCGCAAAATTGATGACGATTTAACCTTCGTCGGCGTCAACGACAGACGGTTAACGCTTTTTGAAAACGTCCATCCGCTGCCGGAAGGCGTGTCCTACAATTCCTACTTATTAAAAGACGAAAAGACGGTGCTCTTCGACACCGTAGACTGGTCCTGCGGACGTCAGTTCTTCGAAAACGTCGAAGCGGCCCTCGACGGCCGCGATCTCGACTTCGTCGTCGTTCACCACGCTGAACCCGACCACGCCGCAACCCTCGACGAAATTCTGATGCGCTACCCCAACGCTCGCGTGCTGTGCTCCGCGAAGGCCAAAACCTTCCTCGAACAATTCGGCCACCACATCGCCGACCGCGTCGATACCGTCAAAAACGGCGACACCGTTTCCTTCGGCAAGCACGAGCTGACCTTTATCAGTGCGCCGATGGTGCACTGGCCGGAAGTCCTTGTCTCTTTCGACACGATGACGGGCACTTTGTTCTCCGCTGACGCCTTCGGCTCCTTCAAAACCCTCGACGGCGTCTTGTTCGAAGACGAAATCAACGGCGCTGAAGAAATCGCCTGGCTCAACGAAGCCCGCCGCTACTACACCAACATCGTCGGCAAATACGGTAAGAACGTCCAAATGCTGCTCAAAAAAGCCTCGGGTCTCGACATTAAAATGATCTGCCCGCTCCACGGCGTCATCTGGCGTCAGGACATCGACCGCTTCATCGAAAAATACGATTTGTGGAGCCGCTACGAACCGGAACACCTCGGCGTCGTCATCGCCTGCGGCTCTATGTACGGCAACACCGAACAGGCGGCGGACATCCTCGCCAACGCCCTCGTGCAGCGCGGCGTGAAGCGCGTCCGTTTCTTCGACGTCTCCAAGACTCACCCGTCCTACGTCATCGCGTCGATTTTCAGATATTCCCATCTGGTCGTCGCCTCGCCGACTTACAACCTCGGCATTTACCCAACGGTTCACAATCTGATCGACGACATGAAAAACCTGCACATCCAGAACCGCACCATCTCGATCATTGAAAACGGCAGCTGGGCGCCAAAATCCGGTTCTCTGATCGCAAAGGAATTGGAAGGGCTCGACAATATCACCTATCTCGGCGACCCGATCACCGTCAAATCCTCAGTGAACGACGAAACCCGCGAAAACCTGATCGCCCTGGGCCAGGCCATCGCCGACGACATTTACGAAAAGAAAAACAAATAAGCAAGTGCTTATTTCCGGGCAGGCTGATCGATCGGCCGCCCCCATTTTTTAGCAAAAAAATGATCCCCGCATCAATTTGACTTGATGCGGGGATCATTGCATATGGGTGTAATATTAGGCAAACCCTATGGGTTTCGCTTTTAATGAATCACCAGTCCAATCATCGGGAAGAAGTAGCAGATAATTCCCGCGAGGACCACAAAGAGCAGGCAGTACTTCGCTACCTTTCTCAGCACGACACTTTCCGAGCCGGCCAAGGCGACAGCGGATGTCCCAATGGCGATGCCCTGCGGGCTGATCATCTTGCCGATGCCAGCGCCCAATTCGTTGGCCGCGCACAGCCATGCCGGGTTCGCGCCGATAGCCTGTGCCGTCTGACGCTGCAGATCCCCGAACAGGACGGATGTCGATGTCCCAGAACCGGTAACAAAGGCACCGATGGTCCCGATCAACGGTGAGATCAGCGGGAAGGCTGTGCCAGTTGCAGCGACGAGAACGCTCGCGATTTCGCCGGTCATGCCGGAGTGAGTCATGATTTTAGCCAATGCCAAAACCGAGCAGATCGTCACAATGGTTTTCCAGTTGCCGGTCACGGTCTTGACGAAAACTCTGCCAAGTGTGCTGCCGCTGGCGCCCTGAGCTAAGCCGCCGATAATGGCCGCGATGAAGATCAAGACACCCGGCGTGTTGATCCAAGTGAAGGTCAACGGCGTTGCGCCTTTACCATTGTAGATCGTCACAGCCGAAGCAACCTTTGAAAGCGGATCGTGGATGAATGGTACCAAGCTTGAGGTCACAACCAAGATCACGAAAATCAAAATGAAAGGCAGCCACGCGTTAACGGCTGACGCGACGGTGAGTTTTTCTTTGACACCTTCGGCGTCCTGCTGTTGAATTGTGCTGTATGCTTCCGGTACTTCGCGGCCGCGCATTTTACGCGCCATCAAAATGGTCACAGCCATGCAGACAATGGAACCGACGATGTTCGGCAGTTCTGCGCCGACGAAACGGCCGACGATGAAGCACGGCAGTGTGAAGGCGAGGGATGAGACCAATGTGATGCCCCAGACGCCCTTCATGGCCTTTGCGCCTTTACCAAGAATCATAATCGCGATAATCGGTGAGATGAACATAATCAAGCATTCGATCAGCGCGACATTTGCGGAAAGTGCTGTGGCGTTTAAGCCCGTGACAGCGGCCATGGTCGTCGTCGGAACCCCTACGGAACCGAAGGCGGTCGGCGTCGAGTTGATGACCAGGCAGGCCACAACGGTCGGAATCGGATCAAAGCCGAGGCCGACGAGGATCGAAGCCGGAATCGCGACAGCCGTACCGAAGCCGGCCATCCCTTCCATGAAGTTACCGAATCCCCAAGCGATGATCAAAAGCAGGACACGCTGGTCAGTGGAGACTGACGCGAGCATTGCCTTGATTTTGTCCATCGCGCCGGTTTCCAGCGTGATATTATAAGTAAACAGTGCCGCGATGATGACCAATATGATCGGCCACAACGCATTGAGTGCCCCTTCCAGCGCCGCCGTTGCGACATTGGAGCCGGAGCTTCCGAATGAGACCATGGCAATCACCGCGCCGATAACCAGTGCGATGACACAGGCCCAATACCCTGGCATCTTCATCACCGCGAGGGCAATGATCAGCCAGATGATCGGAACTAATGCCAGTAGAAATAAACCAAAATTCATGTTTTCCCCCTTTTCTCGGCAGTTTTACACCTGTAAACGAATACCGATACCTTAAGTATATAGTGGTCAGACCAATTTGTCAATCTTAAATTCACCTAAAATTGAAATTTTCTATCCTTTTAGAACAAAATATTCACTATCTTGATTTTTGATTTGATTTAAAATAAGGCTTAATGAATAATAAATGAGTCATCGTGATTTTGAGAAAGGAGACACCCGTGAGCGCCAAAAACCCAAACGCATCCCGCGCTTTCCAAATCGTTATCCGCCGCATCCAGAGCGACATCCAAAATAAAAAGCTGCGTCCAGGCGACCGGCTGGCCCCAGAACGCCAGCTCGCTGAAAGCCTCGGCGTCTCCCGGGCGACCATCCGCGAAGCGATCCGCGCCCTCGAAATGATCGGTCTCGTCGTCAGCCGGCAGGGTGAAGGCAATTTCATCAGCGACCGCATGGATTTGGCGCTGCTTCAGCCGATGACCATCTCCTTCTACCTCGGCGGCGGCTCCCTTTACGACATCCACCACTTCAGGCAGAGCCTCGAAATCGAAGCGACCGGCCTTGCGGCCGCCGATCCCTCGCCTGATTTCATTCAGCACATCACAGCTGTTGCCGATCAAATGGAAATCGCCCCGGATATCGACACCTCCGCGTCCCTCGACGACGACTTTCACCAGTCCATCGCCGCCGCGTCAAACAACTGCCTGATCCGCGATTCGCTGACCGCCGCGACGACGCTGCTCGAAACCGTGCGCTACCAAGCCCGCATCGCGATCATTTCCAAAGAAAAGGACGAAGGCAACGCCCTCTATTTTCAGCATCGGCGCATCACCGACGCCATCGTCGCGAAGGATCCGATCCTCGCCCGCAAGCGCATGCTCGAACACATGATTTACGTCGAGGATTTTCTCTCCGACATTTCGCCGGACAAGCTGCCTGATCTCGCCGAGCTCCCAGCCAAAAAGTAGGCTCGGGCGGCTCAGAGCCGGGCGGCGCGGCCTCTTTTGCTTCGGCGCTTTTCCTTATACGTTTTCACCCATGGCCATTGAATCTATGCTATAATTGAGTTAATTAACAAAAACTTAAATAAAGCGAATCAAGGAGGCCATTATGAAATGCACCCACTGCGGCGCCAATTTAGATCCCAGCCTGCCCTATTGCCAGGTCTGCGGCGCGCCGAACCCCGATTACACCTCAGCGGATTACGACGACCTGCGCGCTGAAACCGACGACTTGACCGCGTACAGCCAAGACGCCTACGACCAGCCCAATGCGCAGCCCTACGAGCAGCCCGTCAAGCGGGAAAAACAGCCCGGAGCCAGCAACACGCTGGTCATCGTCGTCGCCATCGTCTGCGCGGCCGCCGTCGTCGTTGCCGCACTGTACTTCTTCGTGTTCAGAAACAGCAGCACGTCCCAAAGCAGTTCGGGCTCGAGCTCGATCCAATCGGAATCGCCAAAATCGCAATCGCGCAACAGCAGCTCAAATTCAGACTCAGACTCAGACTCGAACTCAGATTCGGATTCTTCTAATTCTTCCTCTGACGCCAACTGGATGAACCGGAGTTACATCCTTCCCAACTCGACAAGCGAATACCTGTCCTCAAGCGACATCAGCGGCTTCTCGGCCAAGGAATGCAACTACGCCCTCAACGAAATTTACGCTCGGGAAGGCCGCCGGTTCAAAGCCGCCGAGCTGCAGAACTATTTTGACAGCAAAAGCTGGTACAACGGGACGATCGATCCCGACGATTTCGACAACAACTACGAATTGTCGGACATCGAGCGCGCCAACGTCGAGCTGCTAAAAAATGCGATGGACGCCCGCGGCGGCTACACGCCGGAATAACGGGAGGGGGCTGCTGTATGAAACACCAAAACATTCTGATCGTCGTGATGGTCGCCATCATCGCCGTCTCGGCCGGCGCCGTCCTCTACGACGTCCACGCCCGAAATGCGTCCGCCTCCACGTCCACCTCGAAAAAGACGACGACAGCGTCCAAGACCAGCACCGCATCCCAATCAAAGACCGGCACCTCTACTCAGACGAAGCCGGCGGCCAATCAAAAGACCGTCGTGCTCGATCCGGGGCACTCCTCCGTCATGCCCTCGGGCAGTGAACCGGTAGGCCCAGGCGCCAGCGAAACCAAGGCCAAGGATATGGTCGGCACCAAGGGCGTCGCCACCGGCGTGACCGAGTACGACTTCATGCTGAACCTCGCGAACAAGCTCAAACCCGAGCTCGAAAAACGGGGCTACAAGGTCGTGCTGACCCGCACCGACAGCAATTCCGCCCATTCCTGCGTCGAGCGCGCGCAGGTGGCCAACGACAACAACGCCGACGCCTTTATCCGGCTTCACGCCAACGCCGCCGAAAGCAGCACGCCCACCGGCGCGATGACCATCAACATCACGGCGCACAATCCCTACACCGCCTCGACATACAGCCAATGCCGCAAGCTTTCGGACTGCCTGATCAAGGCTTACTGCACCGCCACCGGCGCCAAGAGCGAGGGCGTCGTCGAGCGCGACGACCTGACCGGCAACAACTGGGCGAAGGTACCGACAACCCTCATCGAGGTCGGCTACATGACCAACCCGACCGAGGACAAGCTGATGCAGACCGACGCCCACCAGACCAAAATGGTGCAGGGCATCGCGAACGGTATCGACCAGTTTTTCGCGAATTGAAACGCATTGATGCGCTGTCAGCTTTTGACTTTTGCATTGCTCCCATTGGACCAGAAAGGACTTAATTATGAGAATATTACTTTCCAACGATGACGGCTTCGATGCGCCGGGCATTCACGCCCTGGCCGCTGAGATGAAAAAGCTCGGCGAAATCGTCGTCGCCGCGCCGGCAGATCCCCAATCTGCCAAATCCCATTCCAAGGCGGTGCGCGGACAGCTGAAAGTCCACGCCGAACCCTTCGAGCCGGACGATCCGGCGCTTCAAAAGGGCTACCGCGTCTTCGGCACGCCCTACGACTCGGTTTCCGTCGCCCTTGAGGCGATCCTGACCGACCCCGACACCCGGCCCGACCTCGTCGTCACCGGCATCAACCACGGCTCCAACGTCGCCTACGACATCCTCCACTCGGGGACGATCGGCGCGTCGTCAGCCGCCTATTTTAACGGCGTCCCCGTGATCGCCATGTCGCTGAACGGCGGCAGCCGCTACGACTACACCTACTCGGCGAAATACGCCTTGAAGGCCGCCCGCTGGTTCGTCAATCAGCCGGACAACCGCGACTACATCCTCTCGATCAACACGCCCAACTGCCCCGACGCCGACATCAAGGGCACCATTGTCTCCCGAATGGGCCGGCGCCACAATTACGCCAATTCCTTCGCGAAGACTCAGGGCGAGGACGAAAATACGATGTACTTCGACATGAAGGTCGCCCCGAATCACGCCGACAGCGATGAGGATTTGAGCTACGACGATTACGCGGTCAACCACAACTACGTCGTCGTCACCCCGTTGGACATGGACGTGACCGATTACGCCCACATCGAACGGTTCATTGCAGTCGCCGACACTGACCTGAACCCGACGGTTTAAATCAATATCAACTATTTTGGCAAAAAAATAACACCTGGTTCGTCAGAATCAGGTGTTTGTTGTATGGCCGGTTTCTTCTTTTTCTTCCGCGATCTGCTCCATCGTGCGCCACAGCTCCCAAAGCAGGGTGATGAGCTGGCCCGATTTCTCCGGTCCCATGCGTTTGGCCGCTTCGTTGAGGGGCGTATCGAGAAACAGCCGGTGCTTCAGTATCGCGTCTCTGGCGTGAGGGGTCATTTCGAGAAAAACGGTGCGGCGGTCCCTTTGGCTCGGCACGCGTCCCACGTAGTCTTTTTCCTCCAGCACCCGCACAATCTGCGACATGTTGGATTTGGTGCAGTGATTGGCTCGGCTGAGGGAAGATACCGTCGTTTTTCTGCCTTCCTCATCCGCCCGCAAAATCTGAAGAAAGGCGATGAACTCGCCGTAGCGCAGCTCCATCAATTCCGCCTTTTCTCTCAAATACTGGGTGATGCTCCCTTTATTCAGCGTCAGTACCAGTTTGATAAATTCCGGTCCGAAGCCTTTCGTTTCGTCAACTGCGTCCATATTTCCCCCTGTTTTCAAGCATTACATATTTATCAGTCTGTTTAAATAATAAACCTTTTAACCCATTAAATCAAGTGTGAGAACCATAAAAAAATTACAGGAAAATGTAACATTTTAACCTCTTTTTAATCCGCTTTTTATCATCTTTTCACCTTTATTATTGTTATAATAGAAAGACTAAGCAAAGTTAATCATTAAGAAGGAGGCAATTATGATCAAAAAATTGTCGGAGAGTATCCGCGAGTACAAGCGCGAATCGATGCTCTCTCCGCTTTTTGTGACCCTCGAGGTCGTCATGGAAATCATCATTCCGTTGTTGATGGCGCGCCTGATCGACGAAGGGCTCAACCGCGGCGACATGCGTGCGACCTGGTTCTACGGGCTGATCATGCTCGCGGCCGCGTGCCTGTCCCTCAGCTTCGGTGCGCTGGCCGGGAAATTCTGTGCGACCGCCTCGACGGGGCTGGCGAAAAACCTGCGCCACGACATTTACGAGAAAATCCAGACTTTCTCGTTTAAAAACATCGACGGCTTCTCCACTGGGAGTCTGGTCACCCGAATGACCACCGACATCACCAACGTTCAGATGGCCTACATGCTGCTGATCCGCATCGCCTTCCGGGCGCCGCTGATGCTCATTTTCGCACTCATTATGAGCCTGATGATCAACGCCCAGCTGGCGGTCTATTTCCTGATCGCGATTCCGATCATGGCGGTGGGGCTCGGGCTGATTATCAAATTCGCCCACCCGCTGTTCCGCAAGGTTTTCAAGATTTACGACAAGCTCAACACCGTCGTGCAGGAAAACCTGCGCGGCATCCGCGTCGTCAAATCCTACGTCCGCAAGGACCACGAAATCGACAAATTCCGCGGCATTTCCGGCGACGTCTACACCACCTTCAGCAAGGCTGAAAAGCTGATGGCCCTCAACAGCCCGCTGATGCAGGCCGTCATGTACGCGTGCATGATCATCATCGCCTGGCTCGGCGCGAAATTCATCGTGGCCGGCAGCCTGACCACCGGCGAGCTCACCAGTCTAATCACCTACGTCATGATGATTTTGATGAGCCTGATGATGCTGTCGATGATTTTCACGATGCTCACCATCGCTCAGGCGTCTGGCGAACGTATCGTCGAAGTGCTCAACACCGAAAGCTCGTTGACCAACGCGCCGGCCCCGATCAAAAACGTCACAGACGGCTCGATTGTCTTCGACAACGTCAGCTTCTCCTACGCCGGCGACCCGAACAAGCTCTCGCTGATGGACGTCAACCTCTCGATCAGGTCCGGGGAAACCATCGGCATCATCGGCGGCACCGGCTCGGCGAAATCGTCGCTGGTGCAGCTGATCCCGCGCCTCTACGACGCGACGACCGGCACCGTCTACGTCGGCGGCGTTGATGTGAAAAAAATCGACATGGCAGTCCTGCGCGACCAGGTCAGTATGGTGCTGCAGAAGAACGTGCTCTTCGCCGGGACCATCGCCGACAACCTGCGCTGGGGGAATCCAAACGCCACAGACGCCGAACTCTGGCGGGCCTGCGAAGTCGCCTGCGCCGACGAATTCATCAAAGAAATGCCCGACGGGCTGAACACGATGATCGAACAGGGCGGCACCAACGTCTCCGGCGGCCAGAAGCAGCGGCTCTGTATCGCCCGCGCAGTGCTGGCCAAGCCGAAGATTCTGATTCTCGACGATTCCACCTCGGCCGTCGACACGAAGACCGACGCGAAGATCCGCCAGGGTCTCAAAGAAATTATCCCAGGGACGACGACGCTGATCATTGCCCAGCGGATTTCCTCGATCGAGGACGCGGACCGGATCATCGTCATGGACGGTGGACGCGTGGCCGACGTCGGCACCAGCGCCGAACTCATCGCGCGCAACGACATCTACCGCGAGGTCTACGACACCCAGATGCAAATGAAAGGAGGCCAGGTCAATGGCGAAGAAGCGTAAATTCAAGGACGGTCACTTCGTTGACGAACAAGGCAACCGCATGGATCACCCGATCCCGAAGGCAGCGCCCTCCCGCGCGGACGCCATCGACGGCGCCACCATCAGACGGCTTTTGGCCTACATCGGCCGCAATTACCGCTTCCGGTTCACCGCGGTGGTCATCTTCATCATCGTCTCGTCTATCGTCGGCGCCTTATCGTCGCTGTTCATCGGCAACGTCGTCGACGACTTCATCACCCCGATGCTCAAGCAGTCCCACCCGAACTTCGCACCGCTGCTCCACACGGTCATCGTGATGGGCGTCGTGTTCGCAATTGGGGCGGTGTGCAACCTGCTCTACAACCGGATCATGGTCACGATTTCCCAAGGGATCCAGAAGGATATCCGCGACGAAATGTTCACGAAGATGCAGGATCTGCCGATTAAATACTTCGACACCCACGCCTACGGCGACGTGATGTCCCGCTTCACCAACGACACCGATACCCTGCGCCAGATGCTGTCCATCGCGATCCCGATGTCTTTCTCAGCGCTGGTCTCCATCGTCGCGGTCTTCATCTCGATGCTCGTCACTTCCTTGCCGCTGACCCTTTTGACTGTGGTCTGCGTCGCGCTGATGATCGCTGTCTCGGGTAAAATCACTGGGATGAGCTCTAAATTCTTCATCCGCCAGCAGAATTCTCTCGGCGTCGTCGACGGGTACATCGAAGAATCGATGTCCGGCGAAAAGGTCATCAAGGTGTTCAACCACGAGGACGCGTCCATTAAAACCTTCGACCAAAAGAACGAACAGCTGTTCCGCGACGCCGAACGCGCCAACACCTACGCCAACATCCTGATGCCGGTCATGGGCAACATGTCCAACCTGCTCTACATTATTGTCGCGATTGTCGGCGCACTGATGATGCTCTCCGGCCACACGGCGCTGACCCTCGGCGGGCTTATCGCCTTCCTCAACCTGACCAAGAGCTTCTCGATGCCCATCGGCCAGATCTCCCAGCAGCTCAACTCCATCATCATGGCATTAGCCGGCGCGAAACGCATCTTCACGCTGATGGACGAAATGCCGGAAGAAGACGACGGCGACGTGACCCTCGTCAACGCGATCATCCGCGACGGCAAGCTCCTCGAAGCCGACCACCGCACCGAAACCTGGGCGTGGCGCCTGGAAGACCGTTCGAAAAACGTGATTCACTACCGCAAGCTCGAGGGCGCGATCACGCTGGATCACGTCGATTTCGAGTACGAGGCCAACAAGCCGATCCTCCACGACATCACGATCCACGGCAAGCCGAAGCAGAAAATCGCCTTGGTCGGCTCCACCGGCGCCGGCAAGACGACCATCACCAATCTGATCACCCACTTCTACGACATTGAACGGGGCCAGATCCGCTACGACGGCATCGACATCACCCGGATTAAAAAAGCCGACTTGCGCCGCTCCTTTGGGCTCGTGCTCCAGGAAACCAACCTGTTCACCGGAACGGTTGCTGACAATATCCGCTACGGCAAGCTGGACGCTTCCGACGCGGAAGTCCACGCCGCGGCCCGGCTCGCCAACGCTGACGAATTCATCAACCTGCTGCCCAACGGCTACGACACCGTCATCTCGGGCAACGGTGAAGGTTTGTCTCAGGGCCAGGCGCAGCTCCTCGCCATCGCGCGGTGCGCCATTGCGGACCCGCCGGCCATGATCCTCGACGAAGCGACGTCCTCGATCGACACCCGGACTGAAGCGCTGGTCCAGGCCGGGATGGACAAGCTGATGATCGGCCGGACGGTGTTCATCATCGCCCACCGGCTCTCGACCATCCGCAACGCCGACGCGATCATGGTCATGGACCACGGCCGTATCGTCGAACGGGGCACCCACGACGAGCTCATTGCCAAACACGGCATGTACTACCAGCTGTACACCGGCAAGCTCGAGCTGGAATAACAACTTATCTGCACAAAAAACGGCCCTGCAGTCAGAAATTTTTCTGATTGCAGGGCTGTTTGCGTGTTCCCGCTCGTTTTGTTTATTCTTCAGCGGTGATGACGCGGTTGTCCTCGGTGACGACGCGGTTGCGGCCGCCGTTTTTCGCCCGGTAGAGCATTCTGTCGAGGCGGATAAACAGCGACTCTTCGGTTTCGCCCGGATGAAAGCTCACGACGCCGATGCTGATGGTGACGTGGCCGGCGTAGGCAAAAGCGTGCTGGTCCACGGCCCAGCGGATGCGCTCGGCGATGTAGGTGGCGTCCAGCAGGCTCGTGTTTTCAAACAGGCAGACGAATTCCTCGCCGCCCCAGCGGCCCAAGGTGTCCGAGCGGCGGATCTGGTCCTGCACCACCTCGGTGATTTCTCTGAGAATCGCGTCCCCGGCCTTGTGGCCGTAGGTATCGTTCACGTTTTTGAAAAAGTCGACGTCGAACATCAGCGCCGCAAAGCCTTCGCCTTGTTTTGCCTGCCGCATCAAGGTGCTTGTCGCCTCGTTTAACAGACGTCGGTTGGCCAGGCCCGTCAGCTGGTCGTGCCGAGCGAGGGCCTCAAACTTGTGGATCGTCTCCTGCAGCTCGGCGGTCGTCTGCTCGAGGAAGGTCACCAGACGGTCCGATAAGGCCATCGGCTGCTCCGCGATATGTGCGAGCTTTTCATCCCGCACGGTGACCGACGTCCGGCCCTCTGCCCCGCCTTCGCGGAAGGCCGCCGCAACGATGCTGCTGTTGAGGATGCCGCCGTTTTTGCCGATTTTGAGGATTTCGCTGCCACCGTACCCCCAGGACGCCGCCGGCACCACCTGGGTGTAGTAGTTCAGTTCCCGGTCCGCGTCGGCGTTGCCGAGCAGCAGGCGGCGGTTCAGGCAGGTCATCATGAGGATGACCTCGGGCTTGAACGCGGCTTCCCGTTTGGCGCAGGCAAAGGCGTCGGCGAGCAGCATCCCTTTGCGGGAGTAGGACAGGCTGACCCGCGCGCCCTCGCGCATCGGCGTGAACATCTGCAGCGTGCCATCTTCCGTGAAATCAAAGGGGATGCGGGCCGAAAGGCTGTTGCCCGTCCATTCCAGCAGCGGAAAGGCGGCATTGTTCGCGTAAAAATATTGGTCCGGCTTCAGGCCCAGGTATTTTTCGTACAAATCCATCGCGGGCTTTTTGTCGATCGTCTCGATGGCGCCGCTGTCCGAGACCTTCGTGATGGTGTGGACCCGCCCCAGCGCCTTCCAGCCCAGCACCCGCTCGGCGTGAAGGTGCAGATCGGCGCCGCAGAAGGCGACGGCGACCGCCCCATCTAGATAGATCTGGGTGCCGTCAAACACGTAAAACTGCTCGGAGTTGAGCTCCTTGCCCCCCGCCTGGCCGCCGAAAATCGGCACTTCCGGAAAGGCCTGGGCCAAGGTGTCCAAATAGTCAGCGGACTGCTCGCCTTGCGCGCTGGTCAAAAGCATGACGCCCTTTAACGGCGCGCCCTGCACGGCGTCGGTGAAGGCGGCTGCCGCTGTCTTGACGGACGTGCGCGACAGATCGGCGCTCACCACGCTGGCCGTGCTGTTTTGAAACAGCAGCAGGCTGCAGACCGTGATCTGCTCGGGCAGGACCATTTCCTCGTTGAGCGGGCCGAGCAGGGTCATGCCGAAGACCTTGACCTCCGGCAGCTGCACCTTCAAAAAGGACAGATGCGCCGCAATGCGCTCGGGATCATTTTCACTTTCGTAAACCAGAAGGACGCGGTCTGACGCGGCGGCGTAATCGGGCTCCCCCTGAATCTCCCGGACCATGTCTGCCATGGTGTAGCCGCCGTGAACTGTATACTTTCTTTGAATCATTTGCCTGTTTTCTTTAAACCGGCTGCGCTCTATATATGCCGCCGGATTTTCCCTCTATCAACTGTAATGTACATTATATTCAATATAAGTATACCAAATGACCACACGCATTTCAATAAACGTGTGTATCCTTTACATATACCTATATAAAAAAAGATACCCCCTGAAGCTGAACAGGAGGTATCTTGAGATGGATGTGAATAAAATGGGTGGATTAACGCCTTATGCCATCGGGAAGAAGCCGGACGGTGCGTCGGACAAGTTAATCATGATGTTCTTTTTGACCGTGTAGGCGTCGAGAATAGCCAAGTCGGTTTCCCGGCCGTAGCCGGATTTTTTCACGCCGCCGAAGGGTGCGCCCGCCGGGATCATGTTGTAGGTATTGACCCACATTCTGCCGGTTTCGATTTTTCTCGCCACGCGCAGCGCGCGGGTGATATCGTGGGTCCAGACGCCGCCGCCCAGGCCGTATTCCGAATCGTTGGCCATGGCGATGACTTCTTCTTCTGTCTTGAACCGGATCACGACGGCCACCGGCCCGAAGATTTCTTCCTGAGCGACGCGCATGTCGTTAGTCACATTGGTGATCAAGGTCGGTTTGAAGAAGTTGCCCTTCGCGAGGTCGCCTTCGTTATTCTTTTCGCCGCCGGCCGCGATGGTCGCGCCTTCTTCTCTGGCGATGTCGATGTAGGAGGCGATTTTCTTGACCTGTCCCGCGTTAATCTGCGAACCGACCTGAGTGGCCGGGTCCAGCGGGTCGCCCTGAACGACTTTGCCGAATTGTTCGGTCAATTTCGCGACGAACTCGTCGTAAATGCCGTCCTGAACGAAAATCCGGGAGCCGGCGCAGCAGACCTGCCCCTGGTTGAACAGAATCCCCAGCTGGGCGCCGTCGAGGGCTTGTTCAAGGTTGGCGTCGTTGAAGAAAATGTTCGCGCTCTTGCCGCCCAGTTCCAGGGTCGCCGGGATGAGCTTGTCCGCGGCGGCTTTGGCCACGTTGTAGCCGACCTCGGTCGAGCCGGTGAAGGCGAGCTTGCGCACGTCCGGATGATCCAGCAGATACTGGCCGGAGCGGGAGCCCTTCCCACTGATGACGTTGATGACGCCGGCCGGTACCACATCCTGAATCAATTCCATCAGCGCCAACAGGCTGAGCGGGGTTGTCGAGGAGGATTTAAGGACGACGCAGTCCCCGGCAGCCAGCGCCGGCGCCAGCTTCCAGGCGGCCATCAAAAACGGGAAGTTCCAAGGGACGATCTGTCCGACGACGCCGATGGGTTCGCGCAGCTCCAGGCTCAAGAGCCCGCCGTCGAGCACCGTCGCGTTGCCCTTCTGGGTCAGGACCGCGCCGGCGAAATAACGGAAGTGGTCCGCCGCGTAGGGCACGTCAATCGTCGAGGTTTCGCGGATCGGTTTGCCGTTGTCAAGGGTTTCGATGCGCGCCAATTCTTCTTTGTTGGCGTCGATGATATCGGCAATTTTATATAAGACCGCAGCGCGCTGGCCGGGTTCGGTGTCGCGCCAAGCCGGGAATGCTTTCCAGGCGGCCGCCACTGCGGCGTCAACATCTTCTTTGGTCGCTTCTGCAACTTCAGCAAGCTGTTCACCCGTCGCTGGATTCATTACTTTAAAATACGCTTGATCGGATGAGGCTCTGAATGTGCCATCAATAAACAGGCCATATTTTTCTTTCAGGTTGCTTTGTGTTGTCATGTGAATAGCTCCTTTTGTTTAAGTTGGTGACATTATCCGCCAATTCTGATATGATGATAAGCGTCAGATTATTTTTATTTTATGGGACCAGAACAATGATTTCTTACGATTTATCCAAACGCGGCGATCTGCCGCGCTACCTCTATTTGTACACCCGCATCCGGAAGGACATCGCAAGCGGCCGCCTGCGCCCTGACGAGCGCATGCCCAGCAAGCGGCAGTTCGCCAGCGTCTTGGGCGTCAGCGTGAATACCGTGATGGCGGCTTACGATTTACTCGTCTCCGAGGGCTTTTTGTACACCGTCGAAAAGAAGGGCTATTTCGTCAGCAAATTGAATTACGTCGTGCCCAACCACGACGACAAGCCGATCGCGCCGCCTGACGAGCCGGAGGACGGCCACTGGTTCATGGATTTCCGCGCTGCCCACGCTTCCCTCAAATTGTTTCCCACCAGCCTGTGGGCTAAATGCATGCGGGAGGCCATTAACGCCTCAGACAGCGCGCTGATGACCACGATCTCCTGGAAAGGCATGCGGGTGCTGAGAGAGGCCATCGCAGGCGAACTCGCCAATTACCGGGGCATGACCCGGGTCTCTCCCGAGCAGATCGTCGTCGGCGCTGGGACCGAATACCTCTACAGCCGGCTGATGCAGATTCTCGGCCCCGGCATCACCGTCGCCAGCGCCGACACCGGCCCGTCCAAGTTCGCGCAGATCGCCAAGAACCACGGCAGCCATTGGCGCTACATCCCCATCGACGAGAAAAACCTCCGCGTGGATCTCGTCAGCCAGGCGGATGTGAACGTCGTGCAGCTCTCCCCCGCGAATCTATTTCCCTACGGCACAGCCATGCCCATCGACCGGCGCATCGCCTTTTTCGAATGGGCCAACGCCGGGAAAAACCGCTGGATTGTCGAGGACGATTACGACGCCGAATTCTGCTTTGTGCCGGCCGGCCACCGCTCGATGTTTTCCGAGGACGCCCACGACAAAGTGATTTACCTCAACACCTTCTCGAAAACCATGGTGCCCTCGCTGCGCATCAGCTACATGGTGCTGCCGCCGACACTGCTTGCGCGCTACGAGGAAACCGTGAGCTTTTACTCCTGCTCGGTGTCCAGCTTCGAACAGTACGCGCTGGCGCTGTTCATCCACCGAGGGTATTACGAGCGCCATCTGTTCCGCCTGCTGAAGCATTACCGCAGGCTGCGCGAGGCGATTCTCGACGAGATCGCTCACAGCCCGACGCTCTCTCCCATCGCCAAGGTCACCGATTACGGCGTCGGCACCTATTTTCTGATGACGGTCCGCACCGATTTGTCCGAAACGGAAATCCTAAAGCGGGCTGCGGCCAAATCCCTGCGGTTCCATTTCTTCCACCCGCTTCACCGCCAGCCACCGGAGGGCTGCGTCCAGATCATCATCAACTTTGCCAGCATCGACGCGGAGCACGTTCACGCCGTTTTCGAGCTGCTGGGGTCGATCTTTTAGCCGCGCCGCCGCACACAAAAAGCCGCCCTGTCCTATGACAGAGCGGCTCAGACTGTCGACAAAGTCTAGGGCAAACGCTCTAGGCTTTGTTTTTTTATAGC